>JAOACR010000011.1 GCA_026417735.1 Kiritimatiellia bacterium
AGATGTGTATAAGAGACAGGAATCAGGCGGTCCTCCCGCGGCAGGTACACCGTCACCGCGGTGCCGCCGCCCGGCTCGCTGTGAATCTCGATCTCGCCGCCGTGGTCGCGCACGATCCGCTGCACGATCATCATCCCCAGCCCCGTGCCGCCGGGCTTCGTCGTGTAGTACGGATCAAAAATCCGGCTCATCTGTTCAGCGGTCATCCCATGTCCGGTGTCCCGAATTGTGCAGCGAAGGAACCGGTCGGTCGCGCCGACCGTCACCCTCAGCACACCGCCGCCGCTCATCGCCTCCGCCGCGTTCTTGATCACGTTGAACAGAAGCTGCCGGATCTGGCCCCGGTCCACCCGGGCGGTCGGCAGGTCGGGCGGAATCTCGGTCTCGACCAGAATCCGGCGGTCGGACAGCTCGGGCCCGAGAAACGCGAGCGCGTCGCGCAGTAGCTCGCCAAAATCTGCCGACTCCAGCTGCGGCTTCACCGGCCGCACCGCCTGCAGAAACTCTGTGATGATCCGGTCCAGCCGCTCGACCTCCGTCCGCGCGACGCGCACCAGCTCCGCCAGCTCCTGCGCGGTGGCGCCACCGGGCCGTGCGATCGCGCGCTCGATCAGCTGCAGATGAATGTGCAGCGAATTCAGCGGATTGCCGATCTCGTGCGCGACGCCGGCCGCCAGCAGCGTCACCGCGCGCAGCCGCTCCGATTCCAACGACTGCGCCGCGTTCTCGCGTTCCCGCGTCACATCGCGCAGAATCAGCACCGCTCCCGAGGAGGGCGGCGCACCGTCCGCACTATCCCGCCGCAACGGCACGACATAGAACGCGAGAAACCGGTGCTCGGGGTAGTTCACCTCGATTTCGCGGCTCAACAGCCGCGACCACTCCGCCGCGTCCAGACTGAGCACCTGTTCCCAGTCCACCTCCCGCAAATACCGCCCAATGCGCGTGCCGTGGGCCTCCTCCATGGAAAACCCCAACAGCCGTTCCGCGGCGCGGTTCGCAAACTCGATGCGCCCCCGCGCGTCCAGCACCACCAGCCCCTCCTGCATCGAATGAAAAATTGTCTCCAGCAACCCCTTTTCGCGCGCCAGATGCAGGATCTGCAGCTGCAAACTGCCGGGATCCACACGGCCAAGACGATCGATCAGACGGTCGAGAAACTTGTTCTTCATGAAGACGGCGCGATGATAGAGAGCCGTGCCACCCCCCCGCAAGCAACCGGGCACCGATCCCGCCGCCGTGACCCTCCGCCATCACGCCGCGCGGGTCGGCCCCTCAAGCCCGCCGCGGGATGATCCGCCCCTGCCGCGGAGCGGCCGGCTCCGTCGCGTCATCGCGGCGGCAGCGCTCCTCGCCATCTCCGCACGCGCAGCGGAGTGTCCGCCAGTGGTACTGATTCACGGTCTCGGCCGAACCTCGCGCTCGATGAGCTGGCTTGCGCGCCGGCTGGGTGAGGCCGGCTTTCGGCCGGTCCTCTTCGACTACCCCTCGCAGCGCGAGCCATTGGACCGGCTCGTGGAGCGCCTGCACCCGTTCTGGAGCAACGCCGCGGGGGACGGTCCGCCGCACGCGGTCACCCACTCGATGGGCGGCGTGTTGTTGTGGATGTACGCGGCGAGGCATCCGGAGATGCTCATCGGCCGCGTCGTGATGCTCGCCCCGCCCGGCCGCGGTTCCGAGCTGGCCGACCGCCTCGCCGCGTCCAACCTCGGCCGCCGCCTGCTCGGACCGGCCGGCTGCGCGCTGGGCACCCTGCCCTCCTCACCGCTGCGAGCGCTCGAACCGGTGCGGTTCGAGCTCGGCGTCATCGCCGGCCGGCACTCCCTCAACCCGCTCTTTTCCGCATGGATCCCCGGCGCCGACGACGGCAAGGTCGCAGTCGCCCGTGCGCACGTCCCCGGGATGAAGGAGTTCCTTCTCGTGCCCTGCTCGCACACCTGGATCATGTTCGACGAAGAGGTGATTCGCCTCACGGTGCACTTTCTGCGCAACGGCAGCTTTCGTTCCACGCCCGGCTCCGCGCGCGCTGCGGCCGGCTTGGCCCGCTAGCGGTCATCGCCGACAATGGCACCCATGTCATCGAGCCGCCAACATTCGATCCGCTGCCCGCGCTGTCGCGACGAGTTCGAGGTCGAGCTGTGGGACGCGGTCAATCTCGTGGACCGTCCCTCCGCCCGCGACGAGGTGTTGCAGAACCGCCTGAACGTGGTGAAGTGCCCCACCTGCGAGCTGTCGTTCCGGGTGGACAAGCCGCTGCTCTATCTCGACCCCGGCCGCGGATTCGGCATCTGGTGGGCGCCGGAAGGGGTGCGCGATCCGGAACGGGTCGCGAAGGAGTTCCGCTTGCTCGAGTCGCAAATCGAACAGCACACCGGCGGTCTGCCACTGCGGCTGTTGCTGGTGCATGAGCGGCGTGAGCTCGTTGAGCGGATCTTCATCGCAGAGGCGGGACTGGACGAGAGGCTGGTCGAATACGTGAAGTACCTGATGCTCTCGCGCAATCCGAAACGGCTCGATCCCGCCCGGCATCGCCTCCGGTTCGCGGGGCGACCGGCCGACGGCGGCGACGACGTTGATTTCGTGGTTGAGGACTCGTCAACGGGTCGGCTCGAAGGGGTGCTCCGGTATCCCCGTGCCGCGTTCAACGAGGTGGAACGGATGTTCGGACGCTCGCCGGCCGAGGCGCTGGCGGAACTGTTCCCGGGTCCCCGTGCGGACGCGGCGCAGCTGTTTCAGGATGGCCCCGACGGCGAAGCGGCCGAACAGCGCCAGAGCTGAAGCGGGGCGACCACCGGGATGCGAGGAGAGAGCGATGCTGTCGCTGGCAGTACTGGGATCGGGGAAGGGCAGCAACTTCCAGTCCATTCTCGACGCGATCGCGGCGGGCCGGTTGCATGCGCGGGTCGTCTGCGCGTTGTCGGACGTGCCGGACGCGTTCATCCTCGAGCGCGCGCGACGCGCGGGCATACCCGCCGAACACATCGACTGCGGGCCGTGGCGCACGAAGGTGGAGGGCGAAGCGGAGCAGCGGCTGCTGGCACGGCTGCGCGCGTACGGCGCAGATACCATCGCGCTGGCCGGTTTCATGCGGCTACTGAAACGCGGTGTGATCGCCGCGTATCCGGGCCGCATCGTGAACATTCATCCCTCCCTGCTGCCAGCGTTCCCAGGGCTGCGCGCCTGGCAGCAGGCGCTCGAGTACGGCGTACGGGTGACCGGCTGCACCGTGCATTTCGTGGACGAGGGCATGGACACCGGCCCGATCATCCTGCAGCGCACCGTGCCAGTGTTCGACGACGACACGCCCGAAACGCTGCATGCCCGCATCCAAGAACAGGAGCACCTCGCCTACCCGGAGGCGCTCGAACTGCTCGCGCAGGGTCGCCTGCGCATCGAGGGCCGCCGGGTGCGCTGGATTTGACAAGCCGCCGCCGCGCGCGCACTCTGCGCGGCCAAGCGGCCGGGAGACCAGACGATGAGCGACGCGACCGAAAACCGACCCGTGCTGTCCCTCGGGCTGCCGAAGGGCAGCCTGCAGGAGGCGACCTTCGCACTGTTCGAAAAGGCGGGTTTTCCAATTCGCGCCACCGAGCGCTCCTACATTCCAGAAATTGAGGACGAGGAGATCCGCGCCCGACTGATCCGCGCACAGGAGATTAGCCGGTACGTCGAAAACGGCCACCTCGATGCCGGCATCACCGGGTACGACTGGATCCAGGAGAACGGGTCCGACGTGATCGAGGTCTGCGAGCTCTGCTACGCGAAGCGCGGCTTCCGGGCCGTCCGCTGGGTGCTCGCGGTGCCGGAAGACTCCCCCATCCGCTCCGTCCGCGACCTCGAGGGCCGCCGCATCGCGACCGAGGCGGTCGGCCTGACGCGCCGCTACCTCGAGCGGCACGGCGTGCATGCGGAGGTCGAGTTCTCCTGGGGCGCAACCGAAGTGAAGGCGCCGGAGCTGGTGGACGCGATCGTCGAACTCACCGAGAGCGGCGCCTCGCTGCGCGCGAACCGCCTGCGGATCGTGGACACGGTGCTGGAGTCCACCACCCGGCTGATCGCCAACCGCACCGCTTGGGCCGACCCGTGGAAGCGCCGAAAGATCGAGCAGATCGCAATGCTGCTGCAGGGCGTGCTGCGCGCCCAGGGCCGCGTGCTGCTGAAGTTGAACGTCCCCGCCGAGCGGCTCGACGCGGTGCTGCGGCAGCTGCCCGCTCTCCATGCCCCGACCGTCAGCCGGTTGAGCGACGAACAGTGGCGCTCCGTGGAGACCGTCGTCGAAGAGCGGCAAGTCCGCGACCTGCTGCCCGCGTTGAAGGCCGCCGGCGCGGAAGGTATCATCGAGATCGGGCTGAACAAGATTGTGCCCTAGGGCGCGGTCCCAACGGCCCGACTGCGAAGAGGCATCCATGGGCAGCATCAAAAAGAAGCGGCGCAAGAAGATGAACAAGCACAAGCAGCGCAAGCGCCGCCGTCTTCTGCGCCACAAGAAGAGCTGACCGGCGCCGGGCCCCGCCCGCCGCAGATGAGCTCCGTCCCCTGGAAGCGGCCGTGGCGCGCGCTGCCAATGCTGGCGGTCGCCGCAGTGGCGGCGGGATGCGTGTCGGCCCCGCGCGCGCCGCAAGGCCCCGATCCTACTGCGCTCGCCGCCTACGGCGCCGCGGTCGTCGCGCTCGGCGAGCAGCGCGCCGACGAGGCGGAACAGCAGCTTCGCCGAGCAATTGAACGGGACCCGGCTGCGCCCACCCCCGTGCGGGACCTCGCCCGCCTGCAGTGGGGCCGGCGCGACCTGGCCGGCGCCACCGCAACGCTCGAACAGTTCCAGCGCCGGCATCCGGGCCACCGCGAAATCGTCGCGCTGCTCGCCGCGATCTATGCGATGCAGGGACGCGCCGAGGACGCCATCCGTGCGCTCGAGACGGGGCTGGCCCGCGCACCGGCGGACGCGCAGCTGGTCGCGCTCGCGGTGGAGCTGCTGGCCGACCGAGACCGCGCCGCGGATGCGATCTCGACGTTGCGCCGCGCCGCATCGGCTGCGCCGCCTACCCCCGAGCTGATCCGCGCCGCCGGCCGGCTCGCGGTGCGATTGCGAGACGCGAACACCAACTCCCCTGCTGCGCGCGAGGCGCGCACCACGTTCGATGCGATCGCGTGCAGCGCCAGCAACTCTGTCGAGGCCGGTCTGAGTGCCGCCAATGTGTACCTCGCGCTCAACGACGCGGACGCCGCCCTGCGCCTGCTCGAAACGCTGTGGCGCCGCGAACCCGGCCGGCCGGAGGTCGCCAGCCGACTGGTTCGCCTCCTCCTGCAGCGCAACGACATGGCCGCGGCGCTGCGCGTGCTGGAAACGATGAGCGCCCAGGGCGACCCCGCCTGGACCGTCGCACACGCGGAGACGCTGCTGCGCCGTGCCGATCAGTCCAACGATCCTTCCGCCGCTCGAGGCGACCGCGAGCGCGCGGTGGCGCTGCTGCAACCGCTGGCATCGATGGAGCCCCCGCAGTGGCGCGTGTTGGCCGCGCTGGGCCGCGCGCTCCTCGCACTGGATCGGATGGAGGAGGCGCTGCGAGCACTCGGCGGCCTGCCGCAGGACGACATGACCGTCCGCGCCCGCCTGGCGCAGCGCCTGATCGCGCGCGGCCCCACCAACGAGGTGCTCCGCCGTATCGCGTCGCTGCGCGCCGACCCGCAAGTCGGCCGACTCGCGCGGTATCTGGTGGCGGAGATCCGTCTTGCGATCGGCGAGCGCGAGGCCGGCCGGGCGGAGCTGGAGGCGTTGTGCGCCGCGGACGCGCCGCACGAGGCGGCGCCATACGTGCGGCTGGCCGCGCTCGACTGGGAGGACGGACGCGCCGAAGCGGCGCACCGGCGGCTTCTGGATGGGCTGGCACGGCTGCCCGACCACGTCGGGCTGTTGCGCGCACGCGCGACGCTGCTGATGCTCGACCGGCAGTTTTCCGAGGCGCTGCGGACCTACGAGGAAATCGAGTCGCGACTCGCCGCGGAAGACCTGCGCGGCCGGTTGTTGGTGAAAATAGAACAGGCGCTTGCGCTGCAGCATCAGGGGCGCGCCGCGCTCGCCGCCCGCCGGCTCGCCGAGGTCTGGGAACCTCCACCCCTGGCCGCAGAACTGTTCGTGCGGCTGGCCTACGACATCGGCCGCCGGCTGCGCGACCACACGCCCACCGAGGCCACCTTTGCGGAGCTCGCTCGGCTACGCCCCGACGACCCTCTGGTGCCGATGTACGATGCGCTGCACGCGCTCAGCGCCGACCGGTTCGCGCGCGCGGTGGACATGTTCGCACAGGCCGAAGCGCTCGCGCTGCAAAGCGATGAAGGCCGCGAGCTCCTCACTGCGCAGTTTCACTTTTCCTACGGCAGCGCCCTCGAGCGGAGCGGGCGCCGCGCGGAGGCGGAAGAGCGCCTCGAAACCGCGCTGCGGCTCGATCCAGACCTCGCCGTCGCCTGGAACTACCTCGCCTACATGTGGGCAGAGCGCGGGGAACGACTCGACACCGCGCTGCGCTACGTGCGCGAGGCGCTGAAGCGCGAGCCGAATAACGGCGCGTTTCTCGACACGCTCGGCTGGATCTACTACCAGCAAGGCCGGTACGCGGAGGCGGAGGCGGAACTGCGCCGCGCGCTCGCCGCACTGCCGGAGGAGGACCCCACCGTGCTCGACCACCTCGGCGACACCGCCGCGCGGCTCGGGCGCGAAACCGAGGCGGTGCAGTACTGGTCGCGCGCCTGGGTGCTCGAGTCCACTAACGACACCATCCGCGCGAAGCTGGAGCAACGCGGCGTGGACCTCGCGCCGCTGCGCCGGCAGGCCGCCGAAGTGGAGCGGCGGCGCGAACAGGAACTCCGACGGTTGACCCCGCTGACCTCCGAGAGCCTCGACGAAGAAAGCGAAGACGAGACCCCCTTGCCGCCCGAGGACGATGCCGACGAGGAGGACAGCGCCGCTGGCTATCCGAGCCGTGTCCCCGTTGCAATCCGGCACCCCCGCGCAAATTCGCCGCCGCTCATCTCCGCCCGGCCCTCGGGCTGAACCCGCAGCAGCCGCAGCGCCTGCTCGCCCGTCGCCACCAGCGGGCCTTCACGCCCCAGCTCCAGCAGTTCCCCCGGCACGCCCCGCCCCGACTCGACGCGCGCCGCCAGCACCTGCAGCCGCATCGGCGGAGAGCCGGGCAGCCAAGTGAACGCGCGCGGCCATGGCACGAAGGCACGAATCCGGTTCCGAAGCTCTTCGGCCGGACGGTTCCAGTCCAAGAGCCCGTCCTCCTTACGGATCTTTGGCGCGTAGGTTGCGGCGGACTCGTCCTGCGGCGTGCGCGGCACCGGCGGCCGCTCGAACAGCGCCAGCGCCCGCAGCAGCAACCTGGCTCCCAGCGCCGCCAACCGCGGCTGCAGCGTTGCAGCGGTGTCGTCCGGCCCGATCGGCTCGGACTCCGCCAAAATGATGTCGCCGGCGTCCATGCGCTCCGCCAGAAACTGCACGGTGACCCCGGTGAGGGTCTCGCCGTTCGCAATTGCCCATGGGATTGGTGCCGCGCCCCGATACTTCGGCAGCAACGAAGGATGGACGTTGATTCCGCCGAGACGCGGCAGCGACAGCAGCGGCGGTTTCAGAATCGCTCCGTAGTCCGCCACCACCACAAGGTCCGGCGCCCACTCTCCGATCGCGGCGACCTCCTCCGGCACATTCACCCGTTCCGGCGTCCGCACCGGTACCCGCTGCGCTTCGGCCAGCACCCGCACCGCACACGGAGTCGGCCGCCGCCCACGCCCCGCGGGACGATCTGGCCGCGTGACGACCCCCACCACCTCCTCCCTACGGTCGCTCAGCAGCGCCTCCAGGATCGGGCACGCGAAGTCCCCCGAGCCGAAGAACACGATCCGCACCCCAACGGCCCCCTCAGCCGGCCGGCGTCCTCGCCGGCGGCTCCACCTTCACCACCACCAGCGGGCGGCCCTCCGGCGTCGCGCCTGTGTAGCAATACTCCACGTTGAGTCCTGCCCGCCCCCATTCCCCGAGCAGTTCCCCCAAGCGCCCCGGCCGATGCTCCAGCTCCACCAGCCGCACCTCCCGCGTGAAAAACATATGCCGCCGCTCGGCCAGCACCGCGGTGGCCACCTCCGGCTGATCCACCACCACCCGCACGTACCCGTGATCCAAGCCTTCCGCCAAACTCAACGCCAGGATGTTCACTCCACGCGCGCCCAGCTCTGCGGCGACCTCCGCCAACGACCCCGGCCGGTTGTCCACAAAAACGGAGATCTGGGTTGCGGTTTGAACGTTGGTGGACGTCGTGCTCATCTGCTCGCCTCTCCATCACGACTATACCCGCAGCCGTGATTCGCCGCGACGCGCCCGTCAGTCTCCCCTCTCAGCACGATGCCAGATACGCGACGTCTCTGTCCTGGGATCTCTTGAACGAAACCAACACCTCGCACCTGTCGCGCTGGATCCGGTAATACAACCGCCCACTGTCGTCCTCCCCGGTCGAAAAGCGAGCCTCCCACCACGACGGCGCCCGTTGAACCCGTTTGCAATTCGGCGGATGCTCGCCGCCATCGAGTTGGTGCACAAGACGGAGAGCGTGCCGGTGCTCTTTCAGCTCCGTGAAAAGAACATCGAGGGAATCCCGAACGAACGTGGTCCTCGGGCAGAGAACGCAAAGCAGCTCAATCATTTCAGCATTGTGGCGTTTCTGTCGGTCTTCCAGTTCCCTCTTTTTTTCGAGTTCGCGCTCCGCCTCCGTCCGCCACTGTTCAAGTTGTTTGACCTGCTCCTCCGCTTTCAGTCTGAGCTCTCGCTCCGAATCAGTTTTCTTTTCCGCCGCCGCAATCTCCTCCTCCATCATCGTAAGCAGCTTGCCGGCCTCAGTCATCTTTCTTTGCGCGGCGGTTTGAAGCTGCCGGCACTGTTCCGCAAGCTGGTGATTCTCTCTTCCCAAGCGCTCATTGTGGGCGCGCAATTCATCGCGTTCGCGGGTCATGTCCTCCAGGGAACGCCGAAGCTGTTGCAGCTCGGCCGCCTCGTGGTCTGGGGCAGCGGTCCCGCGCTCGGCCGGTTGCGACCAGCCGAGCGTGCCGGTGAAAAACTCCCGAATCTTCGCTTCATCAAACGCGTCTTCGAGCGCGATGTACCATTTGTAATGCCGGCCGTCGCTCGCGCAGCGGTATGAATAGCCGTGGCGCAACACCCGAAAACGGGAGGACATCGCCGCGACAATTTCGTGAATCGTCTGCTCCTCGCAATCGGCAAACACATACGCGCCACCATCCTGTCGGGGCTCGCAGGTAAAGCCCCGAATGCGGCCGACGCCGAGTTGCCCCTTCAACCAGTCCGACGGCACCACGAGCGTGACCGACGCGCCGACCACACCGCCGGCAAGATCCGCTTGCAGCAAGGTCAGATAAGCTTGGTGGGGCCGGCCGTCAGCATCCAGGTGGGGCGCCAGCCGGGCCGCGCAATCCCGGGCAACATAGCCGAGCTTTTGACCTTTGGAATCCAAAATTGCGATCGCGTTCGAGTCGTGTGCGTTCCAGGACTCGCGACGCAACCACACCTCCTGACCCAACCGGCAGCGCCGAAGGATTTCGGCTCGCCCCTCGAATGCGACCCCCGCTATGCTCAAGTTCAATACAACATGGTCCGGCGGTACGGTTCTCCGCGTTCGATGTCCGTTTCCTGGGACTCGGTCACCCCACGGCCACCACCACCGCCACCAACGCCGCCGCGTTCGATGTCCGTTTTCTGGGACTCGGTCACCCTCTGGGCTCATCGGTCATCCTCCCGGCGCGATGACGCCTGACCCGCCTTTGGCTCCACGGCTCTCCGATTGTTTCATCGGAGCTATCTGCGTGCAAGCGCACCGCTTTTCGACTTGCCCGCGCGGCGGCCGCGTGCGAAGGTTGAAGTAGTGGATTTTCGGAGGTGGTCATGTTCAGTCTTCGCTCATCGATTCGTTTGCGCTATCTCCCCCTTGCGCTCTATCTGGTTCCGATTGCGGACGCACCGGCGGAGGAGCCCGTCCGTGCACTGCTTCTCTACGGCGGCCACGGCTTCCCGACCAATGCGTTCTTCGAAACGATGCGATCGCTGCCGGGGGTCCGCATCGAGATTGACCGCCTACCGGACGCGCTGCAGCGGCTGAAAGCCGGCCTCGAGCGCGAGTTCGATGTGATCGTCCGCTACGACATGTTCCGCGGCACCGCCGAGCACGCACGGGCCGTCCGGGATCTCGTTGCCGGCGGCATGGGTCTCGTCGCGCTCCATCATGCGATCGGCGCCCACCCCGACTCCATGGACCATGCCCGGCTGATCGGCGGTAAGTTCCTGCTGAAGGCCGAAACCATCGACGGCCGCCAGCTACCTAAATCCACCTACTCCCACGGCGAAGAGGTGCACGTGCGCATCGCCGACCGCGACCACCCCATCACCCAGGGACTCGACGACTTCGTCATTCGCGACGAAACATACGGTGGGCTCTGGATCGCGCCGGACGTGCATGTGCTGCTGACCACAACCCACCCCAAAGCCAGTCCGGCGATCGCATGGGTCCGCGAGGAGGGCCGCGGCAGAGTGGTGTACGTGCAGCTCGGCCACGACGAGAAGGCCTATGACCACCCTTCGTTCCGAACCCTGGTGGGCCGCGCGATACTTTGGGCCGCGCGCCGCGAGCCCTCGCGGTAACGCGGCGCCCGGGGTGTCACCGCCCGGGGCCGTCCAAGCGTTGGACGCCCGCCCCGGTTCACCCTCCAACCCTTGGACATTGCAGACCGCCGCGCTGCTTGCCCTGGGTCTTCTCTGGGGGCTCACGTGTTGGGGCGGCGAGCTGCAGCTCGGAATCGCAGCCCGCCACCCCGACGATGCCGGCATCGCCAGCGATCCAGCGGTGCTGTTCGCGGACAACTTTGAGACCGGCACGATGGAACGCTGGGACCATCTGCGCGGGGTGACGGAGGTTGTGGAGGATGCGCCGAACTCGGGCCGGTTCTGCGCGCGGATGACCATGATCCGAGGACAAAACACCGGCCAGGACGCAAAGAAGTGGTTCCGCGGCGCCGATCGCGTGCACGCGCGCTTCTATGTGCGCTTCTCCGCGGACTATCGCTATCCGCACCACTTCGTCACGCTGCTGGCGAACTCGCCGACCAACCGCTGGTCGGCCTTCGGAAAGGCGGGGTTGCGCCCGGATGGCACCTGGTTCTGCAGTGGCATGGAGCCGTGGTTCGCCTGGGGCCGCAACCCCCCGCCCGGTGAGCTGGCGATGTACACCTATTTCCTCGACATGGAACTCGACCGCCCCACGGGCCGATACTATGGAAACTTTTTCTTCCCGCCGGGCCCGGAGCGCGGCGCCGCCGCCGGACCGGCCCGCGTGCTGCCCGCGCTGGACCGATGGCAGTGCTGGGAGTTCATGATCGAGGCCAACTCCGCGCCCGACCGCGCCGACGGCCGGCAGGCGATGTGGCTGGACGGCCGCCGGATTGCGGAGTTCACCGGCCTGCGCTGGCGTCTCTCGCCGGATCTGAAAATCAACTGCTTCTGGCTTCAGCACTACGGCATGGACCAGTCCGACCCGACGCGTGCGCACTGGCCCGAGCGTCAGACGGTATGGTTTGACGACGTCGTCGTCGCCACCGAGTACATCGGCCCGAAGGTGACGCGAACGGGCGGCGGCTCTACGCCCACCGCAGCGGGGACCGGCCGCTGAGCCGGGCGCGCCGCGCGTCCATTTCCGCGAGCACCTCATCCGGCACCGGCACACCCCCCACCGTGCCGGCGTCACTCGCGTTGCGGGCGTCCGGTCCGTGAAAGTCTGATCCACCAGTCGCCACCAGCCCGTAGCGCTTCGCCAGCGCGTGAAACCGGGCGACCTGTTCGGAACCGTGCCGGGAGTGGATCGCCTCAAGGCCGTCGAGTCCCTCGGCGGCCAGCTCACGGACGATCTGCTCCAACCGCGCCTCGCCCGCCGGGATCAGACCGGGATGCGCGAGCACCGCAAGCCCGCCGGCGCGGTGGAACACCCGAATGACCTGCGCCACGGGAAAGCGGAACCGCTCGACGTACGCGGGCCGGCCCCGCCCCAGCCACCGATCAAACGCCTCCTGCGTCGTCGCGGCGTGTCCGGCCGCAACGAGCGCGCGCGCAAAATGCACCCGCCCGATCTGGCCGCCCTCACCGCCAAGTGCGCGGACCTCCTCCATCCGCACCCCCGCTCCCAACCGGTCCAGCCGCTCCGCAATCTGGCGGTTGCGCTCCTCCCGGCCACGCTGCAACTGCTCAAGCATTCTGCACAGCTCTCCGAGCTCGCCAGCAAAACCATAGCCGAGGATGTGCAACGGACCGTCCGCGTGCGCGGCGCTGACTTCGACACCGCGGACCGGCCGAATGCCCGCGGCCAGCGCCGAAGACTCCAGCCGCGCCCAGCCCGCGATCGTATCGTGGTCCGTCAGCGCAATCGCCGTCAGTCCGGCCGTCACCGCATCGCGCACCAGTTCCTCGGGCGTGTGCTGGCCGTCGGAGAACGTCGAGTGAAGATGTAAATCAATCATTCTGCGCCGCCGGCGGAGGCACCTCTTTGCCCGCGGTGCGGCCATACCGCGCCAGCAGACGCCTCAGCGCGCTGGTTTGCCGCGGCGACAGCCGGCCTTTTTCTCGAAACTGGCGTTCGAGCGACTCGAAGAACTGCCGGTCGTCCCATGTGCGGCCGCGGGACTGACTGGGCGCCTTCCACTCACGGATCTCCCGAGCGGCCTGCAGCAGCGACTCCCACTCGGCGCGTTCCTCCGCGCTGCTCGGCGCATCCCCCGCCGCGGGCGGCGCTCCAGCCGACGGTTCAACGCCGTAGCGGCGGGCGATCTGCACCAGCGCGTCCATTTGCCGCGCGCTCAGCGGCCGGCCGCCCTCGAACTGCCGCTTGAGCGAGGCGACGAACTTCGCGTCATCGAACGAGCGCCCACGCGTCCGGCGGGCCGGTTCGAACCTGACGCCCTCCAACGCCGCGAAGAGCTGCTTGACGCGATCCTGCTCGGCCGGGCTGGGTGGTGCCGGCTCCGCGGCGGGCGATGGCCAGCCGAGCTCCTTCAACAGCGCGGCCAGCTCGGGCACCTGGTCCGCATAGGTCCATGCGATCCGCCGCAGCACGCCGGCCTGACGCTCCGTCAGAGCGCCGCCCTCCTCGAGCCGGCGGCGGAGCGATTCGACAAACTTGCGTTCATCGAAGGCGCGCCGACCCGGCACTCTGGGGGGTATCCACTCGCGCACCTGTCCGAGCAGCTCCAGCACGCGGCGGGTCGCATCGGGGTGAGGATCCGCGCCGCGCGCTTCCGTCAGCCACGCCTGAAATTGCTCGTGAAACCGGCGCAGCATCTCGCGCCAGTCCACGCGTCCCTCCTCCACTTCATCGAGCTGCTCTTCCATCGCGGCCGTGAACCCGATGTCGAACAGTTCCGGAAGGCGCTCTGCCAAGTAGTCGTTGACCGCCATGCCCAGCTCGGTCGGCGCGATCGTGCGTTTTTCCCGCTGCACGTAGCGCCGGTCGTAGAGCAGCTGCACCGTGGCCGCATAGGTGCTGGGCCGGCCGATGCCGCGCTCCTCCATCGCGCGCACGAGCGTCGCGTCCGAGTAGCGGCGCGGTGGCTTCGTGAACTTCTGTTCCGCAAGCCAGTCACCGACCCGGTCCAGCCATTCCCCCTCCTCCAGCGGCGGCAGCGTCTGCGCCTCCTCCGCCTCCTCCTCGCCCTCCGCCCCCGGCGTCGGCGCAGCGACCGCCTCCGTGCCGGCCGCCGCCAGGTACCCGGGAAATTCGACGTTCGAGGCGGATGCGCGGAATATGATCGGCCGCCCCCCGCTAGCCGGCGGGACTGCCTCAATCTCGACCTGCAGCTGTGCCAGCCGCGCCGGTGCCATCTGGCTGGCGACGAAACGACGCCAGATCAGCTCATACAGCCGCCGCTCTTCGGGCTTCAGGCGCGCCGCCACCGATTCCGGCGTGCGGCTGACGTCGGTCGGCCGGATCGCCTCGTGCGCCTGCTGCGCGTGTGCTTTGCTGCGAAACACGTTCGGCGTCGCCGGCACATAGTCGGGACCGTACCGCTCCGCGATCAGTCGCCGGCACGCCTCGCGCGCCTCCGCCGCCACCGCGACCGAGTCGGTGCGCATGTAGGTGATCAATCCGACCGGTCCGTCACCGAGGTCGACGCCCTCATACAGCGTCTGCGCAATCCGCATCGTCTTCGACGGCGAGAAGCCGGCCTCCCGACTTGCCGCCTGTTGCAGAGTGCTGGTCACAAACGGGGGCGGCGCACGCCGTTCGACGGTCTTCCGCTCGATCGTCACGACGCGCAGCGGCCGGTCGTCCAGCTCGCGCCGCAGCGCGTCGGCGTCCGCCGCGGTGCGAATCGCCGGTTTCTCCCCGCCGACCTTCGCGAGCCGCGCGATGAACGGCGTGCGCGGCTCGACCCGTTTCGCTGCCCGCACGCCGATGACCCAGTACTCCTCCGGGCGGAAGTTGCGGATTTCCTTCTCGCGGTCGCAAACCAGCCGCAACGCGGCGGTCTGTACCCGACCGGCGCTGGCGGCGCCGGCGATACGGCGCCGCAGAAACGGACTCACCCGGTAGCCCACAATGCGGTCCAGAATCCGCCGCGCCTGCTGCGCGTTCACCATCGCCATGTCGATGTCGCGCGGCGCGGCGAGCGCCTGCCGGATCGCCCGCTCCGTGATCTCGTGGTAGCTGACCCGGACGAACTCCAACCCTTCCGCCGCCGGCGCCAACACCTCGCGCAGATGCCAGGCGATTGCCTCCCCTTCCCGATCCGGGTCGGGCGCCAGCACGACCCGTCGCGCCGTCTTCACCGCCGCCTTCAGCTCGCGCACCACTTTTGCTCGCGAGGGAATCACCACGTACGTCGGCCGGAATCCCTTCTCGATGTCCACGCCGAACTCCGACTCGGGCAGATCGCGGATGTGCCCCATCGAAGCGCGCACCGTTACGTCGCGGCCCAAAAATCGGGCCAGCGTACGCGCCTTCGCCGGCGACTCGACAATGACCAGCGTTGAACTCATTCCGGTTGCGCCTTCCGCCGCACCTTCACCGTCAGCGCGACGAGCCGGCCCGGCAGCATACGGACCACCCGTTTGATTTCCAATCCCACCAGCAGCGGCCCGAGCTTCGCCGGCGGCAGCCCCGCTCGGCGCGCGAGCGAGTCCGCATCCAGCTCCCCCTCGCTCAACACCTCGACAATTCGCGCTTCCTCGTCGCTGAACGCAAACGCGGCGGGCGCCGGCTCCTCCGCGGTGGGCGTCGTTGTCGCGCCGGGTGGAAAGAGATATTCAAACTCCTCCAAGACGTCCCGCGCGTCCTCGACCAACCGTGCGCCCTGCCGGATCAGCTGGTGAGGCCCTCGCGACATCGGCTGGTCCACCCGTCCGGGCACCGCGAACACCAGCCGCCCCTGCTCCAGCGCCTGCGCCGCGGTGATCATCGCCCCGCTCTGCCGGTCCGCCTCGACGATCACCACACCCATTGAAAGACCGCTGATCAGCCGGTTGCGGTAGGGAAAGGTGGTGCGGTCCGGCTCCCGCCCCAGTGGATATTCGGAGATCACCGCGCCCCGCTCCGCAATCCGGTCCGCGAGTGGTCCGGCTTCAGCCGGGTACAACCGGTCCAGCGCGCCGCCGAGCACCGCGATCGTCCGCCCGCCGCCGCGCAGCGCCCCCTCATGCGCCGCCATGTCGATGCCGCGCGCCAGCCCGCTGACCACCGTCACGCCCGCGCCGGCAAGCTGCGCGGCGAGCCGGTCGGCGGTGGAGCGGCCGTAGTGCGTGCAGCGGCGCGAACCCACCACCGCAATCGCATGCCGGTCGGCGGCCGTCCACTCCCCCACCACGTAGAGCGCCAGCGGCGGGTCGTGGATCGTGCGCAGCGGCTCGGGATAGCCCGCGTCCGCCGGCGTCACAATGCGCGCCCCCAGCCCGCGAGCCGCCTCCTCCTCGCGCACCGGCTCCACCTCTCCACGACGACGCACAATGTGCGCCGCCAGCTCCGGACCGATGCCATCCGCCGAGCACAGCTCGCGCTCGGATGCTTCAAAAATCGCGGCCAGCGACCCCAGCCGGGCGGCCAGCGATCGCGCGCGCACCGGCCCGATCTGGCCCATCAGGTTGAGCGCAATGTACGCTTCGCGCTCGGTCACGGGCCGCCGTTCTCCGACCTCGCCGCACCCCGCTCGGGACGCGTCGTCGCACGGCGGCGCGCAGGCCGAACACGGAACAGCTCGGGCTGCGGGTCCCGCAACAGCCCCGAGGCGCGCACCATGCGCAGCAACTGCAGCACGTCCGACCGGTCGTAGTCGAGCCGGCGCCCCGCCACCGCCGCCAGCTCCACCAGGACCGTGCGGAACAGCACCACGCCCGCGATTCCATGGCCGGTCAAAATCTCCAGCGTGCGACGCCGCAGCTCCGCCGAGGCCGGCAACGCCGGCAAACACAACACCGCAACCACATCGTCCGCGCCCAACCGTCGCGCCGCCGCCCGCCGCACGTCCGGCGCCCCCAGCCGCAACAACTCCGCCGAATCCTGAAATGCCGAGGGCCCGAACCGCTCGGTAAACCAGCCCTTCACGCCCACCGCCACCGCCTTGACCCGGCGCAGCGTCGAACCGGTCCACACGCCCGGCTCCGGCGGTGGCCCTGCAGCCGCCGGATTCCATCCCAAAAGGTCCGGTTCTTCCTCCGGCCGCTTCGCCCGGGCCACCACCTGGTATTTTCGGGGCTGGCACACCAGAAACCCGAGATGCTCCAGCCAGTCGCGGACCACCGTTTCACTGAGCGAGGGCATCCCATGCCTCCTTCAGTTCCGCCGCCGGCACCTCAACGCCGGGCCGGACCCGCCCGATCGTCTCGGCCAGCACGAACCGCGGCACCCGGTCTGCCGCCTTCTTGTCCAGCCCCATCGCCGCTTCCACACGCTCCCACTCCACACCCAGACCCGCCACTGTCACTGGCAGACCCACCGCGCGCAGCAGGCGCACCAGCCGGTCGCACTCCTCCCGCCGTAGTCCGGCCCGCCGCACCGAGAGTTCGGCGGCATACACCATCCCAATCGCGACGGCCTCCCCATGCAACAGCCGCTCGTAGCCTGTCGCGGCCTCCAATGCATGGCCGAGCGTATGGCCATAGTTCAGAATCGCCCGAAGTCCTCCCTCCCGCTCGTCCGCCGCGACCACCCGAGCCTTCAGCCGGCAACAGGCTGCAATCACCTCGTCCAGGCCCGACCAGGCCGGATCCATCAACCTCGCCGCGCTGGCCTCGAGCCGCTCGAACAGCGCGGCATCCAGAATTACACCGTACTTGATCACCTCCGCCAGGCCCGCCCGATGCTCCCGCTCCGGCAGAGTGCGCAGCGTTTCCAGGTCCGCCACCACCAGCGAGGGCTGATGAAATGCGCCGACCAGGTTCTTCCCACATCGCAGATCGAGCCCGGTCTTCCCGCCTACCGAGCTGTCCACCATCGCCAGCAGCGACGTCGGCACCTGCACATAGCGAATACCTCGCAGAAAGGTCGCCGCCACAAACCCCGCCAGATCCCCGATCACTCCCCCACCCAACGCCACGATCGCGGAGCGGCGATCCAACCCCGCTTCCACCGCCGCGTACAGCAGCTCGCTCCACCGCTCGATGGTTTTCGAACCCTCCCCCGCCGCCACCGTCGCCAGCGCGGCGCTCACGCCCGCCTGCGCAAGTTGCGCCCGCACCGCCTCGCCGTAGAGCGGCCCGACGTTCGAGTCCGTCACCACCAGCGAGCGCCGGCCCAGTCCCGCCTCCTGCCACCAGCGACCGAGATCACACAGCACACCACGACCAATCGCGATCGGATACCCGCGCTCCCCCAGCTCAACGTGAACCACCGATGTCATCCGGCTCCGAATAGACGGCACGGCCGACCGTGTCAAACCACGCGCAGGGCGTCCCAGCGCCCAATCACGCCGGCAAGGGGCGTGCATGCCACACGCATCGAGGGCGCCGTTCCACCGGCGCCGCGAAGAACTCCATCGGCACCAGACAGGCGCGGTCTCTCGGCTCGCCGAACGCGAGGTTCCTCTCCTCGACAACGGACGGGCGTCAGCGCCTCCTCACGGCGGCAGCGGCACGTGCCCCAATCGCATCGCATCGGCCGCCATCGCCCGCGCACGCCGAATCGTGGCGGTCGCGATCGCGTGCGCCTCCTCGCGCGCGAGTCGACGCCGCGCCACACCCTCCGCCTGCGCCTGCATCGCCACCGCCGCCGCCTCCGCCGGGAACACCTCCCAGTCCTCCATCGTCGGCAGAATCCGGTCCGCCCGTAGCGAGGAACCCACCGACTCCGCCAGCGAACGGGCCGCCGCCAGACACATGCCGTCGGTGATCGTCGTCGCCCGCACGTCGAGCACGCCGCGAAACAGCCCCGGGAAACACAGCGAGTTGTTCACCTGGTTCGGAAAGTCCGACCGTCCCGTCGCAAACACCGCCACCCCCGCCTCCGCCGCCTCCCACGGCCAGATCTCGGGCACCGGATTTGCACACGCAAACACGATCGCCCCCTCCCGCATCCGCCGGACCCATTCCGGCCGGATCGTCCCCGGTCCCGGCGTCGAACAGGCGATCACGACGTCCGCCCCCTCGATCGCTTCCGCGGCGCCCCCTGTCGCTCCGTCCGCGTTGGTCATTTCGCAGAGTCGCCACTTCGCCGCATATTCACCCCGCTGCCGCGCGATATCCGATCGATGCCGGCCGAGGATCCCACCGCGGTCCACGACGCGGCAACGCGCAGGGTCCGCGCCCGCCGCAAATGCGAGCCGCGCCGCCGCCGTGTTGGAGGCGCCCGCGCCGATAAAGGCAATCCGGACCTCCTCCAGCCGCTTGCCGACCACCTTCAACGCGTTGATCAGCCCCGCGAGGATCACGGTCGCGGTGCCCTGCTGGTCGTCGTGCCACACCGGGATCGCCGCTTCTGCCCGCAGCCGATCCAGCACCTCAAAACATTTGGGCTGCGCGATGTCCTCCAAGTTGATCCCACCGAACGATGGCTGCACCGCCAGCACCAACCGAACAAGGCTCTCCGGTTCGTGCACATCCACCACCAGCGGCACCGCATCCACCCCGCCCAGGTACTTGAACAGCAGCGCCTTGCCCTCCATCACCGGCAGCGCAGCGAGCGGACCGATGTCCCCCAGCCCTAGTACGCGGCTCCCGTCGCTGACCACGGCGACAGTGTTCCAGCGGTTCGTATGTTCATCGGCCGCGGCCGGGTCCGCCGCAATCGCCCGGCACGGTGCCGCAACGCCGGGCGAATACCAAATCGCAAAGTCCTCCATGCTGCGGACCGCACACTTGATCCCCGTTTCGATCTTTCCGCGATAAAAAGGATGCAGTCGCATTGCCTGGCGCGCGGGCTCGTCCGCGCGCGCCGCCGCCCCCGGCGGGGGGACGGAACTGGACGGTGTCGTCATGCGTTCGCTCTCCAAAGGATCGTCACCGAAAGCCCACAGTATGCGCGCCTCGCGAACCGCGCGCGAACCGCATCGGCACCGCGGCGCGTGACAACTCAACCGGCTGATGGCATCTTCTCCGCAAAGGCATGCAGGCCATGAACGCGACACGACCGATCGCACCCCGCCGCGGCGTCACGCTGGTCGAAATGCTGGTGATCATCGGCATCATCGCCATCCTGATGATGCTGATTGTGCCCACGCTCGGGCCGGCGCTCGAAAAAGCACGGCAGGCCGCGTGCAGCAATCATCTCACGCAGTGCTACAAGGTCGTGATGCAGTATGCCGCCGACAATGCCGGCCGTCTTCCCCCCGCCAACGCAGACAACCCCGCGACGTTTCATCTCGGCGAAAACGAGATCATCACCGCCTACATGACCCGACAGGGCCTGCCTCCGCTGATCTGGTACTGCCCCTCGTTGATGCGCCAGGACCCCGTCAACCGCGGCCCGCAGAACTGGATGAACCCCAACACCTCCCAGGCCCAGTACAACGAGTTCCGCATCGGCTACGCCTACAATGGCGCGCCCGAAGGCGCGGTCGAAAAATACAAGACCCCCTATCCGCAAAGCAGCACCGATCTCAATGAAAGCATGGTGCTGCTGGCAGACGTTTGCTCCGCCCCGCGCCCCTCGCCGCTGGAGGGCGACAAGGTGCGGTTCTGGCTGACCTTCCCGCACGCCGGCCCCGCTCGCCCCCAGGTCTGCAAGATCTGCACCGGCGGTGGCGGCGTGATCGACAAGCCGCGGCAAACAATGTATCGCACCTACTCCTATATCGCGGCGGTGGACCTCTATTGGTAGCGCGCCCGGAGACCTGTGATGAAGCTGCTCCCCCTCTCACTTCGCCGGCTCGGAACACTGGGCGTGGTCCTGCTGGTGGCGCTCGCCGCCGCGCCGGGGTGCCGGCGCAAGCCGTCCGTCCCGGCCGAAGTCCACCAGGCCGCCGATGCGCTCACCGCCGCCGCGCTGGATGAGGCCGTCGCGCTCGCCGGCGCCGGTGGCGATGTCGTGTTGGTGGACGTGGAGCGGACGCCCGAGCTCACGGATCCATTTTCCGCGCGCGCGATCGCGGGCATTCGCGCGGGGCTGGCAGCACGGGGCCTGACGCTTCGCGCCGAAGAGCGCCTCCCGATCAACCCGCAGATCGAACGCACGGGCGAGGCGCTTCGCAAGAACGACTTTCTAGAGCTGTTGCGGCGTCACGCCTCTGCGAAGCTGGTGGTGTTGTTCGTCCCGCCGCCGCTGCTCGCCGCCGGCGAGATGAGCGCACTGCCGACTCCGCGCCCGAAGATCCTGCTGGTGACCAACTGGCAGGCACCGCAGCTC
Organism: Kiritimatiellia bacterium; assembly: GCA_026417735.1. Lineage (NCBI taxonomy): Bacteria > Pseudomonadati > Kiritimatiellota > Kiritimatiellia > Kiritimatiellia bacterium. The sequence continues at coordinate 20,871 of JAOACR010000011.1, forward strand.
GCGAAACTGCCGAAGGGGTTGATCCAAGTGGCGATCATCCCGCGGGCGGCCGGTGCCAGTTCCGTCGACTTCACCTCCCAGTTCGAAATTCTCAAGTGAAGCACATGCGGGAGCTCCTCGTGCGCCGGCGCGGCGGCCTCTCCGCAGGATGACCCCGCCGAGCGGGTTGATCGCGCTCCCCCCTGCGCTGCGGTGGAGCGCCCTTGTGTGCGCTGCCGGGCCGCCAGCGCTGGACCACAACCTGGCCCCCTTCTGCCGCGCATGAGGACCAGATGAAATCTGCCGGATTTCTACTGCGACGGCGGAGCAGCGGGTTTCCAGTCGAGGCGGATCTCGCGGAAGGGACCGGTGTCCGGAAGGGTGACCTGCTGCGGCGATGGCCCCTTCGTGAACTTCAAGTTGTCCACCCGCGGCCCCGCACCATTCCACCAGGTCGTCTCGATCCGGACACGGTACTCACCGTCCGGCGCGGGCGTTCCACCCGCCATCAAACCGTCCCAACTGGCCGTGAGGCGACCCCAGTCGGTCCTCGTCGCGCCGGTTACCGCGTCCGGGCCGGCCAGGCGGCCCGCCGCCGCCCGCCACGCCTCCAGCCGCCGCCACTGTTTGCGCCCTTCGACCGCCAGCGTCCGCACCCACCGCCCCTGCGCATCCTCGATCCAGACCGCCACCACGTGGCGCGGCCCGAACCCGGTCGAGTCGCCGCGGATCGTCACGCCGAGCTCCAACGTGCCGCCAGTTGGTGCCGCAAGCGCCACGCGCACGCCCCACAGCAGCAGCGTCACCGCCGCAAACGCCGCTGCATGCTCTCGCATCCGAACACCTCCACCCATTGGACTCAGGCGCGATCCGTGAGCGCGGCGACGCCCGGCAGCTCCTTCCCTTCCAGAAACTCCAGACTCGCGCCGCCGCCGGTGCTAATGTGACTCATCTTGTCGGCCAGACCGCTACGGTTGACCGCGCTGACGCTGTCACCGCCCCCGATGATGCTCAGACACTTCGTCTCCGCGATCGCGCGCGCAATCGCAAAGGTGCCCTTTGCGAACGGCTCCATCTCAAAGCATCCCATCGGGCCGTTCCACACCACCGTCTTCGCGCCCCGAATCACCTCGGAAAACTTGCGGACCGTCTCCGGCCCGATGTCGAGCGCGCGCCAGCCGTCGCGGATGCCGCGCTCGCCGACGATCTCGGTCGCCGCCGCCGCATCGAACTTGTCCGCGATCACGTGGTCGACCGGCAGCAACAACTTCACGTTGGCCGCAGCGGCGCGGTCCAAGAGCTCACGCGCCAGCTCGGTCTTGTCTGCTTCCACTAACGAATCGCCGGTCGGCAGGCCGCGCGCGCGGTAGAACGTGTAGGCCATCGCACCACCGATCAGCAGTGCGTCCACCTTCGTCAACAGGTTCTGGATCACATTCACCTTGTCGCTGACCTTCGCGCCGCCGAGAATCGCCACAAACGGCCGCTCCGGATTGGTGAGCGCGCGGCTCAGGTACTCGATCTCCTTCTCCATCAGGAAACCGGCGACGTTGTACCGGTAGTATTTGCATACCAGCGCGGTCGATGCGTGCGCGCGATGGGCGGATCCGAACGCGTCGTTCACAAACACCTCGCCGTCGCCCAGTTTCGCGAGCTTCTCCGCCAGCTCCGCCTGTTGCTGCTTCGCTTTCGCCTTAGCCGCCTTCGTTTCCTCCTCGGTGGCGGTGTCGGGCAGCTTCACCTTGCCCTCATCGGGATAGAACCGCGTGTTTTCCACCAGCATCACCTCACCGGGCCTCAACGCGCGCGCCATCGCGAGCGTTTCCTCCGCAACGCAGTCCGGCCCGAACTTCACCGGCCGCCCCAGCAGCTCGGCGAGCCGGTCGGCCACCGGCCGCAGCGAGAACGCCGCCTCGAATCCCTTGCCCTTCGGCCGGCCGAGATGGCTCATCAGCACCAACGAGGCGCCGTGGTCCAGAATGTACTGGATGGTCGGTAGCGCGCCGCGGATGCGCGTATCGTCCGCCACGCGGCCATCTTGAATGGGCACATTGAAATCGACCCGCGAGAGCACACGCCGCCCGCGGACATCCACATCGCGAACCGTCAGCTTGTTCATGCCTGTCGCCTCCGTCCGCCGCCCCCCGAAACGCGTCGCGGGATGCCGACGCGCGGCCGGCATCCCGCTTCCGCCGGGGCCGGCAGTCTTAGCGGACCGTCTCCATGTGCAGGATCAGGTCCAGCAGCTTGTTCGAATACCCCCACTCGTTATCGTACCACGCGACCACCTTCACGAACGTCGGATTCAGCATGATGCCGGCGTTCGCGTCGAAAATCGAGGTGCGCGGATCGTGGTTGAAATCGGACGAAACCACCTCATCCTCCGTGTAGCCGAGGATGCCTTTCAGCTCGCCCTCCGACGCCGCCTTCATCGCCGCCTTGATCGCCTCATACGCGCTCGCCGCATCGGGACCCGGCGCCTTCTCGAGACGGCAGGTCAGATCCACCACCGACACGTTCAACGTCGGCACTCGGAATGCCATGCCGGTGAGCTTCCCCTTCAGCGACGGGATCACTTTGCCCACTGCCTTCGCGGCGCCGGTGGAGGAGGGAATGATGTTGCCCGATGCCGCGCGGCCGCCCCGGAAGTCCTTCTTCCCACCCGGGCCGTCCACTGTCTTCTGCGTCGCTGTCGTCGCGTGCACCGTTGTCATCAGCCCCTCGACAATTCCCCAGTTGTCGTGCAGCACCTTCGCAATCGGCGCCAGACAGTTCGTGGTGCAGGAGGCGTTCGACACGATCGCCTCACCTTTGTACGTCTTGTGATTGACCCCCATCACAAACATCGGGGTGTCGTCCTTCGACGGCGCGCTCATCACCACTCGCCGCGCACCGGCCTTCAGATGCGCCTCCGCCTTCGCCTTCTCCAAGAACAGTCCGGTGCACTCCAGCACGTAGTCCGCGCCGACGTCGCCCCAGCGAAGGTTCGCAGGATCCTTCTCCGCGGTGAGCCGGATGCGCTTTCCGTTCACGATCAGTGCGCCCTCCGCCGCCTCGACACTGCCCGCGAACTTGCCATGAAGGCTGTCATACTTGAGCAGGTAGGCCAGCTGCTTCGAGTCGAACAAGTCGTTGATGCCCACCACTTCGACGTCGCCCCGCTCGATCGCGGCGCGAAACGCCAGCCGCCCGATCCGGCCAAACCCGTTGATACCAACCTTGATCGCCATGGTCTTTCGTGCTCCTCTGTTCGCCCTGCCCCCACACCCGCGCTCCGCTGCGGCACGGGGAGACGGGACGCGCAAGAATACCCGGCGAGCCGCTCGCGGTCAAACCCTCCGGCGCCTCAGGGGCCTGCGCCGCACGGCGCTGCAATCTGCAGCGGCACCGGCGGCCGGTGCCGCGGCCAGATCACGCGGAAGTCCGCAAGATTGTACTTCAAATACCGCGCGGCGAGATCAATCTCCGCAAAGGCGAGCGTACCCCATTGCTCGGCGGCCGCCACCACCTCCCCGCGCGGATCCCATACCGCGGTGCGCATCCAACCGTCGCCGCTGTTCATGTAGGTGCTGCTGACGATCCAGACGCGGTTCTCGCATGCGCGCGCGGCCGCCAACAGCGGATCGCAGCCCCATACCGGCCACGCGATGATCTCGGCCCCGCTGTGCGCCAGCGCGCGCGCGACCTCCGGATAAAAACCGTCGTAGCACACCATCATGCCGACCCGGCCAAACCGCGTGTCGAACACCGGGAACGTACCGCCGGGTTCGACGCCCTGCGCGATCTCCTCTTGCGGCAGCGTCACTTTCCGGTAGCGTCCGACGACCTCGCCGTCGGGGCCGATCAGCACCGCGACGTTGTACACAAGAGCGCCTTCGCGCTCCACCAGCCCCGCCACAATGTAGAGATCATGTCGCCGGGCGAGCTCGCCGAAATAACGCGTGGACGGACCGGGGATCGGTTCCGCGCAGTCCGCGATCGTTCTGCCAGTTCCGTAGTACGTCAGCACTTCCGGCAGCACCACCAGATCCGCACCGCGTCGGGCGGCCTCCTCAATCAGCGGTGCAAACTGAGGCGGCTTGTCTGCGGGGTTTCGACCGGCGGATGGTCGCAGATGGACCGCAGCCACGCGCACCGGCCGCCGGGCGGGTGCCGCGGCTGGCTCCAGCTCGACACCACTCCAGCGAACCATCCCCTCCGGCGCCCAGCGCATCTGCAGCTCAATGACGGCGGACGCCGCATTGGAAGGTGCCCAGTAGACGCCGGAGAGCTCCTCCCAACCCGGCTCGTCTGCCGGTCGAGCCGGCCAAGGCGTCTCGGCCGGGGCCTCCGATACCTTGAACGCCCACACCCTTGCCTCCGGCGGAACATCAAAGGAAGCAGCGCGCCCGTCAGCGCCATGCCAGGAGATCCGCGCCATGAGGTTGCGATCGGGATGGGGCAAATTCCGCGCCTGATAGACCGCACGGAAGCGATACCAGCGGCCGCCCGTGATCGGAAAAGCGCGCCGCCACCATCCGTTGACGCCAGTTCGGCCACCACCCGCCAGCACCCAGACCTGGCCGCGCCGATAACCCCCAGTGGGCGCAAACGAGAAGATCGGTGCGATTTCTGCACGGGCGGCAATCGCAGTCCAGCCGCCGGCCTCCGCGCCGGGCGCGACAACGTCCGCAGATTGTGCGCTCGCAGCCACAGCGGCGGTGAATCCGAACCAAAGAGCACGCCAGAACACCCGGCCTCCCGATCGTCCCCCCTCGTCTGTTCGCATGATCGATGCCTTCATTGATCGGCTCCCATCGGTTCACAGCACACCGGCGGACAACGGCTGCCGGACACGCAATCCGTCCGAACTAAGACATTGGGCGTCCTCACGCCCAATGCCGACTGTAGTGCATTCGTCCGCCCTTTGCCGCCCGATCCGGCCGCCAAACTCTGCAGTCTCACTGACTCAAGCAGCCCGAAGCCGCGCTCATGGCCGGCCTTGTGCAGGCGAGCGAAACACACCTGTGCGCGAGTCGCTTTCAGGTATCGCGCGTGCCGGAAGGTCGCGGGTGCCCCCCTTGGAGAGCGCAACCACCGCCCCTCGGACTCACCGATGGGTTGATCGCCCATCGGAGGGGCAAACTCCCGCCTGGCCAATCAGTGCGAACCACGGGCAACCGGGTGGTTACGCGGCGGAAGACGAATCGGTCGGCGTCGAAGCCGCCCCTCCTCTACGTGCAGGCATGACGGCAAGGGAGCTGCACACGGCGCGTCTGGAGGACCGCGTCCACGCGGGCCGTGAAGGCGAATGCCACGGAATCACGAACATGCGAGCGGGCCAGTCGCGAGCCGCCACCCTCCCGCGCGGGCAACCGGAGGGGTACACTCCGAGGAGAACGGTCACTGCGAAGAGCGGGCAACGTCGAATGCTGACCAATGAGCGGGCGATCCTTGGGTACGGCGGGCTACTCCCACCCTCGCGGATGGATTCACCGCCTGCCGGAACACGCGGTCCGATGCGCTCGAAATCGGACGCGCGCACCGGTGCTCCTCACCGGCTCAATAGAAGCCGTAGGTGCGAGTTTTCTGGTTGTTGCCCTCGCTCTTTTCGGCCACCGCGCCGTCCGCGTCAATAAACGCGCGGAAGGTATAGGTGCCTTTCGCGGTCGGCGCCACCAGGCCGGGGAACTCAATCGTGCGGCTCTCGCCCTTGGCCATCACGCCGACACTCACCGACGCGTCCGAGACTTCGCCCGGAACCGCGGCGGCAGGCTTGTGGATCCAGACCGCCAGCCGGCCGGGCGCGCCGGCGGCGCCCGCATTTTCAATCGTCACGCGCGCGGTGAACGTACCGCCGCGCGTCAGCGGGTCCGGCACGAAGGCGATGCTGTTGACCTTGAAGTCCGGCGGTTCGACGTACCCACCACCTCCCGACGGCGGCGGGCTTGATGTGCCCGGCACCGCGGCAGAGGCCTGATCGTCCTCACCCGGCAGGCCGTTGTTCGGCGTCGAATCCGGATCCGCAATGCCCGCCGATACAACCTCGGCGGTGTTCGTCACCGTCCCGCTCACCCGGCGGTCCACCTCGATGTGAAGCGTCGCAGAGCGGCCGGGTGGCAGGCTGCCGACAATCCACAGGCCGTTGGAGGGGTTGTACGCGCCGGCGCTCGCGGTCGAGCCCAGATACCGCAGCTCGGACGGCAGCAGGTCCGCAACCGCAACGAGCGGCGCGGTGGCGGGGCCGCCGTTCGCAACGGTCAATCGGAACGTGTGCTGCGCCTCGAGCGCCGAGCGGTTGAACCAGGCTTCGATCGTGAAGCTCGTCGTGTCCAAATGCAGGCTGGCGCTGTCTGGAATCACGATCTTGTCCGACGTGCCGTTGAACCGGTACGCGGGGCCCGCCAGCCCCAGCTCGGTGCGCGAGGCCCCGTACGCGGTGCCGTGGTTCGCGAACGCGGTGGAGTCCTGCACCGGCCCGACGAGCTCGTCAAAGTGCTGGACCAACACGAAGTCGCCGTCCCAAACCGCGGAGGGGTTCGCGAGCGACAGGGCGCCGGGGTTGCCGTACTGCAGCAGGAACGGCATGTCCATACCCGCCTGCAACAGCGGCAGCGCGACCCACGCCGTCAGGCGGCCGGTCGTCGCGTCGAACAGCTCGATCTCAAACGGCAGCACCTCACCGCTCGGCAGCGTGAAGACCAGATCCGATCCATCCGCCTTCGCCACCTGCAGTGCCGCGTTCGTTAGCTGCACCAGCACCGGGAACTGCGCAAGGGTACCGGCCACCTGCGCGCCGCGCACGGTGATCGGCAGCTGCCGCGCATAGCCCGGCAGCGTACCCGGCTGCTCCGGCCCCACCTGGACGAACTCGCCCGCCCGTGCGATCGAACGCCAGGTCGTCAACAGCCACGCGGTCGACCGCGCCCGCTTCGAGATCCGAACTTCATCCATCCGCCCGCCGAACCAGTGGCTGTTGCCGAGATAGGCCCCGAGGATCAACGGCGCGGTAGAGTGGTCGATCGTTCCCGACGCGGTGCGCGTCGCGACGACCACGCCATCCACGAGGATTTCGAGTTTGTGCGGACCCCAGGCCGCCGGGCCACGGGTGAGCCGGCCGACCACATGGTGCCAGCCGCGGGTGATCTCTATGCCGCTCTTCAGGTTACCTGGCCCCCACACATCGAAGCTCGGCTCGTTGTGTTCGAGGCGCAGCCAGTAATCGCCGTCGACAAACTGCTCGCCCTTCGAAATCGGGATGCACCACTGCACCGGCGGCACGAGGTTCGTCACGACCTCCTTCCGCAGCGAGAGGTCCGCGCCGCTCGGCGCAACGACGACCACCGCCGCATCGTCCTGCGCGCTGACGGTGGTCGGGCCGTACTGCCCGGTCGCCGTTGCGACGTTCACCACATCCGCCTGCACGTTCAGCGCGGTCTTCGTCAACACCGCCTGGCCACCGACCGGCAGCGACGCCACCGTGCCCACCGTCCCGAGCTTGTCGTCGGTGACGGTCACGTTGCTCAGCGGCACGTTGCCGATGTTGCGGACGGTGTACGAATAGGTCACGTTCGCGCCGGCCTCGACGCTCAGCACCGCCCCGTCCGCGGCCCCCAGCGCAATCTTCACCACCTGGATCGCGGGCGCCGGATCGGTAACGCGCACCACCGCATCATCCCGCGCGGTGAGGGTCTGCGCTCCATACTGCGCGGTGACGGCGACGACGTTCGTCACGTCAGCCGTGGCGCTGTCCAGCCGCGCGGTCCAACTGAGGCTGCCGCCGGCCGGCAGCGAGGGCACGGAGCCGACCGCGCCAAGCTTGTCGTCGGTCGCAACGATGTTCGTCAGCGCCACGTTGCCGGTGTTACGCACCGTGTAGATGTAGGTCACCGGCGATCCGTTCACCACCGTGAGCACCGCGCCGTCCGCCGCCCCCACCGCAATCTTCACGACCGACAGTCCCGGCGTCGGCGGTGGTGGCACCGCGATGTGCACGATCGCATCGTCTGTCGCGCTCACCGGCCCGGTGTCGCACGGCAGCTCGACACCTCCCGGCCCGACCGGTCGCGCAGTGACGCTGCCCACATTCGTGACCGCTTCCGAAACCGACGCGACCGTCGCGGTCAGCGTCACACTCGCGTTGGGCGCCAGCGGCCCCAGAATCGTGCCGATCGAGCCCAGCCGGCTGTCAGTGACGGCGATGTCCGCCAGATGCGCCGAGCCGGTGTTGCGAACCTGATAGGTGTACACCACCGGATCGCCAGCCGGGATGGTCAGGATCTGCCCGTCTGCAGCCGCACCGGCGCGAACGATCAACTGCACCCGGGCCAGCGCTCCGGTCGGCCCCGGCACCACCACGGAGGCCAGATCGTCCTCACCCGGCGCGCGGTTGTTGGGCGTCGAGTCCGGGTCCGGTGTCTGCTGCGCCGCGACCTCGGCGAGATTCGTCAGCGGTCCGCAGCCGCGGGCGCTGGCCGCGATCCACAGCGTCGCAGTTTCGCCAACGCCGAGCGTGCCGATCGTCCAGAGCCCCGGCGGCTCCGCGTAAACGCCGCGCGTCGCCGTCGCGCTGACGAGGCGGAACGCCGGCGCCAGCGGGTCGGCAATCACGACCCCATCGGCCGGATCAGGTCCGTCGTTGCGGACGGTGAGCTGGAACAAGTAGTCCGCCGCCACCGCGCGTCGGCTGACCCACAGCTCAATCGTGAAATCGGTGCTGTTCAACTGGAGCGTCGGGTGGTCCGGAATCGTGATCTTGTCGTCCAGGCCGTCGAACGCGAACGCGCCGTCCGTGATGCCCCACGGCGTCGGCGTGGCGCCGGAAACGACACCGTGGTTGCCGTTCGTGGTTGAGTCGCGGACCGGGCCGGAGGCCTCGTTCAGGTGTTGCACCATCATGAAGCCGTCGTCCCAGACCGCGCTGGGCGCGTACGCGGGCGGCGGCGGGCTCGAATGGCCGTAGTGGATCACGAAATCGGTCGGCGTGCCCGACGCGAGCAGCGGCAGGCGGACCCACGCGACGAGCCGGCCGCTGTCGCGCGAGAAGAGCTCGATCTCGTGTGCAAGCGGCGTGCCGTCCGGCAACGTGAAGGAGATGTCAGCACCGTCGGGCCGTTGCACCTTTGTCATCAGGAACGGATCGGTCAAGCTCACCAGCACCGGGAAGTTCGTCAGCGGCGAGCTAACGAGCGCACCGTTCACGGTCAACACCCGGCGGTGCGCATAGCCCGGCAGCGAGCCCGGCTGCTCGGCTCCGAGCGCGACGAACGCCGCCGGGTCGCGCTGCTGCGCCACCGTCGCGCGCAGCCATGCATCGCTGCGCGCGCCGCGCGATAGCCGCACCTCGTCCATCAGCCCTGCGAACCAGTAACTGTTGCCCAGGTACGCACCCAGCACCAGCGGTGCGGTGGAAGGATCCGTCGTACCGGTGGCAGTTCGTGTCGCGACGACGACCCCATCCACCAGAATCTCCATCGTGTGCGGACCCCACGAATTGGGGCCTCGGCGGAACCGGCCGGCGAGGTGATGCCAGCCCTTCGAGATGTTCACACCGCTCTTCAGGTTGCCCGGTCCCCACACGTCGAAACTCGGCTGGTCATATTCGAGACGCAGCCAGTAGTCGCCGTCCACGAACTGCTGACCCTTGGAGAGCGGAATCGTCCACTTGTTCGGATACTCGGCGATGGGCTGCCGCTGCTTCGTCAGCGACACGTCCGCGGAGCGCGGCACGATGCCGAGGTCCCAGCTGGGATCGTGCTGGCCCCAGCTCAGCGTGATCGGCCCGGTGCGGCCGGTGTTCACGTCCGCGTCGCTGTCCGTCGGATCGGGACCGCCGATCGGACCGCGGACGGTCGGCTTGTACTGCGCGGGCAACGTCGAGAGGTCGAACTCGACCTCGTACGTTCCTGCCTGCAGCAGATCGAAGCGGTACAGACCGTTCACGTCGGTCACCGTCGAGGCGATCGGCACACCGCCCTGCAGCAGCACCACGCGCACCCCCGGCACGCCGGGCTCGCCCGCGTCCTGCACACCGTTCTGGTTCACGTCGAACCACACGAAGTCGCCCAGCGAGGCCGGCTGCCAGATGCCGGCGTCCCAGGTCAGATCGTTTTCACCCGGCTCCAGCGTCGTCACGATCGTGCGACCGGTAGAGGGGTCGGCGTCGCTGTCCTGCGCGTCATTGCCGCCCTGGTCGCGCGCGCTGAACGCGTAGCCCGGCGGCAGCGTGAAGCCCACCGAGTAGTCACCCGGCGTCAACTCGCTGAAGAGGTAGTTCCCGTTCGCATCGGTGGTGGTGGTGGCCACCACGTTGCTGTTCGCGTCGTACAACCGCACCGTGACGCCGGGCACGCCGGGCTCACCTGCGTCCTGCACACCGTTCGCATTGAGATCGTGCCACACCCGGTCGCCGAGCGAGGCCGGCCGCAGATAGAGACCCGCATCCCACGTGCGGTCCGTCTCGCCCGGGTCCAGCCGTGTCAGAATGGTCCGGCCGGTGGTCACGTCGGCATCGCTGTCCTTCGCATCGTCGCCACCCTGGTCGCGCGGGCTGAACGCATAGCCCGGCGGCGGCGTGAAGCCGAGGGAGTAGTCGCCCGGCACGAGCTGATCGAAGAGATAGTTCCCGCTCCCATCGGTGGTGGTGGTGGCCACCACGTTGCCGCTGCCGTCATACAGCGTCACCGTCACGCCCGGGATCCCAGGCTCGCCCGGATCCTGCACGCCGTCGCGGTCCGTATCGAGCCACACCCGGTCCCCGATCGCCGCCGGCCGCCAGAGGCCCGCGTCCCAGCTGCGGTCGTACTCTCCGGCCTCCAGGTTCGTCAGAACCGTCCGGCCGGTGGAGGTGTCCGCGTCGCTATCGCGCGCGTCATCGCCGCCCTGATCGCGCAGCGTAAACGCGTAACCGGCCGGCAGCACAAATCCCACCGAGTAGTCGCCCGGCATCAGGCCTTCGAAGAGGTAGAGGCCGCTCGCGTCGGTGGTGTTGGTGGCGACGGGCGCGCCGAGCGCGTTGTAGAGCACCACCGTAACGCCCGGCACCCCGGACTCGCCCGCGTCCTGCACGCCATTGCGGTTCACGTCATACCACACCCGGTCGCCGATCGCGGCCAGCGGCATCACCACCGCCGGGTCATTCGAGCGGACCGGCGGCGCGCCGGGAATTTCGCGCCCCTGCGGATCCGCCGGGTGGCCCACCACCGAGCCGATGTTCGTGACCCCCGCCGAGAGCGGGCCGGACACCTTGGTCAACACCGAGGTGGCCCCCGGCATGAGCGGGCCGGCAATCGTCCCCACCACGCCAAGCCGGTCATCTGTCACCGTCAGCCGCACCAGCGGAAGTTCGCCGGTGTTGATCACCACGTACCGGTACGTCACCGCCGTTCCGGGCACGAACCAGTGCACCCCGCCGTCCGGCGCGGTGCCCGCAGTCTTCATAATCTTCACCGCCGTCGGCGGCAGCCAGAGACCAAGGTCCCAGCTCAGGTCGGTCTCCTCCTGCGCCAGCCAGGTGATCGGCGTGAAGCCGGTCGCCGCATCCACATCCGAGTCCACCTCATCATCGCCGCCCTGGTCACGCGGGCTGACCGTGTAGGCGGACGGAATCTCAAACACGGCGTAGTAGTTGCCGCGGTCCAGGTTCGGGAACACGTAGTAGCCGGGCTGGCCGTAGAAATCGTCCGCGGTGACAGTGAACCCAACGTAGCGGTCCTCGTTCGTGTTGATGATGCCGTCCGGGAAACCGCCCGGTCCGCTGTCCTCGTAGAACCGCACGCGGATGCCATTCACGCCGACCTCGCCGGGGTCCTGGATGCCGTTCTTGTTCAGATCAAACCAGACGCGGTTCCCATAGACCGCGTTCGTATCCGGCCGCACCCAGATGCCGACTTTGATCGGTTCCGACGGCAGCAGCTTCGATCCGGTGTCCACTCGCGTGCCGGAATACCCGAACGAGTTCCACGCCACGCGGCCGTCGGTCGGCGTTCCCACCGGCGAGCGCATTGGCCAGGAGAGCTCAAACTCCTGCCCCGGCTGAATCACGATGTTAGTGAACACGAACAGCAGCGAGCGGGCGTCGGTGATCGTCGCCGGCGGATTTGTGCTCCAGCCGGGGGGCATCGAGCCCGGCGGGCCAGACGGCACAAAGTCGGGCCGCGCCGGATTCATCTCGCGGCTGTAATAGACGACGACACCCGTCGGCGCCACCACCGGGCCTGCCAGCGCGGCTTTCCACTGCGTGTCGCGAGCGGAGAGGTCAATCACGCCGGTGTCGCCAATCGCCGGCAGGATATCGAGCACCTGCACGTCTCGAATCGGCACGTTGCCGGTGTTCTTCACAATCAGCCGGTAGTCGGCCCGCCCTCCCGGCACCGTCATGCCGGCGTCCGGATATCTGGACCAGTCGCTGTCGAGCTCGCCGCGGACCCATTTCACCGAATCCATCGAGGCCCGCGCGCGGATGGTGACGGTCGCCCGCCGATAGTACACGGTCTCGGTTTTGTTGCCGTCACTGTCGAGGTCAAAGGTGTCCGGCGTGCCGGTCAGGTTGGCGTTGTCCAGCGCGCTGTTCGCCCATTGCGCGAGCGTCGCATCGTTGGTGACGGTGCCATAGAGTGCGCCGGAGGGAATCCGCGCCCGGAACCGCAACTCGATGAAGCTGTTGATCGGCAGCGAATACGCGGAAGCGCCCGTCCACTTCCACCGCAAAAGCATTCGACCGCTCCCCCCGTGGTTCGGGACCGTTTCGAACACCGGATCCGGTGCGCCCGCCGGCTTGCTGACAATCGTATAGCTGCCGACCTCGTACACGAGACGCGGATCCAGTAGATCGGCGAGCACCGGATTGACCAGCGGCTCTGCGGCCTCCGATCGGTTGGTCAACCGAATCGTGAAGGTCGCGGTGTCGCCATCGTTGTACGTCGAGTTGTCCGCGCTTTTCGTTATCTCTGCCACAGGCCGCTGCGTCAGCACCGGCAGCGTCGCCACCGCGACACGGCTGGTCGCAGTACCCAACGGCGCCTCGTATGAGAGCCGCGCGGTGTTCGTGATCACCGTGCCGGCAGTAACGGGTTGCCCATCCCGATTCGTCGCGAGAATCGTCGAAGCAAACTGCAGACTTCCAATCGAATATCCAGGCGGCAGAGTGCCGAAGTTCCACATGATCGCCGTCACATCCTCGCCCGGCCCCAGTCCAAGGCTCGATACCGCAATCGTCACCGAGGAGGTGCCCGGATAAGGATTGCCCGGCGCCGGCAGCCAGGTGCTGCCACCAGTTTTCATGTAGAACACGCTGATCGGACTGTGCAATCCGGGCGGCGTACCGCTCGGCTGACCCACATTGATCGAGGTCACTCGAACTTCCCGCGGAATCGCATCCGTCACGACCACATTGTGTATCGGCATGGTGCCGGTGTTCTGCAGCGTGAAGGTCCAGTTCTTTGCAACCGGCTTACCTTCATACACGTAGCTCTGATTGACACCTTTCGAGAACGACGAGGACGCCTGAGCCAGCGCGGCCGTATGAACCGCGATCGCCGTCAGATTGGTCGGCGGCCGGCCCAACGGCGTCACTGTGGCGGAGACCTGGTTGGTGATCCGCGCACCCAGCGGAAACGCTCCGGATGGATACCGCACTGTCAGTGTTCGCGAAAGCGAAGATCCCGCGCTGAGAGTTGCAGCCGTCCACGTGACCATCTGGGGGGGGCCGGCGCTGTACATGCCTCCACCGCTCGCCGCCACAAACACGGCGCCGGAAGGCAGCGCATCCACTAGTGTCACGTTGGTGAGATTGAGCGATCCCACTGTCTGATTGTTGTTCAGCGTGATCGTGTAGGTCACGTTCTCGTCCAGCGGCACTGTCCCCCCCGCCAGAGTTTTCGACAACGTCGCCCGGTTGGTCGCCAGCGCGGTAATCGTCACCGGTGGAGCGGTCGCGGGCGGCGCATTACTGGAACTCATTGTCGCTGTGTTGGTGGCAATCGTACCGGATAGGGTGGAACCGGGTGTGAAACGCACCTGCACCTCAATCTCGCCCGTGCTTCCTGCCGGCAGCGGGTTGATGAAGCGAATGCGCAGCAGCCGGTTGGATGCGGTGTACGTATAGGAGTCCACATGGACGGTACCGGTCAATCCTTGAAACTCAAGGCCCGGAGGCAACACATCGTCGAGGATCACACCGTGAAAGTTGGTCACAGTGCTCGCAGCCCGGTATCGCAGGATGTAGGCAAACGATTGACCCGTGGGAACCGTCGTCAGCCCATCCTTTACCAGCTTGGTGATCTCGAGGCCCGTTTGTGCGCTGCTGGTTAGCGCCAACGCTCCAATCGCCGCCGTAACGCGGATACGCCACCCCACCGCGGCGCCGCAGCCCACTCCCCGCGCCGTCCCCTCGTTCTTCAGCTCCAGTGTTTGCATGCTGTCCTCTCCTCGCGGCGGTCGCCCGCAGCGCGGCTCTTCAACGCCTCTGGCCCCTCTATGAAACAGTCGAAGCAGTTTCCGTGCCTCCGGACCAGGCTCGGGCTTGAGAGTTCAATCTTCCCACTCCACAGATCACCTGTCAAATATTTCGGAGCAAAATTTTTCAACGAGAAGCTTCCCGCTCCGCAGCCATTGACCATTTCTGCAAAACTGGCAATCTAAAACGCCGTTCGCGATCCCAATCGATGGGCAGCCGCAACCTCATGGCAAGGTGACGCGAATGCGAAAGAACAGCGGTGCGCCAACATTTTCAGGCACCTCCACGACCCACTCGCCACCGGTACCGGGACGGTTAGTCTGGGCAGTCCACGAGGCGGCGGCCAGACTGACGCAGAGCTCCAAATGGTATCTGCGCTGCAACGAGGTGGGATTGAGCGACAGTCTCCAGCCAACCGGCGCGCGAGAAATCTGCAGACGTGGAATCGCGCTCTGCGCATTCGTCGGCGAAGTGTCCGCAATGAATTCCGCCCAGTTCGCATCGCCATCGCCATCAGAATCCTCCCCTTCGAGCTCCGTCCACGTTTGCGGCGGCGTCGGCAGCAGCCCATGCTGAGCAAACCACTCCAGCGGAACCTGCCGCGCCGTGTGGAACTCTGCGAGCACCTGGAACGAGTTGGTCACGGGGCCGTCGCGCCTTGGATTGTCCACCCGCCCGTCGCTCCAACGGTGGAACTGCGCGCCTGCCGGCGCCACGGCCAGCACCGGAGTGCCTGTGGTCGCGTGAGGGATCGACTGCGTCGCCACTCCTGAAATTGAACCACTTACGCTGACCCCATACCGGACCACGTAAACGTTCGTCCCAAACAGAGCGATCAGTGTCCGATGGCGATCGGCTTCGAACGCAATGACCGGATTGGTCGCAACGGCGGCGCCGTTTTCGGTCCACCTGCGGAAGTGGTAGCCGTAAGAGGGCGTTGCATTCAATTGTACCGTGTCGCCGGGCAAATACCGCCCTGCGCCGGCGACAGAGCCTGCATTCGAATCGTTCGGCGACGCAGCGATATCGAAAAAGGAAGCCAGCTTCGCCAGGTAGGCGGACGGACGGCCCCCGGCCAGCCCGAAGGCACCGCCCACCAGGATGCCTCCATTGCCGTCCGATGCCAGCGCGTAGACATAGAGGGCGGTGAAGTCAGGCGCACCAAAGGGGGCTTCATCTTGAACGCCCGACCCCCGTCCCGACCACTGCAAACCATCCCATCGCGCGATGTTGTTCGCCGGGACACCGCCGGCCTCGGAAAACTGCCCTCCCGCGTATAGCGCCCCAGATGGACAGCGGCGCAACGCGAACACCCCGTCACCCTCAATCCCCGCTCCCAGCGCCTGCCAGACGCCGTCACGCCAGAGCGCCACCCGCTCCGCCGGCTGTCCGCCCGCCTGCGAAAACTTCCCCGCCACAACAAGCCCTCCGCCCGGTGCGCGTTCGATCGCCCAGACCTCGCCGTCCAGTCCGCCTCCGACCGGCGCCCACTGCACGCCATTCCAACGGGCGATCCGGTTTGCCGCCGTCCCACCCGCGGTCGTGAAACTCCCCCCCGCATACAGGTCGCCATTGTCATCCACAAAAAGGGTATACACCGGCCCGTTCATCCCCGTTCCGAGCGGCCGCCATCGCGTGCCATCCCATTCCGCCACGCGCGCCGCATTCGTGCCGCCTGCCGTTGTAAACACCCCCCCGGCGTAGAGCCGGTTGGTCGCCGGCACCGCCAGCGCATACACCGCGCCGTTCATTCCGCTGCCGAGCGCGCGCCACCCTCCCCCCTCGAGCACCGCGACACGGTTGACGCTCGCCGTGCCGGAAGCCAAGAAGTCCCCCCCCGCATACAGTCGCCGGTCGGCCCCCATCGCCAGAGCGTACACCCAGCCATCGAACCCCTCGCCCACCGGGCTCCACACGCCCCCCGACCACTTCGCCACATGCCGAACCCGCCGCTCGTCCAGCACCTGAAACCCACCTCCCGCGAACACATCCAGACTCACCGGATCGGTCACCAACGTCAGCACTGGCCCATCAAAACCCGTCCCGAACGGAACCCAGTCTGTGCCGTTTCTCACCATCACGTGCGGCATGAACACACCGTCGGCGCTGCGGAAGGGACCCGCCGCATGCAGCCGGCCGGTGAGCGGACAGACCGCCAACGCATGCACCGGATCGTCACACTGCGCCACCGTGTTCCACTGCACGCCGTCCCAGACCGCAATGACACCGGAACCCGGCGCCATCCCCCCGCCGAGCCAGAGACGGCCGTCCAACCCCACCGCAACCGCCCGCACCGTCGCCGGCGCCCCACCCCCGATCGCCGACCAGCCCGTCTGGTTCCACCGCGCCACACGGTTGGCCGCCGCACCGCCTGCGCTCGTAAACTCGCCACCCGCCACAAGATGTCCGTTCGTATCCAGCACGAGCGCCCGCACGGGCCCGTTCATCCCGCTCCCCAACGAACTCCACGACGTCCCGTTCCACCGCGCCACCCGCGCCGCAGCGACGCCACCAATGTTCGTGAACGCCCCGCCCGCATACAGTGTACCGTCCGCCGCCACCACCAGTGCCCAAACTTCCGCACCAGCGGTGCCAATCGTCGTCCACGCGACGCCATTCCACATCGAGACCGACGCCGGAGTGCCATGCGCTGCAAACACGCGTCCGAGCCCGTCCACCGCGATCGCATGCACCGCGCCCGAGACCCCGGCGCCCAGCGCCTCCCACATCGCGCCATTCCATCGCGCAATGCCGTTTGCAGAGACGCCGCCGGCGCTGGTCAGTGCCCCCCCCACCAGCAGCCGCCCCTGCCCGTCGAGCGCAACTGCCCGGATCTCCCCATTCACACCGCTTCCCAGCGGCTGCCACCGGCCCCCCTCCCAACGGGCCACCCGGCTGACGCTCTCATTACCAATGAGCGTGAAACTTCCGCCGATGAACACCGTGCCGTCCGCCGCGACCGCAACTCCGTTCACCGGTCCGTTGATGTCGGGACGTATCGGCCCCCCGAGCGGCGTCCAGTGTTCATCGCGAAAACCGGCCATCGCCCCGAGCGCGCCCCACAACGCGCCCGCGAGCGCGGCTCTCCACCATGCCCGCTCCCCCAACATCAATCCTCTCTTTCGCGCTACCGATTCGACTCGCATGCGCAACATACGCCCATCGGCCACCGACTGCAATGCCCCCCCTGCAGCTGCATCTTCAGCTTGACCGGGCACCGGCGACGCAATAGATTCGTGGCTTAGCACGGACCTCGCGCGTGTGGGGCGCGCTTGGGAAAGGGGTGACCGCTACTGTGACGGAAGTCAAGGTTCGTAAAGGCGAAACCATTGATAAGGCGATCCGGCGGCTCAAGAAAAAGCTCGACCGGGAAGGTGTGCTGCGCGAACTTCGCGCCCGGCGGCACTACGAGAAGCCGTCGGAGCAGCGCCGGCGCAAGGCCGCACGGGCCCGGAGCCGGGCCGCCGCCGCTGCAAACGCCGCAAAGTAAGCTGTCGGTCGCCTCCCCCGCTGCCGGTGCGAGACCGCCGCGGGTGGGCCGATGAACTGGGCCTTGTCCACCCGCTGGAACGCGCGTCGGCATCGCGATGGCCGGGCGCTGGTTGACGAAATCCTCGCCGCAGGCTTTCGAGCGCTCGAGCTGAGCTACGACCTCCGTCGCGACCTCGTGGAGGGCGTCGAGGCCCGCGTCCGAGAGGGCGCTGTGGAGATCGTCAGTGTTCACGCCTTCTGCCCCGTTCCGAGCGGAGTGCCGAGCGGTCACCCCGAGCTCTGGCTACCCGCTTCGCTGGAGCCGGAGGAACGCCGCAAGGCGGTGCAGCACCTCGGCGAAACCATCCGGTTCGCGGGCTCCCTTTGCGCCCGCGCGGTGGTCGTCCACGGTGGTTACGTACGGATGAAGAACCGCAGCGCACGGTTGATCCGGCTGGCTGCAGCCGGCCGCCGAGAGGGGTGGTGGTGGCGCTGGCACTGGTCCGCCGCGCTCCGCGATCGGGAACGGCGGGTCGCGCGGCACCTCGATGCGCTGCGCGCCTCCCTGGAGGAACTGCAGCCGGTGCTCGCGGAGTGTGGCGTCCGCCTCGGACTCGAAAACCTCCCCTCGTGGGAAGCTGTCCCCGCCGAGCGCGAGGTGGAGGAGCTCCTGAGGGGCCTGCCGCCCGCTCAGTTCGGCGTTTGGCACGACTTCGGCCACGGCCAGATTCGGGAAAACCTCGGCTGGACCAACCACCGCCGCATGCTGGAAAACCTTGCGGACCGCGTCGTGGGTTTCCATGTGCACGACGTCACACCGCCCGCCACCGACCATGTACTACCGCCGGAGGGCATGATTCCGTTCGCCGACTTCGCCCAGTTCGCTCGGCTACCCGTACCGTACGTGATTGAGCCGCCGCGCGATGCACCCCCGGAAGCGCTACAAAAAGCGCTGCAACATCTGAACGCGCTCTGGAGGCCGGCACATCCTTCCTGGGAGACCCCCACATGAAACGAGCACTCATCACCGGCATCACCGGACAGGACGGCTCCTACCTCGCCGAATGGCTGCTGTCCAAGGGCTACACCGTGATCGGCATGGTGCGCCGCGCCAGCACCGAGAATTTCGAACGGATCGAACACCTCCGCGACCGGATCACGTTGCTGCAGGGCGACCTGCTCGACCCCTTCTCGCTGATCCAAGTGCTCGAGGTCGCCCAGCCGGACGAAATCTACAACCTTGCCGCCATGTCGTTCGTGCCGACCTCCTGGAACCAGCCGACGCTCACCGGAGAGTTCACCGCGCTCGGCGTCACGCGGTTGCTCGACGCAATCCGGACAGTCTGCCCGAAAGCCCGCTTCTACCAGGCCTCCAGCAGCGAAATGTTCGGCAAGGTGCGCGAAGTGCCGCAATCGGAAACCACGCCGTTCTACCCCCGCAGCCCGTATGCGGTCGCGAAGGTCTACGGCCACTACATCACGGTCAACTACCGCGAAAGCTACGGCCTCTATGCAGTCTCCGGCATTCTGTTCAACCACGAGAGCCCCCGCCGCGGGCTCGAGTTCGTCACGCGCAAGATCTCCCACGGTGTCGCCCGCATTCGCCTCGGCCTCGCGCGGGAGCTGCGGCTGGGCAACCTCGACGCCTGCCGCGACTGGGGGTTCGCCGGCGACTACGTCCGCGCAATGTGGCAGATGCTCCAGCAGCCGGAGCCGGATGATTACGTGGTGGCGACCGGCGAGTCCCACTCCGTCCGCGAGTTCTGCGAGATCGCGTTCGCACACGTCGGGCTGGACTGGCGCCAGTACGTCGTCAGCGACCCCGCGTTCCTGCGCCCCGCTGAGGTCGAGCACCTCATCGGCAACGCCGCGAAAGCGCGAGCCCGTCTGGGCTGGGCGCCGACCGTGGACTTCCCTGGATTGGTTCGAATGATGGTCGACGCCGATCTGGAGCGGCTGCGCGCGCGGCCGGCCAACGCGACGTGAAGGTGCTGATCACCGGCGCGGCCGGTTTCGTCGGCCGTCATCTCGTCGCGGAGCTCGCGGCGCACAACCACGAAGTCGCCGCCTTCTGCCTGCCGGGCGAAACGCCGCCCCCCGAGATTCCCGTGCACCACGGCAGCGTCGCGGAAGCGGACGATCTCGAGGCGGCGCTCGACCGGTTCCGCCCGGACGGATGCGTGCATCTGGCCGGTGTCTCGTCGGTGCCCCGCTCGTGGGCCGCACCGGCGGAAACGTTCCGGACGAACCTGCTCGGCACGCTGTACCTCCTGGAGTCGGTACGGCGACGCCCCGGCCTCCGCTGCCTCATTGTCACCTCTTCGCAGATCTATGGCGCCGGCGGCGACGACCGCCCGCTCGACGAAACGACCCCCCCGCGTCCCGCCTCCCCTTACGCGATTTCAAAGGCTGCGGCAGATCAGCTGGCGCTCGCATGGGCTCACCGATTCTCGCTGCCGGTCCTTACCGCCCGCCCCACCAACCACATCGGCCCGGGGCAGTCGCCGGAGTTCGTGGTCGCCTCGCTCGCGCTGCAGCTGGCGCGGATCTCGCTGGGGGTCGCCGCCCCCCCCGTGCGCGCGGGCAACCTCGAGAGTGTCCGCGATTTTCTCGACGTGCGCGACGTGGTGCGCGGCTACCGGCTGCTGCTCGAGCGCGGCCGCGCCGGCGAAGCCTATCATCTGGCCTCCGGCCGCGAATACCGCATCGCGGATCTCTGGGAGCGCCTCTGCGCGATCGCCGGCCTTCATCCGCCCGTCGAGGCCGCGCCCGAACTCTGGCGTCCGGCAGATCGCGGTCCCCGGCTCGATTGGACCCGCATTCGCACTCACACCGGTTGGCTGCCGTCCATTCCGATCGAAGAAACCCTCCGTGCAATCTATGACGACGCCCGCCGCCGCGTCACCATCAGCTGAACGCCCTCCCGCTCGTCCAACGATGGGAACCCCGCCTCCCGCAGTTCTCCAA
Source organism: Kiritimatiellia bacterium (assembly GCA_026417735.1). Classification (NCBI taxonomy): domain Bacteria; kingdom Pseudomonadati; phylum Kiritimatiellota; class Kiritimatiellia; species Kiritimatiellia bacterium. The sequence continues at coordinate 41,722 of JAOACR010000011.1, forward strand.
ATCTTGGACGCCGCGCTCCTCCCTCTGCCGCCTATGCGCGCCCCAACGAAAGGTCCCCGACGATCTTCCACACCGGCCCGTCCCGAACGAGCCGGAGCTCGCGATCCTGAAACGCCGCGGCCAGTTCGCGCTGCAACAACTCGAGCGCGCGATCCTCGATTTGCCGCCTCAGCGCCAACGGCACCGGTCCGACCGTCCGCACGTCAAGCGTCACCACATATCCCGGCCCTGCCGCCGAACCTAATCCCGCGCTGAACGACGCGCTCAAATGGAACAGACCCTCCGCGGTGTGGTCCACAATCGAGCCTGCGGGCGGTCGGCGCGGATCCCGCACCCCGACGGACCCGAACTCCGCTTCAAGCGCGCGGTCCACCCGGCCGAACATCTCGTGCAGCCGCCGTTCAAACTCCTCAACGGCGTGGTGCCGCAGTGTCATTGAGGCGGGAGCGACGCGTCGCGCTGCCGGCGCACCTCGTACATCGCGATCGCCGCCGCGACCGCGGCATTGTAGGAGGCCACCTTCCCACGCATCGGAATTGCGACCGAGCCCGAACATGCCGCGCGAACCCGCTTCTGCACGCCGTGTCCCTCCGCGCCCACCACGACCGCCAAGCCTCCGCGCAAATCCCATGCGTAGATCGGCCGCGCGTCCTCCGCCGCCTCGAGCGCCCAGCAGCGAATGCCCCGCCGCTCCATCTCCGTCACTGCGTTCGCGAGGTTCGCGACCCGCGTCACCGCCAGGTGTTCCACCGCACCCGAAGAGGCCCGCACCACCGCCGGCGTGACGCCGCAGGCCCGGTCGCGAGCCAGCACCACGCCGTGCACCCCGGCCGCCTCCGCGGAGCGCATGATCGAACCGACGTTCTGCGGATCCTGCAGATGATCCAGCACCACCAAAAACGGGGGCTCGTCCCTGTGACGCGTCGCCTCCAGCACCTCCTCGAACTCCGCCTCCTGAAACGGTTCCGCCTCGAGCACCACGCCCTGATGATTCGCACTGGCGGTGCGACGGTCCAGCTCGGACTTCGGACACCGCCGCACCGGCACGCCGCGCCGCCGCGCCCACCCTTCAAGCGCCGACACCGTCGGCCCCTCCCGCACCCCCTCGGCCACCCACAACGCGCGGCATCGGCGCCGCCCCGCCCTCAGCACCTCCAGCAGCACCTGCCGCCCGTACAGCCACTCCACTTCAGCCGGGCCCGATTCGCGTTGATGCATCACGCGGTCTTCCTATAGCATCAGCGCAGGTCTCGCAACCGATGCCTCACACCAGTGCCAGTGGCCGGATCGCCGCCTTCACCGCCGTCCTCTGGCTGGCGCGCGGCGTCGCCGCGGACCCCGACACGACGCCCCCGCGCGATCCGGCCCCCACCGCGACCGACCCGATGGCGGAAATCGAGTCCGCGGTCGCCCGCATCCGCGCCAGCTACGAGCAGCTGCGGCTGCGCATGGACGAACAGGACCGCGAACTCCGCCGCGCGCGCGCGGCGCGACAAGCGGCCGAAGCGCGCCACCGCGAGCTGGAAGGCCGCGTGCGCGAGCTGGAGGCCGAGAACATCTCGCTGCAGGCGCGCATCAGCCGGCTGCAAACCGATCTGGAAGAAGCCCATCGCCGCGCAGAGCTGGCCACCACGGAGGCGCGCGGGCTGGACGAGCGGCTGCAAACCGTGCAGCGCGACCTGCGGCGCCTCACGCAGGAACGCGACGAGCTTGCCGCCTCGCTGCAACGCGAACGCGCCCGCGCGGACGAGGCGGAGAGCGACCGCCTTCGTCTGCGCGCGGTCGTCCGCGATCTCGAGCGGCGCGTGCGCAGCGCCACCGAGCCGGACGCCCCGCCGCCCGAAGCCGCCGAGCCCGCGCAGGAAGTCACGATGCCGCCTCCCGCCCCTCCGCCCACCGCCGAGCCGGCGGTGGAGGCCACGACCACCACCCTCACCGTCGCACCGCGGCCGGTACCGGAGCCGCCCGCCAGCATCGTCGCCACCACGTCGAGCGGCACCGCGCTCCTGCCGATGCCGCCGGCCGGATGGACGAATCCTCCGCCCGTTCCTGTGCCCGTCCTCTCCGCCACCGGCGGGGCAACGGCCGTCGCCGTGCTCACCACCGCCGCCCCGCCCTCCGAGGCCGCCCCTGTGCCGATGCGGCTAGTTCCGGTTGAAGAGGTCGATGAGTCCCGGCTCACTCAACTGCTTCTTCAGGCGGCGACTGCCCGCGAGGAGCGCCGCTGGGAGGAGGCCCGCACACTCTACGAGGAAGCTCTGCGGCTGCGCCCGGGTGATCCCTCGGCCGCCACGGGCTTGGCGGAAACGTTGCTGGCGCTCGGCGATCTGGCCGCCGCCGAGCGGCAGGCACAGCAGCTGCTCGCCGCCGCGCCGGACCACCCCGACCGGCTGCTGCTGGCCGGCACTGTCGCCGCGCGCCGCAGCCGCCACGATGAGGCGGTCCGATACCTGCGCCGCGCCCGCGAGCTCGCACCGCTGCGCGCGGACATCGCGCGGGAACTCGGCTCCGCGCTCCACGATGCGGGCCGCTACGACGAAGCCGCCGCCACCTTCATCGCCGCCGCCGGCCTGGAGCCGGACGACTCCCTCTCGTGGTTCAACGCCGCGGTGTGTCTGCTCAAAACCGATCCCCCCAAACGACAGCGCGCGGCTGAATGCTACCGCCGTGCGATCGAACTTGGAGAGCCCAAAGATGAACGGATCGAACAACGATTGCGGGAACCGGATGTGGCGCCCTGACCTGCTGCGCCGCGGCGCCGCGCTCGCGCTGCTTGTGCTGCTGCCCCTCGCCGCGAACGCACAGTCGGGCGAGCTGCCGGAAAAACCCGCCTATCAGCAAATGCTGGCCGGCGACCGCGCGCTGGAGGCCGGCGACGCGCCCCGTGCGCTCGGCGCCTACCAGGAGGCGCTCACGCTGTTCGAGCGGCTCCGCCGCGAGCGGCCGAATTACAAGCCGGCCGCCATCGAATACCGGATGGACTACTGCCGCAAGCGAATCGCAGCACTGCTCGGTGATCCCGCGGTGCAGGCCGCCGCCGCTCAGCCGCGCGCGCCCGCGCCGGCCGACCGGCTGCGCGAACTGCAGGCCTCCCTCGAACAGCTCCAACGTGAACGCGAGAGCCTCCAGCACGAGCTCGCCGAACTCCGCCGGCAGCTCGAGCGCGCAACCTCACGGGCCGACAGCGCGGAGGCGAATCTGGCGGAGCTTCGCGCCCAGCTCGCCGCCACGCAGCAACAGTCCGCCGCACTGGAGCGCGAGCTGGCCGCCGCTCGCGCGAATGTGCCGGTCGCGGAACACCGCGAAGCGCTCGCCGCACTGCGCGCCGCCGAAACCGAGCGCGCCGCGCTCCAGCGCCGCGTCGAGGCCGCCGAACGCACCACCACCGCGCTGCAGGAGCGCCTCGCCGCCGCCGAGTCGCGGGCGCGCGAACTGGAGGCCACCGTGGCGGACCCCGCCCGGCTCACCGCGCCCTACGAGCAGCAGCTGCGCGAGGCGCGCGAGCGCGCCGACGCCGCCGCGCGTCGCGAGGCGGCCACCGCCGCCCGCGCGGAATCGCTCGCGGCGCAGCTCCACGCCGCACGCGAGGAAATCGCCGCGCTGAAAGCCTCCGCCACCTCCGCAGCGCGCGGCGGCGACACCGCACCCGCCCGCGAACTGCAGCAGGTCACCGCCGAACGCGACGCGGCCGCCGCGGAGGTCGCACGGCTGCGCACCGAGCTGGAGCGCCTCGAGGCGGAACGCCGCGACGACCGCGAACGCATCCGCGAACTTGGCCGCGCGCTGAAAAGCGCCGCGGAACCGGCAGCGCGCGCGGAACAGGAACTGCGAGCACTGCTGGAAAAAACGATCGCAGAGCGCGACGCCGCCCGCGAACAGGCCGCCACGCTCCAGCTCCGCGTGCGCGAGCTCGAGGCGGCCCGAACCGAATCGCCGGAGCCCGCCGCCAACACCGATGCCGCACTCGCGGAAACACGCGAGCAGCTTCGCCGCTCCGAAGCCCGCCTCCAGGCGCTCGCCGCGAAACTCGATCTGCGCGACCGCGAAGCTCGTGAGGCGGAACGCGAACGCGACGCGCTCCGCCAGGAGCTTGAACGCGTGCGCGCGGAACGCGACCGCCTTCAGGAATCTGCCACGCGCCGCCCCCCGGAGTCGTCCCCCACCACGACCGCGACGCCGCCGCCCATCCCAGAGTTGCCGCCCGAACTGCAGCAGCAGCTGGAGACCGCCGTCTCCCTGCTGGCCTCCAACCAGGTCGCGCCGGCGCTGGACCTCTTCGATCGCGTGCTGAGTGCCGCGCCCGATCACCCGGACGCGCTGCTCGGCTACGGCCGCGCCGCGCTCGCGCTCGGCCAGCTGCGCCCCGCCCGCGCCGCCGCCGAGCGTCTGACCGACCGCCACCCCCAGCTCGCCGCCGGTCACCATCTGCTGGGACTCGTCGAGGCGCGCGACAACAACCGCCGCGCCGCCGGCCGCGCGTTCGCAAAAGCCGTCGCGCTGGAGCCGAACAACCCGACCTACCACCGCGATTTCGCGATCGCCTGCTACAAGCTCAACCGACTCGACGACGCGATCGCGGAATACCGCGAGGTGATCCGGCTTCATCCGAACGACGGCCAAGCGCACTTCAACCTCGCCGCGCTGCTGATGAGCCTGCCCAACCCGCCGCTGGAAGAGATCCGCGCACTGTACCGCCGCGCCCGCGAGCTGGGAGAGCCGCCAGATGCGCAGCTCGAACAACGCCTCGGGCTCTGAGCCGGCCGCGCTCGCGATCGCACTGCGCCTCATGCTCGCGATCGCGACGCTCGCGCGGGCGCAGGCGCCCTCGGACGGCGCCGGGAGTGACCCGCTCGCGTTTCGGCTGCAGGCCGTCGAACAGGCCGCCGCCGCGCTGCGGCGCAGGGCCGCCGACCTGGCGGAGGAGCTCGAACGCCTCCGCGCCGACAATGAAACGCTGCGGCGACGGCTCGACGAGGCGAACACCCGCCTGGCCGCGGTCACCCGCGTCGCGGCGGCCGCGGAGGCCGAACGCGCCGATCTGCTTCGGCAAGCGCGCGACGACGCTGCTCGGATCCGCGCACTGGAAGCCCGCCTGGCCGCCGCCCCCGCCGCCGAATCGCCCGGCACCCGCGAGCTCCGATCCCTGCTCGAACAGCGAACCCGCGAGCTGGCCGAACTCCGTCGGCGCGTCGCAGAACTCGAACGCGACAGCCGCCAGTCGGGCGCCCCCGAGCGCTCGCCGCCGGCCGCGCCGCAGCCGGAGGAGATCCAACGTCTGCACCAAATGTTCGCGGCGGAAAAGCAGACGTGGAAATCGCTTCACGAGCTTGCCGAACAGCAGCGCCTTGAAGCGGAGGCCGAGCGGGACCGCCTCCGGGAGGAACTGCGCCGCACGCTCGCCCGGCTGGACGACCTTGAGAACCGGCTGCGCGCTCGTGACGAGGCCCGCACCGCCGGGCCCGAAAAGGGCGACAGCGCGCTGCGGGAGCAGCTCGATCGCGAGCGTGCAGCCAGGGAACTGGCGGAAATCAAGGCGGAAGCGTTTCGCCGCGCCTGGATGAACGCGCGAGCCGCCGGCGCCGAGGCCACGAATCCGCCCGCTCCACCCCCCGACGCCCCCCGCCGCCTGCGCTGAGCCGGACAGCGCGCGATGCGCCAGTGGTCAGGCACCGACGCTCTCGACGCAGAGACCCGCTGCCCCTCCACGTGCGCCGGTCCAAGGTCTAGCGCTGGCCGTCCAGCTCAATCATCGCCTTCAGCACGCCGTCGCGCAGCCCTTCGACCAGCTCGAACGCCTCTGCGGCGCGCTCGAGCGGATAGCGGTGCGTGATCATCCAGCGCGCGTCGACGCGGCCGCTCGCCAGCATCTGCAGTGCCGGTTCCGCACAGTGCGCCTGACGGCGCACGTTCTGAAACCGAATCTCCCGGCGGCGCGCCAGATCAATCTGCAGGGAGATTCGCTCCACCGACGGAATACCAATCATCGAGAGCGTCCCGCCCGGGCCGAGCATCCGCAGGGCCTGGTCCACCGCGGACTGCTGACCGCAGCACTCGAACACCACATCCAGCCCCAGCGGCTCGCGCCGCGCCAACTCGCCCACTGGATCGTCGCGCTCCGGGTCGCCCGCCCACACCGCGCCCGCCCGCCTCGCCGCCGCGCGCCGCTCTGGCACCGGATCGGTCGCGTACACCACCGCCGCCCCCTCGGCCCGCGCCGCCAGAATCACCGAAAGCCCGATCGGACCCGCGCCCAGCACCGCAACCCGGCGCCCCACCATCGGTCCGCTCTGGCGCACTGCATACACCGCGATCGCGAACGGCTCGGACAACGCACCCAGATCCTCGTCGGCCCCGGGCGGCAACGGAAGGCAGTTCGACTCGGGCATCACGATCATCTCCGCGAGGCAGCCTTCCAACTGGTCGGGACAGCCAAGAAACTTCAGTGCCCGGCAGGTGTTGGGCCGCCCGCAACGGCACTGATCACACGCACCGCAGGACACCGCCGGCTCCACCGCGACGCGGTCACCCGGCCTCACGCCGCGCACCGCGGGCCCCACCGCGTCGACCACGCCGGCGCATTCGTGGCCCACCGCGAAGGGATAGCGAACCACCTGGCTGCCGATCCGTCCCTCCGCATAGTAGTGAATGTCGGAGCCGCACACTCCCACCCGCGTGATCCGGATGCGGACGTCGCGCGGTGTGCGCAGCTCAGGCAGCGGGGCGGACTGCAGTTCCAGCTGCCGAATGCCGGTCAGGCGAAGAATTTTCATCGCGAGGGCGCTTCCCTCCGCTCGCTGGCGGCGGTGGTGCGCGGTTCGCGGAGCGCGTCGCCGCGGCCGATGCCAATGCGCCGCCCCATCGCGGCGAGCCGCAGCGCGACACAAGCGGCGCAGTCGCCCGGCTCCTCGTCCACGCACGGTTTGTTCGGGTAGAGCAAGTAGTGCCGCCGATAGCGCCGCGGCGTCATGTTGGGCATGAACACGTTCGCGCCACACTGCAGCGCACGGTCGCGACCGCCCGGCAACGCCGCGTCGAACGCGGTCGTTGCGGGGATGTGCGCGCGCGGCTGCAGCCGCCGCAGCGCAGCGATCGCCAGAAACCACATGTCCGGATCGTGCGCCCATGCGTTGGGCTGGCCGGCCAGCGGCGTGTTCGGATGCGGCAGGAACGGTCCGATGCCGGCCATGTCCAGGTCGAGCGCGCGGCACAACAGCAGGTTGTCCGCGAGCCGCTCCACCGTTTCGCCGGGCAGACCGATCATGAATCCGCTGCCCACCTGCACCCCCAGCTCGCGCAGGTGCTCGAGGCAGCGCAGCCGGTCCGCCAGCGTGCTGCCGGGATGCAGTCGCGCAAACGCGTCCGCATCGGAAGTTTCAAACCGCAGTAGGTAGCGATCCATGCCCGCATCGCGCCAGCGAGCGTACACGTCGCGCGGGCGATTGCCGACCGAGACCGTGATCGCCAGCGGCGTCGTCGAGCGGATTTGCCGGATGATGTCGGCCAGACGCCGGTCGCCCTCGGCCGACGGCGCCTCACCAGACTGCAGCACGATCGTGCTGGCGCCGCGTGCGGCCATCGCCCGAGCCGCCTCGAGGATCTCCCCCGCGTCCATCGTGTATCGGTGCACCAGGCGGTTCGACCGGCGCAGCCCGCAGTAGAGGCAGTCGTTGGCACAAACGTTCGAGAACTCCACGATGCCGCGCAGCCACACCTCGTCGCCCATCCACTGCCGTCGAACGCGGTCCGCCTCGCGCCACACCGCCTCTCGTTCCGCGCCGCGCGCCCGGAGCCAGCCGAGCACATCGGCACGGGTCGGCACCGAGGGGGGCGCCCTCATGCGACCGGCTCCGTGCGCGCAGGCCGCACAGGGCGGGGAGCCGGCGTCTCCACCGGCATCGGCATGGCGCGGATGGCAGCCTCGCCCACCAACCCCGCCAGTCGCTCGACAAGCGGCTTCCCCACCGTGACGCTCCAGGCGGGCCCCGCGCGGATACGCAGACGGCGGGGCGAATCGCTCCACTCGACCTCGAACTCCACCGGGCGCGTGCCGTGGTGGGCGCGCAGCGCATCTTCGAGCGCCGACAGCGCCTCCGCGTCGTCCAGCATCGCCGCCGGCAACCGCACCGTGAGCCTGCCGACACAGCGGTTCAGCGCCTCTTCCACCGACATCACCCGCTCCGCCGCCAGACTCACACGGTTCTGGTAGTTCGCTTGCACCATGCCCTCCACCACCACCACCGCGCCCTCGCGCAACAGCTCAGGCGCACAGCGCTCCAGCGCATCCGGAAACAGCACCACCTCGAGCTCGCCCGTTGCGCCGTCCTCGATCGTGAACACCGCCATCCGCCGCCCCATCGTGCGGCCGCGCTTCACCGTCTGATACGTGAGCCGCGCGATCGCACCACCGACTCTCACCGGCGGTCCGTCACCGGGCGGCGGCGGGTGCGCCAGCGAGAGCGATACCGGCCAGCGCAGCGCGGCCAGCGCCCAACGGTGTTCTTCCGTCGGATGGCCGGTCAGGCTCAGCCCGAGCGTCTCCCGCTCCGCCGCGAGCAGCTCCGCCAGCGACCACCGCGGCACCTCCGGCCAGCGGCGCATGCCGGTGAGCTCCTCGGCGCCGAACAGCGAGAGCTGCCCGCTGGCGCGGTCCTGTGCGGCGTCCGCGGCGGAGGCGAGCACCGCGTCCAGCGCCGCCAGCATCTGCGCGCGGTGCGACCCTCCGCAGCGGTCGAACGCGCCGCAGCGGATCAGCGCCTCGATCGCGGCGCGGTTCACCGCGCGGCGATCCACCACGCGGCAAAAGTGGTCCAGGTCCGCAAATCGACCCACCTTCCGCCGCGCCTCGAGGATCGCCCGCACCGCCGCCTCGCCAACCCCTTTCACCGCCGCCAGCCCGAACCGCACCGCCCCATCGTTCACCGAAAACTCCACGTCGCTCAGATTGATGTCCGGCGGCAGCACCGGTACGCCGGACTTCACCGCGATCGCGATGTACTGGCCGAGCTTTTCGATCTTGTCGCACTCGAAGGTCAGGGTTGCGGCCCAGAACTCGGCGGGATGATGCCGTTTGAACCAGGCCGTCTGATAGGCGAGGATCGCGTAGCCGGTGGAGTGCGCCTTGTTGAAGCCGTAGCCGGCGAAGCGGCTGATCAATTCAAACAGCCGCTGCGCCTCCGCCGCGCCGATGCCATTGCGCCGCGCGCCCTCGATGAACGCCGCCCGCTCGCTCTCGATCACGTCGCGCTTCTTTTTCGAGATCGCCTTGATCAGCGTCAGCGCGCGGCCCAGCGGCAACCCGCCGAGCCGGTTGAGCACCTGCATCACCTGCTCCTGGTAAATCATCACGCCATACGTCTCGGCGAGGATGTCGTCCACCAGCGGATGAATGCGCTCGACCGGCTCGTGGCCCGCCTTGCGGCGGCAGTAGCTGGGGATCAGCTCCATCGGTCCGGGACGGAACATCGCGTTCGCGGCGATCAAATCCTCGATGCGCGTCGGCTGCATCTCGATCAGCACGCGCTTCATCCCGGGCGACTCAAACTGGAAGACCGCGTCGGTGTCGCCAGCGCGGAACAGCGCATACACCGCGTCGTCGTCGAGCGGCAGTTGGTCGGGATCCACATCCACACCGGTGCGCTGACGGACCAGCTCCCGGGCCCGCTGGAGCACGCTGAGCGTCTTCAGCCCCAGCAGGTCCATCTTCATCAGACCGACCTTTTCACAGGTCGGCCCGTCCCACTGCGTGATCGTGTCTGGCCGGTCGCTCGGCCGGCATAGCGGCACAATCTCCTCCAGCGGGCGGTCGCAGACCACGACCCCGGCCGCGTGCACGCCGGCGTGCCGTTGAGCCCCTTCGATTTCCCGCGCCAGGTCAATCAGCCGCCGAGCCTCGGGATCTCGGTCGTACTCCGCGCGCAGCTCCGGCGCGGACGGTGGCGCGCCGCTGTCCTCCTCGTCGCCCTCGTCCTCGTCACCCTCGGTCAGCCCCAGCAGCGCCGCCAGCGACGTGCGCGCTCCCTCCGGAATCAGTTTGACGATCTTCTCCACCCGGTCGAGCGGCCACTTGAACACGCGCGCAACATCCCGGACCACCGCGCGCGGTTTCAGCGTGCCGTACGTGATGATCTGCGCAACGTGGCCGTACTTCTGCCGCACATACTGCAGCACGCGCGCACGGCCGACCTGGCAGATGTCAATATCCACATCGGGGTCTTCCTTCCGCTGCGGGTCGGTGAAACGCTCGAACAACAGCCCGTAGCGGATCGGATCAACATTCGCGATACCGAGCGCCCAGCCGAGCAACGTTGCCACGCCGCTGCCGCGCGGGGCGGCCGGAATGCCGTTGCGCCGGGCAAACTGAACGAAGTCGTTGACGATCAAGAAATACGAACTGTATCCCTTGCCGGCGATCACCGCGAGCTCCCGATCGAGCCGCTCGCGATAGGGCGCGGGGGGCTCGCGGCCGCCGAAGCGGGCGCGCAGCCCTTCGTGCGCGAGCCGGCGCAGGTACTCGTCGGGCGAGCTGCCATCCGGAGTGGGAAACTGGGGCAGATGCTTGCGCGAGAAGTCGAGCCGCAAATCGCACATCTCCGCAATGCGCAGCGTGTTCGCCACCGCCTCGGGCCACTCCCCCAGCGCCTCGGCCATTTCGCTGGGGCTCTTCAGGTACAGTTCCTCGGGATGGTCGAGCGCATCAGGATCGTCCGCGGTGCGTTTCGTCGAGATGCAGGTGAGCGTGTGGTGGGCCTCTTTGTCGCAACGGCGGAGAAAGTGCACGTCGTTGGTGCCCACCAGCCCCAGCCCCAGATCGCGCGCCAGCCGCACCAGTTCGGGGTTGATCCGGGTCTGGTCCGCAACGCCCTGGTTCTGAATCTCAATGAAGAAACGATCGCGCCCGAAAATGTCGCGGTACTCGCCCGCGATGCGACGTGCCTCGTCCTCGCGACCGGCGAGCAGCGCGCGCGGGATCTCCCCGCTCAGACACGCAGAGGTGCAGATCAGCCCTTCGTGGTGCCGCGCCAGCAGCTCCCGGTCGATCCGGGGTTTGTAGTAGAACCCTTCAAGAAACGCCTGCGTGCTGAGCGTGCGGAGGTTCGCCCAACCCCGCTCGTTCATCGCCAGCAGCACCAGGTGCGCGGCCGCATCGCGCGCGCTGCCGTCGCGCGAAAAGCGCCCGCGCGGCGCCACGTACGCCTCCATCCCCAGAATCGGCCGCACGCCAGCCTTTTGCGCCGCGAGATAAAACTCGATCGCCCCGTACAAGTTGCCGTGATCAGTCAGCGCGATCGCCCGCATGCCCAACTCGGAGGCCTTCGCCACCAGCGAGCTGATGCGGTTGCCGCCGTCCAGCAACGAATAAAACGAGTGAACGTGGAGATGAACGAAGTCCGCCATCGTCGAACTCCGGGGCACCGCCCGGCCGGTCCACTATACCCCGCCGGGCGTCGCGGTCCAGCACCGCCAACGCCGGCTCAGACCAGATGGTGAACGAGCCGCCACATCCAGTTCGCCAGCAGAACGCCGAGCGCAACCCACCCCGCCTGTCGCAGCCGCCGCCGCCGCACCGCCGGCTCCACCGGAATCGCCACCGGCCGCCCGCGCAGGAGCGCAGCCGCGCCGGCCAGCGCCGCCCCGCCCAGCCCCATCGTCACGCCGAACGCCGCCGGACAGTCCCGCGCCGCTCGCCCCCACTGCCCCCGCAACACCGCCTGCACGCCGCGCGTGTAGCCGCAGGTCGGGCACGGCCAGCCCGTCCACCGCCGAAAACGACACTCCAGCGCCGGCACACCCCCCGCCGGCAGCCAGTACGCTGCTCCCAGCGCCGCAAGGCTGAGCCCCAGCGCCACCGCGGCGCTGCGCCTCACCCTCCGCGCGGCCGCGCCCCAACACGAGCGCCCCGCATCACACACGTCCGTCCCTCACCAGCCGCGCAAACGCCTCAAAGCTCCGGTCCCACGTCCGCTCCGCATCGGGCGGAAAACAACACGCCGGCAGCTCCCGCGCCGCCAAATGGGCGCGCAGACATTCGCAACAGACGCCCTTACGCGAACAGGGTTCATACGTGCAGTTGCAGTTGCGTCGGTTCGCACTGGTCCGGCATTCCATCGCTCGATTCTCCTGCAACAGATCTTAGCATGCGGAACCTGCCGGCGCGGAGAACACACGACTCCTTGTGCGCGACGAGCACCTCTCCTATGCTGCAGCCAGGACCGGCCGCGCGGACGCCGCAGTCGCGGTTGGGCGAAGGGGGCCACACCATGTGCCGGGCAGTCTGGCTGGCGACAGCGCTGGCGGGTGTTGCCGGATCGCAGAGTCCGGTACCCGCGGCCGAACGTCCCCACATCATCTTCGTGATGGCCGACGATCTCGGCTGGGCACAGACCGGCTATCGGGGCCATCCGGTCTTGAAGACCCCCCACCTCGACGCCATGGCGGCCGCCGGGCTGCGGTTCGAACGCTTCTACGCAGGTGGTCCCGTCTGTTCCCCCACCCGCGCCACAGTGCTGACCGGCCGCACCCACGACCGCTGCGGAACGTTGAACCACGGCCATGCGCTGCGGCGCCAGGAGAAAACGATCGCACAGGCGCTGGCTGCGGCCGGCTACCGCACCGCCCACTTCGGCAAGTGGCACCTCAACGGTTTGGCCGGTCCCGGCGTGCCGGTGCTCGCCAGCGATGAATACCATCCGGGCGTCTTCGGTTTCGAGGAGTGGGTGTCGTCCTCGAACTACTTCGACCGCGACCCGCTGCTCGGCCGTCGCGGAACGGTCGAGCAGTTTCAGGGGGACTCCTCAGAAGTGATCGTCGCGGAAGCGATCCGCTACCTTCGCGAGCAGGTCGGCACCGGCCGTCCGCTGTTTCTGGTGATCTGGTACGGCTCGCCGCACAGCCCCTGGCGCGCCTCGCCGCCGGACCGCGCCGCGTTTGCATCGCTTGGGCCGGACTCGGCCGAGCACCACGGCGAGATCGTCGCGATGGACCGCAGCCTCGGTGCGCTGCGCGCCGCGCTCCGCGAACTGCGGATCGCGGAGAATACGCTGCTGGTGTTCTGCAGCGACAATGGAGGCCTGCCGAAGATCCGGCCCGACACCGTCGGCGGATTGCGCGGGCACAAGGGCACGCTGTACGAGGGCGGTATCCGCGTGCCGGGCATCATCGAGTGGCCGGCGGTGATCCGGCCACGCGTCACGAAGTTCCCCGCCTGCACGATGGATCTGTTCCCCACCGTCGCCGACATCCTCGGGCTGGCGCCGGAGGTGTTCATTCAACCCATCGACGGCATCAGCCTCCGACCGCTGTTTGAGCGCGAGCTCCCCTCCCGTTCCCGCCCGATCGGCTTCCGCTATCAGCGCCAGGCCGCCTGGATCGCGGACCGATGGAAGCTCGTGGTGCCGAAGTTTCCAGACGGGCCCGCCGAGCTCTACGACCTGGAGACGGATCCGGCGGAGAGCCGCGATCTCAGCGCTGAGCAGCCGGCGATCGCGGAGCGGATGAAGGTGGAGCTGCTGCAGTGGCTGGCCAGCGTCGAGGCGAGCTTTGCCGGCCGCGACTACCCCCAGCGGCAGCTCGAGCGCCCCGATCCACCGCGGACGATGTGGTGGAACTCGCCACTCTACCAGCCCTATCTCGAGGCGTGGCGCGCGCGCTGGGAATACGCGAAGGTGCTCGCCACACCGCGCCGCGGTCCGCGCGAGGATGAACCGCCGTGAAACTGCGCGCACACTGCGGTGCTGCCGCAGACCACCGCGTGCAGCGCAACGACCCCGCCCACGACGCGACCGAATTTCCTCATTGTGCTCCGGGACGATGACACCGCGCACAACCTGCCGCCCCTGGCGGACCGATCGCCCGCACGCCGTCGCCGGAGCGTCTTGCGCGCGAGGGGCGCGTGCTCGACCGCGCCGACGTCAGCAGAGCGATGTGCCGGCCGCACCGCGCAGAGCTCCGCTCGGGCCTGTTTCCGCGGCCCAACGCATGTGCCTGGAACCACCCCGCTTCGTCGCCCGGCCCCCCTCTGCCTCCCCACCGCGGCGCGGCTGTGGCCGATGGGGCGCCACATGCGCCGGCTGGCTGAGGAGTTCTGCAACACTGCCGCGGAATCGCCGGACTTGAACCCCCGCGCCGAAGACCCCGTCTGCGTGACGATCCGCGTGCCTCGCCACAGGACACGCGACCGGTCGGATTTTGATGCCGCAGTGGATAGAATGAGGGCGGTCACGGCCGCTTGCTAAGCGGCACGACCACAGCGGCAGGGAGACTCGGAACCGCCGGATCGGAGGAATCGACGATGAAGCACATGCGGACGTTGTGCCCGGTGATCGTCGCGTTCGTCAGCTCGGTCGCCGTCGCAGGTGCGGCGGAACGACCAAACTTTCTGGTGATCCTCTGTGACGATCTCGGCTGGGGCGACCTGGCCTGCTACGGGCACCCTCACATCCGAACTCCGAACCTCGACCGCCTCGCGCGGGAGGGCGTGCGCCTCACTAGCTGCTATTGCGCGGCGCCGGTCTGTTCGCCGTCCCGCGTCGGCCTGCTCACCGGCCGCGTGCCGGACCGGGCGGGCGTCTACGACTGGATCCCCGAGGCCCGGACGGACGGGCGGCCGCGCGCGGATGGGCGGGACGCCGTCCACCTGCGCCGCGGCGAGGTCACGCTGCCGAGCGTGCTGAAGCAGGTCGGGTATGCGACCGCGATGAGCGGCAAATGGCACTGCAACTCCATGTTCAACCGCCCCGAACAACCGCAGCCGGGCGACGCGGGCTTCGACCACTGGTTCGCGACACAGAACAACGCCACGCCCTCGCACGAAAATCCGGTGAACTTCGTTCGCAACGGTGTGCCGGTGGGGCCGCTGACCGGATTCAGTTGCCGACTCGTCGCCCGCGAGGTGATCAATTGGCTCGACGATCTGCGGCGTCGGGAGCCGGCACGCCCATTCTTTGCCTACGTCGCGTTCCATGAACCCCACGAGCCCGTCGCCTCGCCGCCCGACCTCGTGCGGCACTACGCGGACGTAGCGCGAAACGACAACGAGGCGCAGTACTTCGCCAATGTCGAAAACATGGACGGGGCGGTCGGCGAACTGCTCGACGCGCTGGAGCGCCTGCGCGTCGCGACGAACACGCTCGTATTCTTCTCCAGCGACAACGGCCCGGAGACGCTGAACCGCTATCAGGCGGCGAGCCGCTGCTACGGTTCGGCCGGGCCGCTGCGCGGCCGCAAATTGTGGACCACCGAGGGCGGCATCCGCGTACCCGGCATCCTGCGCTGGCCGGCCCGCGTCGCGCCGGGTCGGGTCTGCGACGAGCCGATCAGCTCGCTCGACCTGCTGCCGACCTTTGCGCGCCTGGCCGGCGCCGTGCTGCCCGCGGGCCTGGAACTGGATGGCACCGATCTCACGGGCTGGCTCGCCGGCGCCCCCCTCGAGCGCCGAAAACCGCTCTACTGGGCGTACTACAACGCGATCAACGACCAGCGCATCGCCATGCGGGACGGTCCGTGGAAGGTGCTCGCTCGTCTGGAGGATGCCAACGGGGCGGTGGTGCCGAGAATGGAGAACATCACCGAGGCGACGGTCGGTCGCGTTCGCGCCGCGCGACTTGGTGGAGTGTCCGTGTTTCGGCTCCCCGACGATGTTGGTGAGTCCCGCGATCTCTCGCGCGACCTCGGAGCGCAGCGCGACGAGCTGCAACGCCGGCTCGAACAGCTGCATCAGGAAATCGTCGCGTCGATGCACGTCTGGCCAGCGCCGAAAGCCGCCATCGGCGCAGCGACCGGGTCGCGGCATTGACCGCCGCACCGTCCACCCCGCGTGTGCGCGCGCTGGTGATCCTCGCGTTGCTGGTGTGCGGCGCCGCGGTCAGCTCGCCGCCGAACTTCGTGCTGATCGTCGCCGACGACCTCGGTTTCTCGGACCCCGGCTTCATGGGCGGAGAGATCGAGACACCTGTCCTCGATGCGCTGGCCGCCGGGGGCCTCCGGTTCGTGCAGTTCTATAACAGCGCCCGCTGCTGTCCCACCCGTGCCGCGCTACTCACCGGGCTGCACCCCCATCAGACCGGCATCGGCTGGATGACCATCGCCTCGGAGGAGCCGGCCGCGCCGGATGAACCACCCGCCTACCAGGGTTTCCTGAACGACCGCTGTGTGACGATCGCGGAAGTGCTCCGCGCGCACGGATACACGACGCTGATGACCGGCAAATGGCACCTGGGGAGGCATCGCCGCGATGTCTGGCCGTTGCAGCGCGGCTTCGATCGCTTCTACGGTTGCCTGGACGGCGCGCTGCGCTACTTCCAGCCGGAGCATCCGCGCGGCATCATGCTGGACAACGATCCCGTCGCTCATCCGCACAGCACGACCGAGCGCGAGTTCTACACCACCGACGCGTTCACCGACTGGGCGATCCGCTTCCTTCGCGAGGGCCCGCTTCGCACCTCGCAGCCGTTTTTCCTGTATCTGGCCTACACCGCGCCCCACTGGCCGCTGCAGGCGTTCGAGGATCTCATCGCAAAATATTGGGACCGCTACCGGCTCGGCTGGGATCACGTGCGCGAGGAGCGCTGGCGCCGGCAGCAGGCGGCGGGGCTGTGGCCGCCCGGCACCCGTTCGCCGCCGCGCCCGGCCGAGATCCCCGCCTGGGATAGCCTTCCGGCCGACCGCCGGGACGAGATGGCGCTGAAGATGGCAGTTTATGCGGCGATGGTGGACCGGATGGACTGGAACATCGGGCGGCTGGTCGAGTGCTTGAAAACGTCCGGTGTCTACTCGAACACGGTGATTCTCTTCATGTCCGACAACGGCGCCTGTGCCGAGGGTGGCATGTTTGGCCGCGGCGAGTTCCGCGACGTCACGAAGCGCAACCGGGAGTTTGCCAACGCCTATGGCGAGGCGTGGGCGTGGGCCTGCAATACCCCGCTCCGACTCTACAAGCGCTATCTGCACGAGGGCGGGAGCGCCTCACCGTTTGTCGTGCACTGGCCCGCCGGCCTCCGACCGCAGGCGGAATGGTGCCGCGAACCGGCCAGCGTGCTTTACATCCTGCCGACGCTGCTGGACCTGGCCGGCGCGGTATACCCGCGCGAACGTCGCGGCGTGCCGCTGCCCCCGCCGGAGGGCATTTCGCTGCGGCCGCTGCTGGAGGGCCGTCCGCTTCAGCGGGTGGCGCGGATCGCGTTCGAACATGAAGGCAATGCCTCGCTCCGCGACGGCGTCTGGAAGCTTGTCGGCCGCGACCTGGTGCAGCCGGCGGGCTTGGCGGCGGAACGCTGGGAGCTGTACCGCATCGGCGAGGACCCGACGGAGACGCTGGACCTCGCCCGCGCGGAACCGGAGCGGCTGCGCGCGATGCACGCCCTGTGGATGGACTGGGCGCACCGGGTGGGGGTCTGGCCCAAGGGCGATCGCGGCCCGCTCCCCTCCCGCGTGCCGCACGCACCGCAAGTCGCCGGCCGGACGCTGGGGGTGGACCTCGAGGTCGAATCCCCCGCACCTCGCGGCGTGGTGCTCTCGCACGGCGGCACCAATCTCGGCTGGGCCGTGTACTTCGATGCGGAGTCCCGCCCATGCTTTGCGGTCCGTCATCGCGGCCGGCTTCACGAGCTTCGAGCAGACCGCCCGGTGCGCGGACACCTGAGCGTTCGCGCGGAGCTGACCGCAACCACGCTGACCCTTCGCGTCCAGGGGACCACCGCCGCCACAGCGCCCTCGCCCGGTCCCTTGCCCGCGGAGCCGGCCGCCGGTCTGCACGTGGGCGAAGGGCCGCAACCGATCGGTTCCTACGTTCCGCCGTTCCGTTTTCGCGGCTGGGTTCACCGCTGGGACGTTGTGGCCGAGCCGGCCCCCGGCACCGCCCCCTCGCGCTGAGCCGTGGGCCATGCGGCTTGATGGAGCTCGCAGGGGCTGATAGGGTAAAATGCGGTCGTCTTTTCGGTTCGGTACCGGCCTCCGCCCGCAGTCCCGACGGCCCGCGAAGAGCCCGCCGATGATCCGCGGTGCGGGGCGAAAGACGGCGACGAGGATTTGACGACGATGCTCGATGCGTTGTTCTCGCCGAAGTCGGTGGCGGTCGTCGGCGCGTCCAAATCACCGGAGAAGGTCGGCAACCGGATTCTCGCGAATCTGATTCAGTGTGGTTTCCCCGGGCCAGTGGTGCCGATTAATCCGACCGCGACGGAGATCCTCGGCCGGCGCTGCTACCCCAGCCTGCGCGAGTACGGGCAGGCGGTGGACTTGGCGGTGATCGTCGTACCGAAAAGCGCGGTGATGGCCGCGGTGGACGACTGTCTGGCCGCGGGGGTGCAGGCGCTCATTGTGATCACCGCCGGCTTCAAGGAAACCGGTCCGGATGGCCTGCAGGAGGAACGGGAACTGGTGCGGCGCTGCCGCGCTCGCGGCGTACGCCTCGTCGGCCCAAACTGTCTGGGGCTGCTGAACACCGAGCGGCAGCTCAACGCGTCGTTCGCGGGCATCTGGCCCGCGCGCGGTCACATCTCCTTCATGTCGCAGTCTGGCGCGCTGATGTCCGCGATCCTCGACTACGCGGCGCTGCACCGGCTGGGCATCTCGAAAATGATCAGCCTGGGCAACAAGGCGGACGTGGACGAGAACGACCTACTGGAGGCGCTCGCCGCCGATCCGGACACGAACGTGATCGTCGGCTACCTCGAGAGCATCATGGATGGCGACAAGTTCATCCGTGCGGCCGAGGGTGCGGCGTCCCGCAAGCCGGTGATCGTGTTCAAGTCCGGCGTCACCCAGGCCGGCGTGCGCGCGGCCTCCTCCCACACCGGCAGCCTCGCGGGCGCGGACATCGCCTACGGCGCGGCGTTCCGTCGCGCGGGGGTGATCCGTGCCGAGACATTCGAGCAGATGATCGACTACGCGATGGCGTTCACGATGCAGCCGCTGCCCGCCGGCCCGCGGGTTGCGGTCGTCACGAACGCTGGCGGTCCCGGTATCATGGCCGCGGACGCGGTCGAGCAGATCGGGCTGTCCATGAGTCCGCTCGCGGACGAGACGCGCGCGGCGTTGCGGCCGCACCTGCCCGAAGCGGCAAGCGTTGCGAACCCGATCGACGTGCTCGGCGATGCGGACCCCGCACGCTATGAGATCGCGGTCCGCACGGCGCTCGCGGACCCGACCGTGGACGCGGTGCTGGTGCTGCTCACGCCGCAGGCGGTCACGCGCGTGCGCGAGACGGCCGACGCAGTCGTCCGCGCCGCGGACCGGAGTAAGCCTGTGCTCGCCTCCTTCATGGGCGGCCAGGACGTCGCCGCCGCCGTCGAGGTGTTCATGCGGCAGGGCGTCCCCCACTACCCATCGCCCGAGCGCGCGGTCGCGGCGCTGTGGGCGATGCGCCAGTACGCACAGTGGCGCGCGCGGCCGCCCCGGGTGGTTGCCCGCTTCCCCGTCAACCGCCGCCGCGCGGAGCGCATCATCAACCGCCAGCTCCGGATGAACCAGCTGCAGGTCGGCGAGGTCGCCGCAAAGGAGATCCTGCGCGCCTACGAGTTCGACGTGCCGCCCGGCTTCCACGCGCTCACGCGCGAGGAGGCGGTCGAGGCGGCGGAGCGAATCGGCTTCCCGGTCGCGATGAAAATCGTCTCGCCGGACATCATCCACAAGTCCGACATCGGCGGCGTGCGGCTGAACCTTGACTCCGCCGATGCGGTGCGGGACGCGTTCGACCTCATGATGCTGCGGATCCGCCAGCGCGTACCGGAGGCTCGGCTGGACGGCGTGTACGTCGAAAAGATGTGCCCGCGTGGTCGCGAGGTGATCCTCGGCATGACGCGCGACCCCCAGTTTGGCCCGATGCTGATGTTCGGGCTCGGCGGCATCTTTGTGGAAGTGCTGAAGGACGTCACCTTCCACATCGCGCCGATTACGCGCGATGAGGCTCGCCAGATGCTCGAGGGCACCCGCTCGTACGCGCTGCTGCGCGGCGTGCGCGGCCAGGCCCGCGTGGACGTGGACGCGATCGCGGAAGGCCTTCAGCGCATCAGCCAGCTCGTCACTGACTTCCCGGAAATCCGCGAAATGGACATCAACCCGTTCATTGTCGGGCCGGTCGGCGGTGTTTCGGTCGCCGCGGACGCCCGCTTCACCCTTCAACCCCGTTCCTGAGCTATGACGAGCCCTTCACCCTCCACCGTCTCCGCCAACCCGTCCGCCCCCACCTGGGACCCGGATTGGCTCGAAAAATACCGCGACCGATGCGCAACGCCGGAGGAGGCCGTCCAGCGGCTGCGCCCCGGCCAGCGGATCTTCGTCGGCACCGGCTGCGCGCAGCCGGTGGAACTGGTGCGCGCGATGGCCGCGCGCGGCGACCTGCTCGACGTGGAAGTCGTGCACCTGCTCACGCTCGGCGACGCGCCTTACGCGAACCGGGAACTGGCGGAGAAGTTTCGCGTGAACAGCTTCTTCATCGCCGCAAATGTGCGCGGCATCATCCAGGAGGGCCTCGGCGACTACACGCCGATTTTTCTCTCCGACATTCCCCGGCTCTTCTCCAGTGGGCGGCTGCCACTCGACGCCGCGCTGATCCAGGTCACCCCGCCGGACGAGCACGGCCGCTGCAGCCTCGGCATCTCCGTCGACATCGTAAAAAGCGCCGCGGAGAACGCCCGGCTCGTGATCGCGCAGGTGAACCCGAACATGCCCCGCACGCTCGGCAACACCTTTCTCCACGTGCACGACCTCGACGTGCTGGTGCCGGTGAACTCGCCACTGGTGGAGTTCGTGCCGCCGACGCCGGACGAAACCACCCGCCGCATCGCCGAATACGTTGCCGCGCTGATTGACGACCGCTCCACCGTCGAGCTCGGCATCGGCGGCATTCCTCAGGCGGTCGCAGACGCCCTGAAGACGAAGAAGGACCTCGGCATCCACACCGAGATGTTCACCGACTCGATGATCGACCTCATCGAGTCGGGCGCGGTCACCGGCGCCTACAAGACGCTCGACCGCGGAAAAGTCGTCGCGAGTTTCTGCCTGGGCAGCCGGCGGCTCTACGACTACATCCACAACAACCCGAAGTTCGCGTTCCATCCCACCGAGTACGTGAACGACGTGGAAGTGATCGGACGGCAGTACCGGCAGGTCGCGGTGAACGTCGCGCTTGAGGTCGACCTCACCGGCCAGGTTTGCGCCGACTCGCTCGGCACCCGTTTCTACTCCGGCATCGGGGGTCAGCTCGATTTCAACCGCGGCGCCGCGCGCTCGGAGGGTGGCAAGGCGATCATCGCGTTGCGCTCCACCGCGGAAACGCCGGAGGGCCGCGTCTCGCGCATCGTCACCCGGCTGACGCCCGGCGCGGGCGTGGTGACGACCCGCGGCGACGTGCACTACGTGGTGACCGAGTACGGCGTCGCGTACCTCCATGGCAAGAGCATCCAGGAGCGCGCGATCGCGCTGATCTCGATCGCGCACCCCGACTTCCGCGGCGACCTGCTCCGCGAGGCGATCGAGGCGCGCTATCTGCGGCCGGACATGAAGGACGTCGAGGGGCGGATCGTCGTCGGACCGCCCCAGTTCCGCACCACGATGCTGTTGGAGGACGGCACACAGATCACGTTCCGGCCGATTCACCCCACCGACGAGCCGAGGATGCGCGAGCTGTTCTATGCGCTCTCGCAGGAGACGATGTACTACCGGTTCATGACGCGCACCTACCACATCCCGCGGCGCGAGTTCCACAACTTCGTGTTCATCAACCACCGCAGCGACGTCGCGATTGTCGCGACGCTGCCGGCCGCCTACGGCGAGGAGATCGTCGCGGTGGGCCGTTACTACCTCGACGAGAAGACCAACTTCGCCGAGGTCGCGTTCGTCGTGCGGGACGACTGGCAGAACCGCGGCATCGGCACCTTTCTGTTGCGCCACCTGGAAACGATCGCGAAGCGCAACGGCATCGCCGGCTTTACCGCGGAGGTGCTGAAGGAGAACCGCGCGATGCAGCGCGTCTTCCAGAAAAGCCAGCACAAAGTCACCGCGACACCGAGCGAAGACGTGATCAGCTTCCGGATCGAGTTTTCCTGAGCCGTCAGTCGCTCAACTGAGGAGCCGTCCCCATCGCCGGAGCGTGTCCTCGGCCTCGCGGATGTTCTTCGCGTCGTTCACCGAGATCCACTCCTCGCCCGGCCCCAGCATGCAGCCCGCCAGCCGCCCTTCGCCGGCGAGCGGCGCGAAGAGCAGATCCTCGATCGAGCCCCGTTCGGGCAGCCGCGGCCGCAGTGCCGCATTGAAGATGTAGATGCCGGTGCTGACCGGCACCTGCGGAAGTTGCCGGCCATACTTGAAGCCGGTGATCCGACCGTCCTCCGCCAGGTCCACCACGCTGAACCGGCAGTGAAACGGCGCCAGCGCCATCGTCACCAGCGGCCGGTGCCGCCGGTGCACCTCCTCCAGTCGCGCGAGCGACAGGTTCGTGATCTCATCACAGTTCATCGCGACGAAGTCCGCCTCGTCCACGTGCCGCTCGATCGCGAGCCGGAACCCCTCCGCGGTGCCCCCCTCCAGCGTGTGCTCGCTGAACCGGACCTCGAGCCCCGGCGCACCGCCGCGCTGCACAAACTCGACGATCCGATCGCCCCGCCAGGCGATGCCGATCACGACGCGACGGATCCCCTGCTCGCGCAGCCAGTCAAGAATCCAGCCGATCAGCGGCCGCCCGCCGACGGGCACCATCGCCTTCGGCCGGTCGTCGGTGAGGGGTTTCAGCCGCTCACCGCGACCGCCCGCGATCACCACCGCGGTCCGCATCATCCGCTCAGCCCTCCGCCGCGGCGGGCCGGCGCACGCGGCCGACCACGATCGCGTTCGCACAGGGATACGGCTCCCCGAACTTCGCGCTGCTCACTTCCGCCCACTCCGCCTCCTGCCAGCGGTTGTCCCGGCTGACCCGCCTTAGAAAACGCCGTTCATCGAACTGCAGCCGGTCCGCCGCCAGCAGCCCGTCCACCTCTGGGTTGTAGCCCAGCGGCATCGTGACCAGCAGCTCGCCGCCCGGTGCCAGCATCGCGCACATCGCCTCGAATGCGCGCATCACTTTGCCCGGCTCGCGGGGCACCTCATCCCAGCCGACGTGCTCGAGCGTCGAAATGCAAAGGATCAGGTCGAATGGCGCCCCGGGCCGGTAGTTCACGATGTCCTCGTTGACCACCCCCGCAGCGCGCTCGTACTTGTCCACCACCACGTGCGGAAAATCCGCGTAGGCGCCCAGCACGTTGCCGACCTCGAGGATCCGCGAGCCGGCACGCCGCTCCACTGCGCGCAGCGCGATCGGAATCTCCACCGTTCGTTCGTTGTCGAGGATGAAGGGGTGCACCCAGTGGCGATAGGTCTCTCCCCCCAGCGTGAACGCCGGCGCCCCGCGCGCGCGACGCCAGGCCCACACCGCGCCGCGGTGCGCGATCTTCCATGCGAGCGATGGCAACGACCTGCCCTCCGCGGCGGCGGCCAGCCGCACCTGTTCCCACGCCTTCGCCAGCGTCCGCGCGTTCATCGAGAGTTGGTGCGGCGCCCCCGCCGGATCACCTCGAGCGCGCCCGCCAGATCGCACGCGACCGCGTCGGGCATCGCGTCGCCGTCGTCGAAGAGTTTTTCGAGCACCTCGGGCTTCAGCCGGCCAACAAACAGCGTCCAGCAGCCGGCTGCGCGTCCGGCCTGCACATCCACCACGCCGTCCCCCACCATCCAGCTTCCCCGCAGACGCAGCTGGCGCTCCCGCGCGGCGCGCCGCAAAAGGCCGGGTTTCGGCTTCCGGCAGCTGCAGGCGCGCACCGACGGATGATGCGGGCACCAGTAGATCGCGTCCCACGCAGCGCCCTCCGCGGCCAGCAGCTCCGCGAGGCGGCGGTGCACCGCCTCCAGCTCAGCCTCCGTCAGCGTCCCCTTCGCGATGCCGGGCTGGTTGGTGACCACAATCACCTCGTAGCCGAGCTGCCGCACCCCGCGCAGGAACGCCGCGGCGCCGGCCCGCAGCCGCACCTGCTCCGGCCGGCGCGGCGAGTCCATCGTGCCGTGCGTCTCGTCGTACACCATCTCGTTCAGGGTGCCGTCGCGGTCCACGAACACCGCGGCGCGGCCGGCGCCGGACCGCTGGCCGGCGGCGATCGTACGGGAACGGGTGCGCCCGCTCAGGGCTCGATCGTCTCCATCCGCGCGTTCAGCACCAGATCGCGGTTCATCGCGACGCGCGGGCCGAGCCGGCGGATGAACCGCGCCGCGACGGGCCGCTTGTACTCCCAGCGCTCCGCTTGCCGCAACAGCAGCCACGCCGCGTAGATCTCCACAAACATGTCGATCACCTGCGGGCCGACCATCTCGCGGAATGCAGCGTCCTTGTCGCGCAGCCATCCGATCACCGAGCGGTACGCCTCGAAGCAGCGGTTCACCTCGTCCTGCAGCCGCCCGAGGTCGCTGTCCGCAAACGTGTGCGCGGCGAGCGCGGCGGTGAGGTCGTCCAAGTCGCCCCGCACCAGCCGCGGAATCGCCCAGTTGATCTGAATCTGCGAGGTGCCCTCGTAGATGTTCGTGATGCGGACGTCCCGGTAGAGCCGCTCGATCGGATACTCCTGCATGAAGCCGTTGCCGCCGTGGATCTGCAGCGCGTCGTAGACGATGCGGTTGGCGACCTCGGTGGTGTAGTACTTCGCGATTGGCGTGAGCGCCTCCGCGTAGCGGCCGTAGCGGCGGGTCTCCTCGCGCAGTCCGCGCGCCTCCGCGCCCTGATGCAGGTCCACGATCTCGCTGACCGCATACAGCACCGCGCGGGACGCCTGCGCGAGCATATGCAGGTCGGCGAGCATCGCGGCGACCTGCGGCAGTTCACGGATCGGCCGGCCGAACTGTTCGCGCTGCCGCGCGTAGGCCTCCGCCTCCGCGAGCGCGGCCTGAATGATGCCCTGCGCCTGCGCACCGATCGCCAGCCGCGCCGCCAGCATCAGCCAAGCGGTGTACCGAGCCAGCCCCATGCCGCGCGCGCCGATCAGATACGCCGGGCACTCGTCGAACTGCAGCTCGCAGGTCGGCGAGCCGTGAATGCCCAACTTGTGCTCGATGCGGCGCACGCGCACCCGCGGGTTCTTTTCCACCAGGAAAAAGCTCAGCCCCCGCCCGCCGCCCTTCTTCTCCGGATCCTCGCTGCGGGCCAGCACCAGGATCACGTCGCCGCAGCCGTTGGTGATGAAACGCTTCGTGCCGCTGATCGTCCACAGACCGGTCGCCGGGTCCTGCTGCGCCGCCAGGCCGCCGCCCGCCGCGTCCTTCGCGCGCGTCTGCACTGCGGCCAGGTCGCTGCCGGCGTCGGGCTCGGTCAGCGCCATCGCGCCGGTGAACTCGCCGGTGCTCATCCGCGGCAGGTAGCGCGCCTTCAGCTCCTCCGACGCGAACTGCGCGATCGTCTCCGCGATGCCGCCCTGCAGCCCGAAAAAGTTCATCAGCGAGGCATCTGCCTGCGAAATGATCTCGATCGCGGCGGTGTACACCGTCTCCGGAAACTGCAGCCCGCCATAGCGGCGCGGAATCGTCATGCCCATCAGCTGCGCGTCGCGCAGGTCCTTCAGATTGCGCTGCAGCGCCTCCGGAAACACCACCTGGCCGTTCTCGAACCGGCAGCCGATGTCGTCGACTTCCTCCGCGCGCGGCGCAATGCGGTTCGCCGCGATCTCCCCGACGGGGTCCCGCAACATCTCCACAAACGTCGCCTTCGCCTCGTCCGCGTCCGCCCACGGGCAGTCGCCCTCGCCCAGCGTCTCCTTCCAGGCGAGGATCGCCGGCCAGTCCACCATCTGCTCCACAATGAACGCCAGATCCCGGTTGTCGGTGTAGAAGTTGGCCATCCGAGCGCTGTCCTTTCCTGTCGGCTCGCGGTGTTCTATCGGATTGCGGCGCACGAATCGAGCCGCACGCGAAGGCCCCGTCAGCGCGCGCGCGGCGGCTCGCGAAACGCGATCGCGGCGGTGTCCAGATAGGCGCGCCAGTCCTCCAGCGTCAAATTGTGGGGCCCGGCGCGGATGTGGTAGGCGAGCCCGTCGCCGCGCATCACCTCGCCGATCGGTGGCATTTGGTCTGAGGGCAGCCCCGCGCGCCCGAGCAGCCGGTACACCGGCCCCGCGTGCCAGGCGCCGAGAAACTCCCCGCGCGGATCCGCCCAGATGTCCTCCTCCGCGCTGCCCACGTGCACCCACCGGGGCGCGACCAGCGCAATCAGCATATGGTGATCCACCGGCAGCTCGTGTTCGCGGTTCGCGTAGGTCTTGAAGTTCGCATTGAACCAGTGCGGAAACCCGCGGTTGATGATCTCGACGGTCTCCCGGCCAGGAAAACGGCGTCGCAGAATGTTCGCACCGCCGCAGCCGGACTCGTTCACGCAGGCCAGCGCGAAACGCTCGTCCTGCGCGGCCGCCCACAGCGCGGTCTTCCCGCCGCGCGAGTGCCCGACCACCGCAATCCGCCCGCCGTCAATCGCCGGCAGCCCGGCCAGCACGTCCACAATCCGGCTCGCCGCCCACGCCCACGCGGCCAGCGTTCCCCAGTCGTCCGGCTTCGGATCGCCCTCCGCAAACAGGCCCCGCACACCGCGCGCGAAACCGTCGGGGCGGTCCGGATCCACGTCGCGCACATAATAGGCGGCCGTCGCATAGCCGCGGCCGAGAATTTCCGGCACCGGCCAGAACTGGTCATCCGCCGGACGCTCCGCCTCGAGCACGACGTTCGTCCGGTTGCAGATCAGCAGCACCAGCGGCACCGGCCCCTCGCGCTCGGGCGTAAACAGCGAGACTGAAAACGTCAGCTCACGATCGCGGTGCCGCGCCGTCAGCGCGATGCGCCGCCAGGTCGCCTTCAGCGAGGGCACCGCCTGCTCCGCCACCAGCTTCCACTCCAGCGGCCGCTGTGCCGCCGCCGGCACCCGCCCGTACACATGCTCGCGAAACAGCTCCAGCACCTCCCCCCGCCGACGCGCGATCCACTCCTCCGCCGACGCCACCGCGGAGCCGTCCGCATACCGCAGCGGGTCCGGTAGCGTGTAGGGCGGCATGTCAGGCGGATCGTCACGAAAACGGCGCAGCGCCGGCGCGCCGGCCGGCTCCGCCGCCCGGCCCAGCGTCCCCGCCACCGTCGCGGCCAGTAGAAGCGTCTGCATCCTCATGGTTCGACCTCCGATGCCGAGCGCGCGGGCGCAAACTCCAGCCAGTCCAGCTCCGCGACCGCCCGGCTGTGCGTGTACTGAGAGTTGCAACTGATGCTGATCGCAAACCTCTCCGGCGGCTCGCCGCCCACCAGCCGGCGCCAGTCGTCGGCGACGTTCCGCTCCTCAACCACAAACCCCGTGCCGCTCTCTCGGTTCCGCAACGCGATCCAGTGTACCCGAACCAGGCCGCCGGCGTAACTGACCGCACCCGTCGCGCCGACCGGCGTCGCGGTCTCCCACCGATACGCCAGACTCGTGCGGCGAAGCCCCCGGCCGGCCCCGATGTACAACCCCACCGCCTGGTCGTCGCGATCGGGTCGCCGTCCGTCCGCATCCGTCGGCCATTCGAGCACCCGCCATCGCCAGCGCAAAATCGGCGTCCGACTGAGACTCACGTTGTCCACCGGCATCAGCAACGCGCCGGAAGCCCCTTCCGCGGTCATCCGCAGCGCCCGCCCACCCGCCGCATCCGTCAGCGGCACGATTTCAAATCGAGCGAGCGGCGTGCCCGGCCGGCCGCGCACCTCCGCACCGGGAGGCAGCTCAATGAACTCCTCCCGATACACCGGCCGCAGATCCCCCATCGCCGACAACGTGCCCAGACCCGCCACGGCAGCCCACCCGCCCAGCCGCCGCTTCACGTTGCCGGATTGCACGTTGCCGAACACGACTCTGAAGTATCGCCACAAAATCGTTCGCCGTCCACGCACGGCGCTCCGCGGTCCGACACCCCCCCACCTCCAAGCCTTGGACGGGCCTCCCTCCCGGCCCTCCAATCCTGGGACGCGTTCCGCGGCCCCTCAGCCCGCCTCCCCAAGCGCCTCGAGCGCCTCGTATGGGTAGATGGAAGGCCCGTGCCCGTCGGACCATCCAACCGACACCGCATAGTTGCCCATCGGCTCGATCCCGGCTGGCTCGACCGCCGCGGGTGGCGGGGCGCGCCGCTGTGCGCACTCGGCACACCCGCAGGCCTCGCGCAACCGCCGCGGCGAAATCACAAATGTGCGGCCGTCCGCCCGGCGCACGATCACGCCGCGCGACGGCTCCCACATCACCACCGGCGGCCGCGCCGCACCGAGCCGCACGCGGCTGAGCTCCCGCACCACCCGGTCCGCCAGCTCCAGAAACGCGGCCGCGACCTCTCCCGCCGGCTCCGCAAACACCACCGGCCGACCGCGATCGCCCCACCGGGACAGCTCCGCCCAGATCGGCAGCTCCGCCGACACCGGCAGCCCAAACTCGCGAACCAGCTGCTCCCGCGCGCCGCTCCCGAACGGATGATGCACCGCGCCGCAGTCCGGACACCGGTACCGGCTCATGTTCTCGACCACCCCGATCACCGGCACCTTCAGCCGCTGAAACATCCGAATGCCCTTCACCACGTCCACGCGGCTGAGCTCCTGCGGTGTCGTGACGATCAGCGCGCCCGTGATGTTCGCGCGCTGCATCAGCGTGAGGTGAATGTCGCCGGTGCCAGGGGGCAGATCGAGAACCAGATAGTCCAGCTCACCCCAGCGGGTCTGCGTCAGAAGCTGGTCCAGTACCTGGCTGACCATCGGCCCCCGCATGATCGCCGGGTCGCCACCCGGCGCCGCAAATCCGAACGACATCACCCGCAGCCCTTCCACCACCAGCGGCAGCAGTGCGCCGTCCGCGACGCGGATCGCGGGATCCTCCGGCCGCAGCATGGTCGGCAGGCTCGGACCAAAGATGTCCGCATCAAACAGCCCCACCTGACCGCCTCGCCGCAGAAGGGCACCGGCCAGATTCACCGCGACGGTGGACTTCCCCACACCACCCTTGCAACTGCCCACGGCGAGGATCGTGCCGACCTGGGCCAGCCCGTCCGCACGGGGCGCGACCTGCGCCGGCCGCTCGGAGGTGATCTCGACGGCCACCGACCGCACCCACTCCAGCCGCCGCAGCCGCGCTTCGCACTGGCGCCGGAAATCCTCACGCAGCGGACAGGCCGGCGTCGTCAGCCGGAGCGTGAAACGTAGATGCCCATCCTCCAACCCGCGCAGGTCGCGCACAAACCCCAGCGAAACGATGTCCCGCCCCAGATCGGGATCCTCGATCGAGCGCAGCGCCTCCAGGACCTCGCGTTCACGATCGACGGGCGAGTTCACCGGTGCCGCCGGTTCAGTCCGGCATCCCGCCGCCGAGCACGGGTTCCTCGCCCACTTCCGGCACGTACTCGGTGGGCCGCTCAAACACCCCAACCATCAGCCGCCAGATGTCGGTGTTATCCCATCGGCCGCCCACTCGCTCCGCTCCAGGACCGGTCGCCCAGATCGGCACGGTCGCACCGGTGTGGCTGCGGCCAGCCCACGTCACCACCGGCATTCGGCCCGCCCCCTGACCCGCAACGACCTTCAAGCCGCCCGTCTCGTGGTCCGCGGTCACCACCACCAGCGTATCGCCCCGCGCGACCGCCCACTCGACGATTTCCCGAACCGCACGGTCGAACTCGATCGTCTCGTAGATCATCCGCTCCAGGTGATTGCCGTGGGCGGCCTTGTCGATGTTGGCGCCCTCGATCATCAGGAAAAAGCCGTTCGTCCCCTGCTCCACCAGCCGGGCCGCCGCGCGCGCCATCTCGGAAAGGTGTGGCAGCCGTTCGTACTCCCGCCGCGTGGTGTGCGCGTGGTCGTACTCGTAGCACATCGGGCCGCCGTCGCCGAAGAGCCCCAGCAGCCGCGGCGGCGGATTCGACACCGCAGCCAGCAGCGACTGGCGGTTCGTCACCACCAGCCAACCCGCGGCTCTGGCCGGGTCCGGCCGCAGCGGTACCCTCGGATTACGGTCGGGCGCGCCCAGCATCACGTGAACGTTGGTCGCCGCCAACAGCTGGTGTGCGATCGCGACCGCCTCGCCGCGGTTGGTCACGTGCGCGATAAACGCGGCCGGCGTTGCATCGGTGAGATGCGCAGTGGTAACGATGCCGACCCGCCGCCCCTCACGCGCGAACCGCTCCACAATCGTTTCGAGCGGCGTACCGTCGCCCGGCAAGGCGAGGCTCAGCACCCCGTTGAACACTTTCCGGCCCGTCGCCATCGCGGTCGCTGCAGCCGCCGAATCGGTGACCTTCGGCGGCGTCGCCGCCGGGTCCGCGCCCGGCGGCAGGCGCCAGGCGGGCGTCGTGACGACCTCGCCGCGGTGCGGCAATGACTCCATGAAGAGCGCTCCCTCCCGCCCGTGCACATAGAGCGACGCGGCACGCAGATGCTCGAACCCCATGCCGTCTCCGATCATCAGCACGATGTTCGTGACCGCCGCACAGGCCGCGCCACTGCCCCACACCATAATGCCGGCCAGCGTCAGCCGCCATGCGGTGACCCAACTCCATCTACCGTGATGTCTTTTCATGAGAGGCCCCACAACCTACGCGCGGCGGCAGGGAGGGGCAAGTCAGGTCCCAGCGCCGCGCCCCGCCGTCCCAGTCGCGGATGTGTTCGCGATGCGAACGGTGTACGATCGCGGCCCATGACGGTCCACCCGACCAGGGATGAGGGCGCGCAGTGCCTGCCGGTGTTCCGTGCCCCACCGCGGCGCGCGGCTCGCCGCCTCACGCCCCGAAGCGGGAACGCGGACGCGCGACGATGAAAATCGGCCTGGCGCTCGGCGGTGGCGGCGTGCGGGGGCTCGCGCACATCCCGGTGTTGGAAGCGTTCGACGAGGCGGGCGTCATTCCCGCTGCAGTCGCCGGAACGAGCATGGGCGCGATCCTGGGCGCCCTCTACGCGGCGGGGCGCTCCGGCCGCGCGATTCGCCGCCGCGTGCTCAGCCGCGCGCCGGCCAGCCGCGATGCGTGGCGGCGCTTCCTGCGCAACCGGGCGGCGCTCGCGCGGTGGTTGCGCGCTATCCGCCCCGACTTCCGCCAGGGGGGCCTGTTGCGCACCGACCGTGTGATTGGGCTGCTGGCGGACGATCTGCCCTGTGAGACGTTCGAAGAACTGCGCATTCCGCTGCGCGTCGTCGCGGCGGACTTCTGGACCGGCGAGGCCCTGGTACTGGACCGCGGCCCGCTGTTGTCCGCGATCCAGGCGAGCATGGCGGTGCCCGGCGTCTTCGCGCCGGTCGAACGTGATGGCCACCTGCTGGTGGATGGCGGGCTGGTGAACCTCGTGCCTTGGGACCTGCTGCGCGACCGCTGCGATCGGGTGATCGCGGTGCACGTCGCCGCCGCCGCACCGCCGCGCCAACGGCACCGCGTGCCGACCGTCGCGGAAGCGGTGCTCGGCGCGTTCGACATCGGCCACGCGGCACTACTCGCGGAGCGGCTGCGCGTCTCGCCGCCGGATCTCTGGGTGCCGGTGCCGCTGCGCGACATCGGCATCTTCGAGTTCACGCGCGCGCAGGAGGCGCTCCGCCGCGGCGAGGCCGCCGCGGCGACGGTGCGGCAGGCGCTCGCCGAATGGACCGGAGGTACTGCCCCCGCATGAACCCGGATCAGCTCCGTCAGCTCGATCGCGCGCACGTGTGGCACCCCTACACGCCGCGGCCCGACGTCGACCGCGGGCTGCCGATCATCGTGCGCGCCGAAGGCCCCTGGCTGTTCGACACCGAGGGGCGCCGATGGTTCGACGGGATCGCCTCCTGGTGGTGCAGCGCCGTCGGCCATAATCACCCGCGCATCGTTGCGGCGATCCGGCGCCAAGTGGGCGAGCTCGATCACAGCATCCTCGGCGGTCTCGCGCATCCGGCCGCCGTGCGACTCGCCGCGGAGCTGGCGCGGATGATGCCCGACTCTCGCGCGCATGTGCACTTCGCCTCCGACGGCGCCAGCGCGGTCGAGGCGGCGGTGAAGATCGCGCTGCAGTATCACGCGATCACCGGCGCCCCGGAGCGCACCGAGCTGGTCGCGCTCGAGGGCGCCTATCACGGGGACACTCTCGGCGCGATCGGCCTCGGCTTCCTCGAGCACTTCCATGCGCCGTTCCGTACCGTGTGCCGGCGCGCCATCCGCGTGCCGCCCCCCTGTGGAGGCGTCACGGTCGGCGAGGCGACCGCCGCGGCGCGCGACGCGTTCGCGCAGCACCGCGGGCGCATTGCGGCGGTGATCGTGGAACCGATGGTCCAGGGCGCGGCCGGCATGCGGATGTACGCGGCGGAATGGCTCCGGGAGCTCTACGGCCTGGCGCGCGACGCCGGCGCGCTGTTCATCGCCGACGAAATCGCGACCGGCTTCGGACGCACCGGACGCTGGTTCGCGTTCGAGCACGCCGGCATCGCCCCGGACATCGTGTGCGTCGGCAAGGCGCTCTCCGGCGGCACGCTGCCGATCAGCGCGGCGATCGTGCGCGACCACATCTACGACGCGTTCGACGGCCGCTCACCGGAACGCACCTTCTTGCATGGCCACACCTTCGCCGGCCAGCCTGTGGCGGCCGCCGCCGCGCTCGCCGCACTGGAACTGTACCGCGAGCTCGACCTGCCCGCGCTCGCCGTCCGGATCGGCGTCGCGCTCGAGCAGCGATGGGCGGCGCTGCGGGGGCAGCCGGCGGTGCGCGAGGTCCGCATCCTCGGCGCGGTCGGCGCGATCGAGCTCGGCGGCTCCGCGCCGGCCGCGGCCGCCGCGCAAGTGCGCGACGAACTGCGCCGGCGCGCGATCCTGCTGCGACCGCTCGGCGGCGTCGTGTACCTGATGCCCCCGCTGACCACTCCGGAGCCGGACCTCGCCGCGGTCGCCGACGCGGTGCGGGAGGCCACGTTGGGCGCCCTCTGAGCCGGCCGGCGAGGTCAGACTTCGCGCGCGGGCGGGGTGACCGCGGGGCGGGACGGCGGTAGCACCGGCGGTGCGCGCAGCAGCCGGAGGCCTCGGCGCACATACTGCACTGCCGACACCACCAGGCCCGCCGCGCTGACCGCCGCCAGCCCCCCCACCAGCCGCGACGGCAGCGCACCGAGCGCCGCCACCACACAGGCCATCTGCAGCGCGGTCGCCGCCTTGCCGACCAGCGTCGGCCGGATCTCCACGGGGCCGGTGTGGTGATGCAGCGCGCCGGCGCCGATCGCCAGCAGCAGATCCCGGCTGAACGCGATCAGCGCGAACCACACCGGCAGCTGCGGCTGCAACCCCGGCTGGCCGGGTGCGGTGAGCGTGAGGATCGCTGACCAGAGCAGCAGCTTGTCCGCCAGCGGGTCCAGCAGCGCGCCCAGCCGCGAGATCTCGCCGCGCGAGCGGGCGAGAAAGCCATCCAGCGCGTCGGTGAGCGCAACGACCAGAAACACCACGAACGCCGCCCACCGGAAGCCGGGCTGCGGCGCACCCCCGGAGAGTGAAATCCGGTAGTACACCATCATCGAAACAAACACCGGAATACCCACGAACCGCAGCAGCGTGACTTTCGTCGCGAGGGTGAGCCGCAGCGGGGCCGCCGCGGCGTCGGCAGGGGGCCCGCTCATCGCGACGCCGCCGCATCCGCGCGCGCGATGGCGCGCTGCAGGCGCGCGAGCACCCTCTCGCGGCCGAGCACCTCGAGCATTGCAAACAGACCCGGGCCGGCCGGCGTCCCCGATACTGCGATCCGCACCGCGTGAATCAGGTCGGCGGCCGGCCGCTGCACCTCCGCCGCAACGCTCTTCAGCTCCGCCTCCAGCGGTGCCGCGGACCAGTGCGGCAGTTGCGCCCACCGGCGCCGCAGCACGTCGAGCGCCGCCGGAATGCCCTCCCGCACAACCCGCTTGCGCCAGGCCGCCTCATCCACCGGATAGTCCTCGCTGAAGAAGTACCTCGTCTGCGCCGCAGTATCGCTGAACACCTTGATCCGGTCCTGCATCACCTCCAACACCCGCAGCAGGTCGGCCGGGTCCGGATTCAGCCCGTGCGCGCGAAGGTCCCTCAAGTGCCCCTCGATCCGCTCCGCCGCCGGCAGCCGCCGCATGTACTCGCCGTTCATCCACAACAGCTTCGTGAGGTCGAACTGCGCGGGCGAGGGCTGCACGCGCTCAAACGAAAAGGCCTCGATCAGCTCGGCGCGGCTCATCAACTCCCGGCCGTCGCCCGGCGACCAGCCCAGCAGCGCCAAATAGTTGAACAGCGCGTCCGGCAGAATGCCGCGGTCGCGGAACTCGCCAACGTACGCGGCGCCGTCACGCTTCGAATAGGGCTTGCCCTGCGCGTTCACGATCATCGGCAGGTGCGCGTACCGGGGCACCGGCGCACCGAGCGCGCGGAACAGCGCGATGTGACGAAACGTGTTCTCCACGTGGTCGTCGCCACGGATCACGTGCGTGACGCGCATCTCGATGTCGTCCAGCACATTCGCCAGATGAAACACCGGATGGCCATCGGAGCGAACGATCACAAAGTCCCGCAGATCGGCCGCGGCCTTCCGCAGGCGGCCCTTCACCAGATCGTCGAACTCGATGTCGCAGCCGGGCATCCGGAACACGATGCACTCGCCGCGGCCAGTACCCCCCTTGTCCTCCCGGTACGCATGACCTGCGGCGAGGAGCCGCTCGGCCGCTGCCAGGTGGGCTTCACGCCGCGCGGACTGATACAGGGGCGGCTCGTCCCAGTTCAGCCCGAGCCACTCCATCGCTTCGATCAGCGTGCGGCAGGCCTCGGGCGTCGAGCGTTCGCGGTCGGTGTCCTCAATGCGCAACAAGAACCGCCCGCCGGTGTGCCGCGCGAACAGCCAGTTGAAGATCGCCGCGCGGATATTGCCGATGTGCACATGGCCGGTCGGGCTGGGCGCAAACCGGGTTCGAATCTCGCTCATGCCAGTCTCCGGACGGCGCGCCGGGCGCCGCACCGACCGCTACTGTAACACAGCAGGGCGTGAACGCTTAGCCCCCCGGTGGCGTCCACGCCGAGGCCGAACCGATGCGTCCGCCAAGCGCGGCCTCCGCGACGCTGCGGCCGTCGGCAAGCACCGGCGCCCGGCGCGGAATCCAGAGCCGCCGGCGCGCCCGCGCGATCAGCCGGTAGCCAGGGCTCAAAAACAGCAGCGCATCGAGCTGTGTGAGCCACCAGGTCGGCCACGCCCATCGCCGCCACACCACCGCCTGCGCGCGGCACAGCGTAATCGGGTCGGGCCGGCCCGCCGCGTCCTGCTCCGCCCGCCGCCGCGCGGCCCGGCGAGCGAGTCGGTCGGCCAGCTCCATCATCAGCCGCCCGTAGCGCCGGCACTCCTGCAGGTCGAAGCCGTCCTTCAACACGTCATAGAGCCGCGCGACGGTATATCCCGCCCGCATCTCGCCGCCGAGGCCCAACCAGCGCAGCGGCGCGACGCGCGTCGCGAACGGCACGTTCACCACCAGACGCCCCGCCGGCTTCAGCACCCGGTGACACTCGCGCACCGCGGTCGCGGGCTCCGCCACCTCCTCGAAGCCGCTGATCCACACCACCACGTCGAAATGCTGTTCCTCAAACGGCAGCGGCGCCGCCGGCTCCCACGCCGCAACACATCGGTCCTCGCAAAGGAACCGCAGCGTTTCCAACGCCACGCCGGGCCGCTCGAGGCTCGTCCACTCCCCCCCGCGCTCGCGCAGCAGCGCGCTCGCCCACCCGCCCC
>JAOACR010000012.1 GCA_026417735.1 Kiritimatiellia bacterium
GTAGCCGTCGGGCAGGGTGTTTGGTTCATGGCTCATCGCTCAACCTCTCTACCAGATGCGCAATCTGGCTTTGCAGTAGCGGCACCTCCTGCGTGGCTGTGACCCAGACGATGCGCCAATCAACGGCGAAGTACTCATGCACTGCGATGTTGCGGAAAGCCACGATGTCTGGCCACGGGATTTCGGGGTGTCTCTCGGTGAACGCCCTGGGTAAGCGCGCGGCCGCTTCACCGATGACGATGAGTTTCTGCAACACAGCGCTTTGCCGTAGTTCGTCCTGCATAAACTGCGCTTCGCTTACGCCGTGCAAGAAGCGAGCAATGGCATCAGCGGCCTCGAGGATATCGTTCAGGTACAGGCGCTCAGGCCGCATAGATCACCTTCTCTTCCTTCAGCACGGCTTCCCGAATCGCGGGTTTGAGGCCGCTGCGCGGCACGAGGTCCACCGCTCGCCCCAAGAGGGCAGAGAGTTCGCGTGCCATCCGGGCAAGCGTCAGGAACCCCACGGTGACATCAGGCTCGAACTCCACCAAGACGTCTACGTCGCTCTGCAGATTGAAATCCTCCCGAAGCACGGAGCCGAACAGGGAGAGTTGCCGCACCCGATAGCGGCGGCAAAAGTCTTTCAATTCTGCCTCCGGGAGAGCAATGGCAGGCTTCATTCTGCCTCCTCCGTCTTAAGCCCGAGTTGAAATAACACTTCCCGTAACGCGCGTTCAGCTTCGGCGCGTTCTTCTTCCGCTTCCTCCAGTCGCACGAGTGCTTCCTCCAACGGCAGCACTTCTTCGCTGCCGTTGATGCTCACATAGCGGCTGGGCGAGAGGTTGTAGTCATTGCGCGCCGCCTCCTCGCGGGTGATGATGGCGTGTAGGGGCGAATTGCGATTCGCCCCCGCGGGATCGCCCCACGCATGGTAGATGCTGGCAATGGTCTCGATGTGCTCATCCGTCAGGTAGTTCTTGGGTCTACCCTTGGCGAAGAGCTGGCTGGCGTTGATGAGCAAGATTTGGCCTGGGTGGCGCTTGCGGCGGTTGACGACGATGATCACGCCCGGCGCGGTAGTGTTGTAGAAGAGGTTCTCCGGGAGCAAGATGACCGCCTCGATGAGATCGGCTTCCACGAACGCTTTACGGATGTCGCGCTCGCGGTTGGAGCCCTGGTTGCCGCTGCCGCGCGAAACGGCACCCGTGTCGAGCACAACCGCCATGCGCCCGCGCTCATTGAGCGAGGCAAGCATGTGCTGCAACCAGCCCCAATCGGCAGACGAGCTGGGTGGGGCGCCGTAGCGGAAGCGCTCGTAGGGGTCGTTTTCGTAGAGCTCCTGCGGGAACTTCTGGTTCCACATCGGATTCGCCACCACCAGGTCGAAGGTTTGCAGGGCCCCGGCGCGGTCCTTGAAAGCGGGCTGGCGCATGGTGTCGCCGATGCGGATGTCCGCCTCAATGTCGTGGATGACGGCGTTCATGCGCGCCATGGCGAAGGTGGCCGGGTTGATCTCCTGCCCAAAGACGCGCAACGGGGCAACCGCAGTCGGCAGCTTCAGCCGACCGTTTTCCTGTTTCCCGTATCGCTCAAGGAGACGCAGATGGCACTTGATGAGCAAGCCACCTGACCCGCAAGCAGGGTCGTAAACCGTCATGCCGGGCTCTGGCTCCAATAGCCTCGCCATCAGCACGCCAACCTCGCGCGGGGTGTAGAACTCACCAGCGGA
Source organism: Kiritimatiellia bacterium (assembly GCA_026417735.1). NCBI lineage: Bacteria > Pseudomonadati > Kiritimatiellota > Kiritimatiellia > Kiritimatiellia bacterium. The sequence continues at coordinate 1,712 of JAOACR010000012.1, forward strand.
TTGCCCCTGACCCTCGGCGAATTTGCGCAGCAGGTACTCGTAGGCACGGCCAAGCACGTCGGGTTCCACGTCCTTCAGTCCTAAGCGATGCCGCGAGAGCACCTGGATCAGCGCGGCGAGGTGTTCATCCGAAAAAATGCACTGACCAGCCGCGGTGGCGTTGAAATCCACCTGTCAATCACGCCGGCAAGCCGCGGATTTTCGCGTGCGACCGAGCGCACGACCTCGGTCAGGTATTGACCAAGGCCTGTGGTCTGACGGCGAATCGCATCCCAGCGGGCGTTTTGCGGAACGTAGAACCGCACCAACTGCACCTGGCCACGTGCCCGCTCTTGGTCCAGCAGCGAGCGCACGGTCTTCTCGTTGCCGAATTGCGCTGAAAGGCGGGCGATTTCGTCGTCGAATACGTCCGAGAGGCGCTTAAGGAAGATCAGCGGCAGGATGTAGTCCTTGAACTTGGGCGCATCCACCGGCCCGCGAATGGCGCAGGCTGCATTTCAAAGCCAGGATTCAAGAGTCGCGAGATCCATCATCCCAGTCCTGCTCCCTTCGTCGTGAGTGTGATTCGCCACCGCATCCTTCGTCAATCCCGCCGCCTCGGCGCTTCGATGTGCGAGGCCGTTGGGGACCGTGCCCGGCCGCCGACCGCTTGGCGGGCTCCAAACGGGGAACCGACCACGTTGCGGAGTGCGCCCAACTGTCAAAATCGCAGCGAAACCAAACACGACCTCTCCCCCGGGTGGGCGACCAGCGCCGACCTCTGCCACTGGCACGCGCGGTTTTCTCCGCACCTGAGGCCTGGCACGGAAGACGCATTCCGGCTTCGTCGGAGCGTTGCCGCCGAACGAGCGGAGGAAGGCGTCGCGGAAAAACGGGCTCAGCCGGCCGCCCCCTCTCCGCGGCATGCCATCCCCCCCTCGGGGCATGGTCCGCAGTCCGGCGGCCAGGTCGGACTCCGCCTCGTCCGCAAGCGAGCAACGTCAGGCCGGTTCGAAGGCGACGATCTCGTGAATGTCCACGCGGGGCACCACCACCTCCCACGCACCCCGCTCGCGCCGCGCCTCGAGCGGCCGGTCCGCCACCACCAAGTGCGCCCTCACGCGCTCCAACGGCAGCGCGACCCGCACGCGCACATCTCGCAGCGGTGACGGCGAATCGTGAAACTCAGGATGTGGCGGCGCCTTGCGGTCGGGCGACCAGTTGACGATGTGGACCATCCATCGCTCATCTCGGCCGTCGGCTGGGGCCTGACGGGTGACGGTGAACTCCGTGGCCAGTGGCGCATCGGTTTGGAGCAGTCGCTCCGGCCGAACCCGGCCCAGTACGTGCTCGAACAGTGCGCGGTAAATCCAGTAGCCGGTCCGATAGTAGGCGGCGCCGATGGGGAAGCCGATCAGCCCCACCCGCCCGGACACCGCCGCAACGCTGAACTCGGTGACGCGCTCGAACGGCGTCTGGCGATGGCTCGTGTACTTCGCCGCGCTGCGCTGAAACAGCGGCACCCCGAGATCCGCCAGCGACTCGGCCGGTGCCTCGACCCGCCACCGTCCCGCACCCTCGTACAGCGCGTACTCATAGACGGGCAGATCGCCCGCGAACGCCACGCGCGGCACCATGTAGGACGGTTTGAACTCGCTGGCACCCTCGAATCGCAGCCCCAGCGGAGCCAGCCAAGACTCCTGGCCGCCGGCCAGAACGCCCGCCTCGCCACACACCACCAGCGCACCTCCCCCCTCGACGTAGCGGCGCAGCCGCTCCACCAGCGCGGCGTCGGGCCGGAACGCATCGGGCAGCACCACCAGACCATATCGCTCCCATTCCTGCACCGGCTCGACCACATCGAACTGGCGCCTCGATTCCAACAGCAGCTTGGTGACGCCATAGAGGTAGTCGTCCCGCAGGCGATCGAAGGGAATCGCCGGGATCATCATCGCCGCCTCGGTCACCGGCGCCGCCCCCTCCAGCCATGGCTCCAACTTGCGGATGCGGCCGAACGAACGCCCGATCACATGGTAGACGGCCGGGTCCAACCGGCCGTTCGGCGACATCTGGTCGCCCACGTCGCAGCGCGCCGCGTTCGCAACGATCGAGGCCAGCTCCACGTCCAGCTGCGGCACCGTCTTCAGCCCGCCGAAGTCCGCCCAGCTAGTGACGAACCGGCCCGTCATGCCGTACACCGGCACGCCGAAGTTGCGCTGGTAGCGAATCTGCATCGGCGCATAGAAATAGCCCCACCCCCCCGTCGGCAGCGCCTCGATGTCAATGTTGTCCAGCAGCTCCGCCCGTGCCGCGACGCACGCCAAACCAATGTCGTTGAAGTCCACCTGGCAACCCGGGCGGATCGAGCGCACGAGGTCGCGGGCGTGCCGATGCCAGTCGAGGAACAGTCGATGTTTGTGCTCGCGCTGGGCGACCGCGTTGTTCGGATCCCCTCCCCCCTCACGGATCTGCCGCTGGCACTCCGCGCAGAAGCACTCCGGCGCAATCGGCGCGGCCACGTCGAACCACACGCCGTCGAGCTCGTAGCGCCCGACAAACTCGCGAATGTGGCGGTCCATCCACTCCCGAAACTCCGCGTTCGCGAAGCACAGCGCCGTCCAGCCGGGCGTTTCGCCGCGCTTGGGCATGTAGTCCGTGCCGTCCCGCTTGATCATCCGCCAGGCGGGCCGCGTTTTCGCCAGGTGATGATCCCATCCGGTGCAGTAGTACGCGTACACCGCAATGCCGCGTTTCCGACAGGCGCGCACCTGCGCGCCGAGCAGGTCAAACTTCAAACCCGGATGCACGGGTCCGGTCTCGCTCGGCCAGTAGCAGTAGCCGTGCATGTCCTTCGCGAACACCACGATGGAGTCCACGTTCGCCGCGACGAGCTGCTCGCCCCACGCGTCCTCGTCGAAGTCCGCGCCGATCCGCGGCACGTGTTCGGAGTTGTGAAAATCGAGGTGAATCTTCCTCCACGGGCGGCGCGGCATCGTGTGGAACCGGCCGTCATGCCACAATCGCAACCCAGACGGTCCCGACGCCACCGAGGACACTGCGGATGTCTGCGCACCGCCGGTACGGACGCGGGCCAGCACCGCCAGCATCCCCGCCGAGCGCAGCCAATCACGACGGTTGAGCCGCATGGTCATCGCGTGGGTTCCTCCTGTTTGTTCGGGTTCCCAGCTGGATCGCGAGCGCCGGCCATCGCGCCCCGCGGCGACACCTTGCACGCTCGTGACCCGTACGTGTGCGACGGGCAACCGCCGACGCTCCACCGCGGTGCTCGGCCGGTTTCAGCGCCGCAGATCATGTCGAACTCCCAGCGCGCGCAGAGTCAGCAGGAGATCCACCGCGTATTCGAGCTGCCTATCGCCCGCCACGCGTCGCCGCAGTTTTATGTCCTCCTCCTCCTCTGATGACGAACGCCGGCGTGGGTTCAAATTCGCCGATGGCAGGACCGGCGTCGCGCCGGCTCTGACCGCGGCGCCCACCTCGATGTCGGGCTTCAACGGCGCGTCAACCTCCACGCCGTCCAACCGCAACCGCCGAACAGGCAGCCAGACGAAGAAATCGCGGGCGAGCGGCACCAGATCGTACCGGCAGAGCGAGCCGGCGGTCGGCGCACCGATCCGGATCACCGGCGCCCCCCCATCCGCCAGCGCCGCCGCAAGCGCCTCGGCGGCGTCGCGCGTGTCGGGGCCAACCAGCAGCGCCAGCGGCACCGGGTGCGAAACCGGAGATTCCGCAGAGCCGACCACCGTGCACGCGCCGGTGGGCCATTGCGCCTCCAGCCGGAAAAGCTGCGGGCGTCCGGGCCGCGCCGCCGCCGCGATGCGCGCCGCCTCCGAGAGGTCAAACCCGCCAGCGCGCCGTAGATCGAGCACCACGCCGGGTGCTCCGGCCGTGGACGCTAGGTTCCATGCTCCCAGCACCCGCGCCGCAACGCCCTCGCGAAGCTCCCCAACCTGCACCAGGCCCACTCCGCGCGGCAGCAGCTCCACTCTGACCGCCTCCGGCGCAACCCAGCCCGGTTTCACCGCGAACGTCATCGGCTCCCGCTGCGGCGGTCGCATCACCACCACCTCGATCCCGCCGGTCGCTCGCGCAATCCACCCCGCCCATTCCGCCGCTGCCACGCCCGTCACAAAACGACCGGCCACACGGTCCAGCACATCGCCCGGTCGCAGACGACCGTCCGCCGGCCCTCCCGGCACCACCGCGACGACCACATGCTGGCCGTTCGATACCTCCGTCCGGATGCCAAGCCCCCATTCGTGGCCGCGCCGCTTCAGCAGAAATGACTCGCGTTCCGCTTCCCGCACCACCTCGGCAGCGGGATCCACCGCACGCGCCGCCTCGCGCAGCGCCCGTTCGAGCACCGCATTGCTCTCCGCCACCCGGCCGATCGCCGCCGCCACCTGCAGCAGGCGGTCCAACGGGTGCGGCAGCGTCTCTGCGCACTCGGGGGGGAGCGACGGCGGCAAGGCGGACTCCGCGTGCGCCCCGGCGCCGAGCAACGCGGCCGCGCACACACCGGACCACCATGGCCAGCGCCTTCGTCTCATCGTGCGGGATCCCCGGCGCACCACATTCACCGGTTCAGAACCTCGCTGCGGAGCGCCGGAACACTAGCCGGAAACACGGGTCGGCTCAACTCCCCACCCCGGTGGAGCTTGTCGACGAAGGGAAGTGGCGCGATAGTGCCCAGAGAACACGGAGGTGTGTGATGAACCTGTGGACGCGCCGCGAGATTTTGGCAGCGGCCGCGACGGGGTTCGCGCTCGCACGGCAGCTGATCGCCGCTCAAACCGGCGGCACCGGCGGTGTGCCCCGACGCAAGTTCGGCCGCCACAACGAAACGATCCCCATCCTCGCGCTCGGCGGCTGGGACATCGGCCGCGCCGACGACGCCACCGCGATCGCCATCATGCATGCCGCGATCGACGAGGGACTCACCTTCTTCGACAACTGTTGGGAGTACCACAACGGCCGCTCCGAGGAACTGATGGGCCGCGCGCTGGAGGGTGGCCGACGCGACCGCGTCTTTCTGATGACGAAGGTCTGCGGCCGCACGTACGAGGACGCGCGCGCGAACCTCGAAGACAGCCTGCGGCGGCTCCGCACCGACCGGATCGATCTGTGGATGTTTCACGGTATCCGGTGGGACGAGGATCCCGATTTGATCTTCGACGCGGAGCGCGGCGCGGTGCGGGCCGCGATCGAGGCCCGAACGGCCGGGCGCGTGCGGTACATCGGCTTCACCGGCCACAAGGATCCGAAGTTCCATCTCGCGATGCTCGAGCGCACCGCACGCGCCGGCGCCCCCTTCGAGTGGGACGCGGTGCTGATGCCGCTCAACCTGGTGGATCCCCAGCATCTCAGCTTCCAGACGGCGGTGCTGCCGGTGGTTGTCCGGCGCGGCATCGCGGCGCTCGGGATGAAAGCGCTCGGCGCGCAGAACGGCCGCTTCGTGCGCGAGCTGGGCGTGACCGCAGCGGAATGCCGGCGCTACTCGCTCTCGCTGCCGATCGCCTCGCTGGTGTGCGGGATTCAGACGATGGACCAGCTTCGGCAGGACCTGGCGATCGCCCGCGAGTTTCGGCCAATGACGGTCGAAGAGACCCGCGCGCTGCTGGCGCGCGTGGACGGTCGCAACGCGGACGCCCGGCTCGAAGCCTATAAAACCGGCGACTACGGCTGCAGCATCCACCGGCGCCGACAGGCGGCCGCCCGGGGCGGCGGGGCGGCATGAGCGGCCCGCGCACCATTCATCACGCGCTGGTGCTGAACCTGCACCAGCCAGCCGGCAACCTCGCCTCGATGCTCGCCACCGACCCCTGGGAGGTGCGCCAGATTCTCTGCGCCTACGACCGCATCCCGCGCTCGCTGTGGCGCTACGAGGACATCGCGAAGGTGCACCTGTCGCTGTCGGGCACACTGCTGGAAACACTCTCGGACCCGTCGTTCCAGTCTGAGGTCTACGGCATCGTCCGGCTCGGCGATCTGCTGTGGTATCTGCAGAACACCCGCATCATCGACATCCTGGGCACCGGTTACTACCACCCCGTGCTGCCGCTCATCCCGCCGCCTGACCGCGAGGAGCAGGTGCGACGATGGCAGGGCATCGGCCGACACCTCTTCTGGCGCGAGACCTTCTCGGGATTCTGGCCGCCCGAGCTCGGATTCTCGATGGAACTAATCCCGGTGCTGGCAGCCGCCGGCTACCGGTACTGCATCGTGGATTCCGAACACGTCGTTGCGAAGACCCCGATGAGCTGGCCGGCGCTCCGCTACCGCCCCCACATCGCCCGCCACGGGGGACGACAGATCATCGTGGTCGTCCGCGACCGCGATCTCTCCATTGCGCAGGAGTCCGGCATGGAGCCCTCCTGGTTCCTGCGCGAGGTGCGCGAACGGACCCGCCACTGCGATTTCGAGCCGCTCGTCATCACCGCGACTGACGGCGAAAACGGCGGCTGGTTCCGAAATCTTACGCCGGGCGAGACCTTCTGGGACCGCTGTCACGCACCGCTGATGGAAGGCATCCGGTCAGGCCAGATCGAAGATCTGCGCCCCGCCTTTATTCACGAGTACATCGAGCGGTTCGGCGTATACGGCGAGGTCATCGTCCGCGCCGGCGCGTGGAACACCGGCGAGCACAGCGGCATCGGCTTCGTACAGTGGACCGGCTCCGAAGCGCAGCAGGCCGCATGGCGACGGGTGCACGAGGTGTCCGCCCGCATCCGTCGCGCCGAGGAACGGCTCTCACCCACCGACGCCGCGCGCAGCCGGATCGAAGAGGCACGTTGGCGCCTACTGCGCGCCGAGACCAGCTGCAACTTTTTCTGGGGCGATGCCTGGCTCGGACGCTGTCACGCCGACCTGGACGCGGCACTCGAGCGCCTCGCAGGCCTGGAGTAGAGCGCCGCCCGCCTCAGCGCCCGCAGCCCGCCGCAGGCGGCAGAGGGTCTTGTCCGACCGCCAGCTCGCAGCTCGCCCGCAGACGGCATTCGACCCCGCAGTACCACGCGCGAAACTGGCGGGCCACCCGCTCGAAATGGTGTTTGAGAAAATCTTCCTTCGCGGCCGCCATCCCGACGTCCCGCCCCGCGCGCTCGCTCAAGTACCACTTGTTTTCCGCCAGCGCCTCGTCGAGCCGCCGACGCTGCGCGAGCAGGTACTCTCGAAAATTCTTGCAACCAAACGCGTCCATCGCCGCGATCACCAAATCAAATCTACACCCCTGCTGAACGCAAATCAAAGCCGGCCCTCTCGACCTCGCTGGCGGCATTACACGCCGTGCCGCCGGGGAGCCGCGAGCGCTCTCCACCCGCCGCCCTCGCGCGGATGCCGGCCCCACGGTCTCCGGCATCACGACCTAGCTTGGGCCGCCGCACACGATGACCTCTGGTCTCAAGGCACGCTCGCAACACCGCCGGCCGGCGCGCCAGCGACGCGTCATTTCCACGTGCCCACAATATGTCGGGCCATCCCCCGTCGTATGGCTGGTCGCGGTTTGCGCCACCCTTCCGGCTGGCAGTCCCGGAGACCGAATCCGGTGCGGGTCGGTGCGGGTGACTGTCCCTTTTGCGGAGGACCTGACGATGCGGGATATCAGTTCGGCCCGAAGGGCGATCTGCGTCGTGCTGGCATGGCTCGCCGTCCAAACGGCGGGCGCATTGCAGCCACCGAACTTCGTGCTGATCATCGCCGACGATCTCGGCTACGCAGACGTCGGCTTCCACGGTTGTCGCGACATCCCCACCCCCCATCTCGACCGGCTTGCGGCCTCCGGGGTGCGCTGTTCACAGGGTTATGTCTCCCACTCGTTCTGCTCCCCCACCCGCGCCGCGCTGATGACCGGCCGCTACCAGCAGCGGTTCGGTCACGAGATGAATCCGGCCTACCTGCCCGACGATCCAACCGTCGGCCTGCCGACCAACGAGGTCACCATCGCAGACGTTCTGCGGCCGCGCGGCTACGTGTGTGGGCTCGTCGGCAAGTGGCACCTGGGCGCCGCGCCGCCGTTCCATCCCCTCGTGCGTGGGTTCGACGAGATGTTCGGCTTTCTCGGCGGAGGCCATCACTACCTGCCCGAGAAATGGGTCGGCGCCACGGAGTACGCCTCGCGACTCCTGCGCAACCAAGAACCGGTGAAGGAAACCGACTACCTCACCCGCGCGCTCGGCCGCGAGGCCACCGCCTTCATCGAGCGCCATGCGGCGCGACCGTTTTTTCTCTACCTCGCCTTCAACGCTCCCCACACGCCACTGGAGGCGCCCCCCGACGTCGAGGCACGGTTCGCCTCCATCGCGGACCCCAAACGCCGCACCTACGCCGCAATGGTGTCGGTGATGGATGAGCAAATCGGTCGGGTGCTGGATGCGCTGCGCCGCACCGGAACCGAGTCGAACACGCTGGTGATGTTCCTTTCCGACAACGGCGGCCCGCCCCACGCCAACGCCTCCTCGAATGGCATCCTGCGCGGCGCGAAAGGCACGGTCTACGAGGGCGGAATCCGCGTTCCGTTCGTGCTCTCGTTCCCGGGACGTTTGCCCGCCGGCGCCGTCTACGAGGAACCTGTGATCTGTCTTGACCTCCCCGTCACGATGGCGGTGCTGGCGGGCGCGGCCATGCCGGCGGATCGGCCGATCGACGGCGTGAACCTGATGCCCTACCTCCTCGGGGAGCGGAAAGGACCCCCTCACGAGGCGTTGCTCTGGCGCCAAGGGGGCAGCCAACCGTGGGCCATTCGCTCGGGGCCCCTGAAGCTCCTGCTGGGGCAAGGCAAAGCCGCAGTGCCGGAACTCTACGACTTGGCGAGCGACCCCGGCGAAACGCGGAATCTTGCGGCGGAGAGGCCTGCGGATGTGGCCGCGCTGCGTGGCCGGTGGGAACGCTGGAACGCTGAACTGGTACCACCGCGATGGCCATCTCCGAAGGAAGCGCTGCCTCAGCGGCCGCGGCGCCGCGCGCCACGCCCCGCCAACTGAACGCAGGCGCCCCCCTCTGCCTTTCCAAGGATTGGACGCCCCCTCACCCCTCCCGTCCAACCGTTGGAGCACGTCCCTCCGCGAATGCGCCGCACCTCGCTTGCCGCCGGCCATGCCGCACGCAGATGATGGGGGCGATGGAACGAACCGCCGTACCAGAGAGGTCCGAGCCATGAACTCACGATCGCTTGCGTGCTTGCTCATCGTCTTCAGCACCCTCTGGGTGGCCCGCGCCGCACCGCCGGCCGTCGCGTGGCGTCACCTGAGCAGCCGGCGCGGCGAGCTGCCGCTACCCAACGGCGGGCCCGAGCAGACCGCCTGTGTGACGGCCGACTTCAATGGGGACGGCGCCGCCGACATCGTCATCGCCGAACGAACTCGCGCACCGTCGGTCATCGGTATCCGCTGGAATGGCAGCGGCTGGGATCGCTTCGTCATCGATGACACCGCTCGCCCCGTCGAGGCCGGTGGCGCGGCGGCCGACCTCGACGGCGACGCCGATCTCGACCTCGTGCTCGGCGGCGACTGGCGCAGCGATGAGGTCGTCTGGTACGAAAACCCCGGTGCGGGCGCTCCGCCGCAGCAGCGATGGGCACGAAGAATCCTCAAACGCGGCGGCGCAAAGGGACACCATGACCAGGTCGCCGCGGATCTGCTCGGCGCGGGACGGCCACAGGTCATTTTTTGGAACCAGGGCAGCCGTCGCCTCTTCCTCGCCGAACCGCCGCCCGATCCCCGCACCGCGGGGCCGTGGCCCCTGCGGGAGCTATTCGACGCCTCCACCACGCCATTGACCGTCAAACCCGAAGGGCTGGCCACCGCCGACGTTGACGGCGACGGCCGAATCGACCTGCTGGGCGGCGTCTGGTGGTTTCATGCGGACGGCGCCGGCCGGCTGCGACCGGTGCGGATCGCCGATCAGCCGGGTCGCATCCGGGCAGGTCGGTTCCGGCCGGGGCCCATTGCGCAGATCGTCGCTGCGCCCGGCGATGGAGACGGACCGCTCCTCTTCATCGAGTGTGACGGCGACCCGCTCGACCCCGCCTCCTGGCGCCGGCGCGCGCTGCTCGACGGCCGCACGGTGATCCACGGCCACACACTCGACATCGCAGACATCAACGGGGACGGTCATCTCGACATCCTCTGCGCCGAAATGGCGAAGTGGAACATCCGGCGCTCCGAGCCCGACCATCCCAACGCCACCGCATGGATCCTGTACGGCGACGGGCAGGGCGGTTTTTTCACCACCGTGTTGAGCAGCGGCATCGGCTTTCACGAGGGCCGCATCGCGGACGTCAACGGCGACGGCCGCCCCGACATCGTGAACAAGCCCTTCAACTTCGACACGCCGCGCCTCGACATTTGGCTGAACCTCGGCTCGCCACCCTCGCAACCACCACGATAGCGCTGCCGAACACGCCGAAACCGGGCCGACACTGTAAGGGGAACGAAACGCCGTCGGGCTGGAATCGCAGCGGGGACCGGTGCCGTCGGATCAGTCGGCGGTAACGAAACAGCCCCCTCACCCCGGCACCAGGGGCCCGAACGCGTCAGTAACCGTCGCCGCCTACGGCGCCGGACGGCCGCTCGATCGGTTCGCCCACCGCTTCGCGTCGGCGAAACTCGTCGAGCATTGCGGCGGTCGCAGTTGCGCCGCAGCGCGTCGCCCCAAGTTGTCGAACACGAATCAGCCCGTCCAGATCGCGAACACCGCCCGCCGCCTTCACCTGAACACGTTCGGAACAGGCCGCGCGCATCAGCCGCAGATCGTGCTCTGTGGCTCCGCGATAGCTGTAGGAACCGTCGGATTGTTTCACAAAGCCGTACCCCGTCGAGGTTTTCACCCAATCCGCCCCCGCCCGTTCCGCGATCTCGCACAGCCGCCGCTTCAGCCCGTCGCCGTCCAGACCCGCGCCACCCCCGTGCAGAAAGTCGGTCTCGAGGATCACTTTCACCTTTGCGCCGTGGCGATGCGCCTCGTCACACACCGCGCGGACATCGGCCTCGACATAGGCCCAGTCGCCGCTGAGCGCCTTCCCGATGTTGATGACCATGTCCACTTCTTCCGCGCCGTCGCGACAAGCGATCTCGGTTTCGTAACGCTTCACCTCCGTCGTGGAGCTTCCGTGCGGAAATCCCACCACGCATCCCACACGCACGCCGGTCCCGCGCAGCAGTTCCACACAGCGGCGCACCGCGTAGGGTTTCACACAGACCGACGCGACGCGATATCGCGCGGCCACTCGGCAGCCCTCCTCGATTTCACGGTCCGTCAGCGTGGGATGCAGCAGAGAGTGATCGATCATTTTCGCCAGCTCGTCGTAGTGGATCGTCATCGCTGGGCCTCCCCCTGCATTCGCGCGCACAACCCGCGCGCGCCGCCGGCCATCGCCAACGCAACACCTCCAAGCATTCCGGCACGTCCGCCGAGACGGCTGAGCTCGATCTGCACCGTATCCACCGGAAACATGCGCACCCGCCGCCGCACCTCATCGCGCAACGGTTCGAGCAGTTGCGCGCCCATCCCGGCCACTCCACCGCCGAGCACGACCAAGTCGGGATGCAACGCGGTGACGATGTTGGCGACGCCGATGCCAAGCCACCGCGCGGCGCGCTCAATCGCCCGCGCGACCAGCTCGTCGCCCTCCCTGGCGGCAGCGGCCATCGTTTCCGGCGTGATCCGGCCCACGTCGCCCCCCGTGATCTCCGCCAGCCGCGGCGCCAGACCCGACGCGACCAGCCGCACCCCCTCCGCGCGAATCGCCGGGCCGCTGGCCACCGTCTCCAGACAACCCCGACTGCCACATCCACACGGTGGACCGTCGGGCACCACCGTTTGGTGACCGAGCTCTCCCGCCGCACCCAGCGGGCCGAGCCGCAACACACCCTCCACCACCACCCCACCCCCGATACCGGTCCCAATCGCAAACATCGCCATCGTCGGACGATCGCGCCCCCGCCCCCAGCCGAACACCAGTTCGCCCAGCGTCGCGATGCGAACGTCGTTGAGCAGATGCACTGGGCAGCCGAGCCGCTCCGCCAGCCACGCCGACACCGGCAAATCCCGCCACTGAGTCGGCAAATTCGGCAGGAAACGCGTCACTCCGGCGTTCACGTCCGCCAGCCCCGGCACGCCCAGACCGAGCGCGACGGGGCGCACGCCCGCCTCGCGTACCGTCTGCTCCAGCAGGTCCGCAATTCGTTCCACCACGCGGCGCGGCCCCTCGTACGCGCAGGTCGGTGCGCACCTCTCCGCAAGCACCTCGCCCTCGGCGGTTGCGACCGCGACGCCAATCGTCGTGCCGCCGAGGTCCGCGCCCGCCCACACCTCCCGCATCGCCGCCTCAGCGCTGGATGAAATTGCGAAGATGCCGCGCCGCGGTCCGCAACGCCCGCTGTCGTCCCTCCAGCGACTTCCCGAACGCGTCGTCTTCCACCTCGATGCACACCGGCCCCTCGTAGCCGACCGACATCAGCTCGCCGACGAACCGTCCCCAGTCAATCTCCCCCAATCCCGGAATGCACGGCTCGTGGTACTGCAGCGGCGTCGCCAGGATGCCGACCTCGTTCAGCCGGTCGCGCCGGATCCGAACGTCCTTCGCGTGAATGTGGAACAACCGCTCACGAAACTCGCGCAGCGGCGCCAGCCAGTCCATGTGCTGCCAGACCAAATGGGAAGGATCGTAGTTCAGCCCGAAATGACGTGACGGGATCTCCTCGAACATCCGCCGCCAGATCGCCGGCGCGTGCGCAAGGTTTTTGCCGCCGGGCCACTCGTCGCGCGTGAACAACATCGGACAGTTTTCGATGCCGATCCGCACGCCGTGGTCCTCCGCGAACTGCACCAGCGGCTTCCACGTCTTGCGGAACGCGGCCCAGTTCTCGTCCACGCTCTTCGTCCAGTCGCGACCGATAAACGTGTTCATCTGCCGCACGCCGAGCAGCTCCGCGGCGAGGATCACCTTGCGGATATGCGCGACCGCCGCTTTCGCGACCTCGGGGTCCGGATCCAACGGGTTCGGATAATAGCCAAGACCGCTGATCGCCACGCCGTGCGCCTGCAGTGCGCCGTGAATGTCCTCCGCGCGCGCCTGCGTCAGCGTCGTCACATCCACGTGGGTGACGCCCGCATACTTCCGTTCCGCCCGGCCCACCGGCCAGCACATCAGTTCGACGCAATCGAACCCCTCCGCCGCCGCAAACTTCGCAACCGACTCGAGGTCGAGGTCGGGCAGAATCGCACTGACGAATCCGAGCTGGATCATCACCGTCTCCTTTCCTTTCCTTTAGCTCCGCCGGCGTTCCACCGGGAATTCATGCCGCCGCACCGCGACCCAACGGCGGACCGCGGCGCTGCGCCGGATCGCCTCACACACCGCCACCTCCTCGTGCCCGTCCCGGACGGTCGCATACAGCGGCTCGGCGGGCGGGCCGTCAAGGATGGCGCTGTAAATTGCCCGGAAGTTCATCTTGAACGTGTCCGGAAAACCCTCCACGTGTCCCGGCGGATGGTCCATGTATCCCGCCGCGCCGCGGCCAAAGGCGGGCGTCGCCCGCACCGCACTCGCGTTCGGCTCGTCCCGCCGCCCCAGATGGAGCATCTCGGGGTCCTCCGAGCACCACCAGACGGACTGCTTCGAACCGTAGATCTCCACTCGAAGGCAGTTCTTGCGGCCGGCCGCGACCTGGGACACCGCCAGATTCCCGCGCGCGCCATTCTCGAATTCGAGCAGCACGGACCCGCAGTCCTCGGTCTTCACCTGGTACGGCGCCGTCCGCACCCGGCCGGCCGCGCGCGCGAACGTCTGCACCTCGCCCAGCGGCCGACGACGCACGGAGTGAAACGTCAGCAGATCCGCCATCACCGCCCTCACGCGAGCGCCGATCACAAACGAGACCAGATCCAGCCAGTGCGTGCCGATGTCCGCGACCGCACGCAACGCCCCGCCTTCCGCCGGCAGCAACCGCCAGTTGTAATCGGTTTCCTTGAACAGCCAGTCCTGAAAGTAGGAACCGTTCACGTGAATCACCCGGCCGAGTTCGCCCGATCGCACCAGCTCGCGCATCTGCAGCACCGCCGGATAGAAACGACAGTTGTAGTTCACCGCGAAAATCTGCCTCGGCCGCGCCTCCACTTCGCGAACGAGCCTCGCGGTCTGGCGGGTCGTCATCGCGAGCGGTTTTTCGCAAACGACGTGCCGGCCCGCCTCCAGCGCCGCAAGCGCCATTGCCTCGTGCCAGCGGTTGGGCGAGGCAATGTGTACGACGTCCACCTCCGGATCCGCCACCAGCTGCCGGTGGTCGCCGTAGGCCTTCGGAATGCCCAGTCGTGACGCCGCCGCGTTCACCACACCGGGCACGTCGCACAACGCGCTCACTCGCACGCCGAGGCGTCTCAGCGCCTCCACGTGCACCGGCCCGATGAAACCGGCCCCAATCACCCCCACCCGCACGTCGTGCAGCGATCGCTTCATTCCGCCTCCAGCGGCACCACCATGACAAACCCACACGGCCATCGTCGCGCCTCTCTCAACGCGGATCTGGCCGTTTCGATCGAACTGTGCCGACCGGACCGGTGCGCTCACATCATAGCACACGCCGGCGCCAACCAGTTGCAGAGTCCTTCGACGCCGCCACCGGAACGGCGATTGATCTCCGATTCGCGGGCCGAAGACGGGAAGGCGCGCGAACCCAAGTCCGCGGCTGATGGGCCGTGCGCATCACCACCGCGCTTTTCTTCCCCGTCCGGAGCCGGTACAACCGCAGCGATGCGCGCCACCGTGATCGAACGCTGCTCGAACAGCCCCGCAGAGACCGCCCAGGCCGCAGCGGAACTTGCCGGCCGTCTGCGGGCCGGTGTCACGGTCGCGCTCTTCGGCGAGCTCGGTGCGGGCAAGACCACCTTTGCGCGGGCGCTGTGCCGCGCGCTGGGGGTGACCGAGCCGGTCGCCAGTCCCGGCTTCACCCTCGTGCACGAGTACCGCGGGGCCGTGCCGGTGATTCACGCTGACCTGTATCGGCTGCGGCGCGATCCGCTCGAGATCGCCTCGCTCGGACTGGACGACGTGCCGGCGGAGGCGATTCGAATCATCGAATGGGCGGACCGCGCACCGGAGTTGTGCCCCGCGAACGCGGTCCGCGTGGAGATTCGGGTCGGCCCATCGCCGACGGAGCGCCGCATCCGCATGGAGCTGCCCGAATGAGCCCACCGCGCGCAGTGGTGGCGCTGGACCTGTCCGCTGCGGTCGGCTCGGCCGCATGGATGGAGCAGGACGACACCATCGCAGAGATCGAGTGGCCACAGCCGCCGCGCGACAACCGCGCCACATTCGAGCACCTCCGCGCGCTGCTCTTTTCGGAGGGTCGGCACCCCGCGCAGGTGGAACTGTGGGTGGTTGGCTGCGGGCCCGGCGCGTACAGCGGCCTGCGGATCGCGACGGCGGCGATCCACATGTTTGCGGCTCCGCTCGGTCGACCGGTGATCGGCATCGACAGCGGTCTGGCGACCGGCGACGAGTTGCTGAGGAGAGTGCCGGTCGACGATGCGATCATCGCCGGCGACGCGCGGAGGGGGCTGGCCTGGTTCGGGCGGATCCGCCGCGCCGACGACGGCAGCGCCGAGCTGGTGGCGCCCTGGAGCCTCTGCGCGCTCACAGAGCTCGAAGCGAAGGTGCCGCCGGCGGGCTGCGGCGGGTCCGCAGAATGGTCCCGCCTTGCGCACGCCGCCCGGCTGACCGCCGCGGAGGGGCGCTGGTGGCCGGAAGACCTGGTGCCGCGGGCACGCCATCTGGCGCGCCGCGCGATCGAGCTTTGGACGCGCGGCCAGCCGCTGCCACCGGCGCTGCCGATCTATCTGCAGCCGCCCGTCGCGACCGGATCGGGTCTCACCCCGTCGGGCGGGTCGGCGGTTTGAGGGCCGCCTCCAGCGCCGCAAGTCTGCGCCCGAGCGCCTCCACTTCGGCCCGCAGCTCGGGCAGCCGCATCGTATAGGCGTGGATCCGCTTGAACTTGTCCATCGCGATCGCCGGTGAGCCCAACACAATGGCGCCAGCGGGCACATCCTTCGAGACACCCGCCTGGGCACCAACGACCGCGCCGTCCCCCACTTCCAGATGACCGGCGACGCCGACCTGGCCGGCCAGAATCACTCGCGAGCCGATCACCGCACTGCCCGCGATTCCCACCTGCGCCACAATGACGGAGTGGTCCCCGATCACCACGTTGTGGGCAATCTGCACGAGGTTGTCCACCTTCACGCCGCGGCCGATCACCGTGCGGCCAAACCGCGCGCGGTCCACCGTCACGTTCGCGCCCAGCTCGACGTCGTCCCCGATTTCCACGATGCCGAGCTGCGGGATCTTCGTCCGCACGCCGTCCTCACCGGCCACATAGCCAAAACCGTCGCTGCCGATCACGGTCCCATTGTGCACGATCACCCGCGCGCCGAGCCGGCACCGCTCCCGGATCGAGACGTGCGGATAGATCCGGCAGTCCGGCCCGATCACCACCTCGTGCCCGACATAGACGTGGGCCATCAGCACGGTGCGGTCGCCGATCTCCGCTCCGGCCTCGACCACCGCATACGGACCAATCCGCACGTCCGCCCCCAACCGGGCGCTCGGCGCAACAACCGCCGTCGGATGAATGCCCTCCGGATCCGGGGGGGGCGGTGGCGCGAACATCGCACAGGCGGCCGCAAACGCCGCATCCGGGTTGTCCACCCGGATCAGTGCGGCGGACGATGGACGGTCCCAGGCGCGCGCCACGATCACCGCGGACGCCCGCGTCGAGGCGACATACCCTGCATACCTCATGTTGGCGACAAAGGTGACGTCGCCCGGACGCGCCTCGCGCAGCCCGGCCACGCCGCGCACCACTGCACTGCCGTCGCCCTCCAGCTCGCCGCCAAGTCGTGCGGCCAGCTCGGCCACCGTCAGCACGGGCGGGCTCATAAGCCGGCACTTACCGGTTCGACGCGGCGCGATTCGTCGTGCCGCTCTCCCGGCTCGGCGGGGGAGGCAGATCGGGGGGTGCGCCCTTGTTCAGCTCCCGCAGAATGGCCTCGGTAATGTCGCTGCGCGGGTCCACGTACAACACCGCTTCCACACCGTTGAAGGTGGTGCCGGAAGAATCGAGCACCGCGATCAGGCCCTGGTCACGTGCGTATTTCTGGATCACCTCTTTGATTTCGCCGACCAGACCGCGGCGCATGCGCCGGCTCTGCTCCTCCAGCTGCTTCGTACGCCGCTCGCGGAAGCTCTGCACCCTCCCCTCCTGCTCGCGGATCGCCAGCACCTTTTCCTCCGCCGCGGCGCGCTTCGCCGCCCGCACCTCGTCGCTGAGCGCGGTGTTCAGCGACTCTTCCCGCAGCGAGTTGAACTCTCCCTGCAGCCGTTCCAGCTCGCCCGCAATGTTCTTCAGCTCCTCCTCAAACTCCCGCGCCTGCGCCTTCAGCTGCGCGTCCGCCACGCGAGTCTTGTAGTACTCGTTGAAGCAGCGGTCGAGGTTCACAAACGCGACCGATGGCCTCCGATCCTGCGCGCCGACCGCCCCCGCCGCCAGCAGTCCCGCCACCACCCAGCCAAACACCCGCCGTCTCGTCGTCATCCCCGCACGCCCTTTCCCCGTCCATCAGAACGGATAGCCAAACGAAATGTTGAACCGCCCATTGTCGTCCCGATTGTACTCGTCGGAATCGATCTGCCACGCGTAGTCGATTCGCAGCGGCAACATCGGAATGTCCAGACGCAGTCCAAGACCGTAGCCGGAGTTCCAATCCAAATCAAACGTGTAGGGGTCGGCCCACACCATGCCACCGTCCACAAACACCGCCGCCCGGACCATCTTATAGATCGGCACCGTGTACTCCACCGACGCGAACGCGAGGCTGCGGCCGCCGATCGGCTCGCCGGTCTCGTCCGCCGGCCCGATATGCCGGTACCGAAACGCACGAACGGTGTACAGGCCGCCCAGAAAGTAGCGGTCGAACAACGGCACCCGCTCTTCCCCCCCAATCGCATCCATCACTCCCAGCTGGCCGCGCAGCAGCAGCACATGACCGCGCCAGATCGGAAAATACTGGTGCGAACGCAAGTCCAGCCGATACCACTGTGTGTCGCCGCCAAACGGACCGCCGGCGAGCTCGGCCGCCAGCCGCGTGTAGTTGCCGCGCGTGGTCAGCCGGATCCGGTCGCGCGTGTCGAACGCGAACGACAGCTCACCGCTGCTCTTCAGCCGCGCCCCCTCCTCGGCCTTGATCTCCTCGCTGGCACTCTCGCGCACGTCCGAAATCGCAATACGCTCGAGGTTGTAACCAACCCCGAGCGTCAGAAACGGCGTCAGCGGATGCTCCACCAGCACCTGCCCGCCGCGACGGCTGACGTCGTACAGCGCACTGAAGTAACTCGACTCCCGGCTGTACAGGTCCAGCGTCAGCCGCAGCCGCCGATCAAACAGATACGGCTCGACGAACTGCAGGTAGTAGTCTTGGCGCCGGGTGCCAAACATCGCACCGATGCGGGCCTTCTGACCCCCACCGAACGGCGGCCACGAGGTGATGTCCACGTTCCCATGGCCCAGCTCCACCCGGCCGACAATTCGATCCACCGACGAGAACGCCACCCCCGCCTCCGCCGTGCCCATCCGATCCTCCACCACCTCGACGACCAGGTCCTGCTGCGCAGGATCATCCGTCGGCTGGGGTGTCAGCGACACGTGCGAGAAGTACCCGAGATTCCGGATCCGGTTCTCGCTGGTCCGGATGCGGCCGCGGTGGAACGGCTCACCGGGCGCCACCACAAGCTCGCGGCGGATCACGTCCTCGCGCGTGACCACGTTGCCGCGAATCAGAATGTCCCGAATCCGCGCCGGTTCACCCTCCCGCACCGAAAGCCGAACGTGGGCGACGCCACTGGTCGGGTCCGCCTCGATGAGCGGCCGCACCTGCACGCCCACATGGCCGCGGTTACCGTAGTAGTCCGCAATCGCCTCCCGCGCCGCGTCCAGCGCGGACTGCGCCAGCGGTGCGCCCGGCGTCAGCTGCACCAACCGCGCGACGTCCTGCGTCGGAAATCGCGTCACCCCCTCGATCACCGCCGAGCCTAGCCGGTAACACGGCCCCTCCGCAACGACATATTTTAAGCGGACGCGATCCCGTCCCTCCGGCACGATTGCCGGCCCACGCACCACCACGTCGAGATAGCCGAGGTCGCGGAACGCCGCTTCAATCGCGGCGCGGTCGGCCCGAAGATCCTCGTCGTTCAGCCGCCCCGCCCCCGTCACCCAGTGGACCGGATTCCACCAGCGAAACGCCCGGGTCTTCAGCCTTGCCCGCAGCGTGCCGGGATCGATCGCCGTCGGACCGTAAAACTCAATCGCGCCCACCCGAGCGCGCGCTCCCTCGGTGACCGTGACCGCCACCCGCGACGCGCCGGGCTGGCGACCGGGTTCGATGCGCCACGCGACCCGCGCGTGAGGATAGAACCGTTTCGCGTATTCTTCCTGCACCCGCCGCGCGCCGGCCGCCAACAGCGCATCGTCCACCGGATCGCCCACCCCCAGTCCCAGCCACTCCCGAACGCGCCGGTTGCCCACCTCGTCCGCTCCCGTGATCTCGAGATGCTCAATCACCGGCCGAACCGCCACCTCCACCACCACGACCACCGCGTCCCGTCGCGAGCCGGGCTCCGCAAACACCCGCACCGAACTGAACCGCCCCGTGCGCTCCAGCGACCTCGCGTCCCGCATCGCGCGGGTCGGGTCATAGGGCTGCCCCTCCCGAGTCTCGATCGCCGACAGGACCGTCCCGGGATCCGCCGCGATGGCGCCGACGCTCTCCACGCGCACCCGCTCCACCAGCTGTGCGCCCGCCACAACCGGCAGCACCATCGCGCCAATCAGCAGCCAACGGATCCGCCGCGCCTCACTCACTCTTCCGCGCTCCCCTCGCTGGGGCGGATCGGCACGTCCGCCTCCCCCGCACCTTCCGGCTTCATATCGGAGAACAACGTGTGGTCGCGGTCGAAGTAGAGATCCACCTCGCCCGTCATCCCGTTGCGCTGCTTCGCGACATCGACCACCGTCAGACCCGGATTCGCCTGAGCGTCCTGGTGCCGCGGATCGCGCCGATACTGAATCGGGCGGCGCATCAGCAAGATCACGTCCGCATCCTGCTCGATCGACCCCGAGTCCCGCAGGTCCGCCATCTTCGGCACTCCACTGCGGTCGCTCCGCTCGGGCTCGCGATTGAGCTGACTGAGCACCAGCACCGGCACGCGCAGCTCCTTCGCCATCGCCTTCAGACCCGCGGAGACCTGCGCGATCTGCTCCTGCCGCGACGTCGGCAGCGGCTCCGGACACCGCAGCAGCTGCAAATAGTCCACCACGATCAACGCGATCCCGTGCAGCGCCGCCAGCCGGCGTGCACGCGCCCGCAGCTCGTTCACGTCCATCCCGCTGGTCTCGTCAATGAAAATGCTCAACGCGCCGACCTCTTTCGCAATCGAGGCGAGCCGTCGCTGTTCGGTCGCGTCGCACACCCCCTCCACGATCCGTCGCCACGACACGCGTGCGCGCGAGCAGATCAGCCTCCGCACGATCCCTTCCGCGGACATCTCCAGCGTGAACACCGCGACCGCGCGCGGTACGCGGCCGGTCGGAGGATAGCCGGTGTGCGGGTTGTACCCGGTGGCGACATTCTCGACGATGTTCATCGCCAGCGACGTCTTGCCGACCGAGGGACGCGCCGCCAGAACAATCATCTCCGAGGGCTGCAGCCCCAGCAGGATCTTGTCCAAGTTGCGAAATCCCGTGCTCAGCCCCGTCCGCCGGGCCCCCCGCGCCTGCAGCAGTCCGCCGATCTCCTCCGAAACCTTTTCCACCACCCGCGGCCATTCGGGCGCGGTGCCGACGCTCAGATCGCGAATGCCGAAAATCAGTTGTTCCGCACGGTTCAAGACGTCGGTGGCGTCCGCATCACCGGAAGCAACGCAGAGACTCTCCACCTCGCGAGCCCGCGCCAGCAGTTCGCGCAAAATACGCTTCTGAAGAAGCACCTCAATGTAGTAGTCCGCGTGCGCAGAAGTCGGCGTCGCGTCAACCAGACCCTGCAGAAACGTGTCGCCGCCGATCGCCTCCAGTCGCCCGAGATCGCGGAGTCGCGCACTGACGGTGAGCAGGTCGACCGGCCGTCCTTCGTCGTGCAGCGTGAGCGCGGTCTCAAAAACCTCGCGATGAAGCGGATTGTAGAAACAATCCGGCTTCACACGGCGCGACGCGCACGCGCCCAGCACCCGTTCGCCATCCACGAGAATACTGCCCAGCAGCCCCACTTCCGCCGCCTCGCTGTGCGGCGGCACCCCCACCGCCTCGGCGGCAGGCACCGGACGGCCGCGGCGGGTGGACGCGTGCAACGGACGTTATTCCTCCGCGACGACCCAGATCTTCAGCGTCGCCTCGACACCGGGCGCGGGACGAACCGTCGCCCGCCAGGTGCCGATTTCATGAATCGGATGCTCCAGCTCGATCAGATGACGATCCACCTCGATGCCCTGTAGTTTCAGCGCCTCTGCAATCTGCACGTTCGTCACCGCGCCAAACAGTTTGCCGCCCTCGCCCGCCCTGGCCGCAATCGTGACCGAGGTCGTCTCAATCCGCCGGGCGAGCTCGCGAGCCGCCTGTTCCCGCGCAGCCTGTTCTGCGGCGCGAGCCGCGCGGATCCGCTCCGCCCGCCGCCGGGCCGCCGGCGTCAGGACCTCCGCAAATCCTTTCGGAATCAAATAGTTGCGCGCGTATCCGTCCGCGACACGAACAACGTCGCCCTCGCCACCCAGACCTTCAACCGCTTTGATCAGAATCACATCCATCGTCACCTCTCCCGCAGCCGACTAGGGCAGCAGCCCCAGTACGCGAGCACGGCCGATCGCGCGCCGGATCGCCCGCTGCTGGCGCGCGGTCGTGCCGGACAACCGCCGCGGCATGATCTTGCCGCGTTCGGTCATGAACTTCTTCAGCAGCTCGCAGTCCTTGTAGTCGATCTGCGTGACCCCCTGCAGATAGCGCGTGCCCCGCCGCGGCTGCGCTTTTTTGTTCCGTTTCGCCATGGTCGTCTCCTCTACTCTCCGGGCAGGTCAACGAACGCCCGCCTCTCAGAACGGCAACTTGCTGTCCTCCTCAGAATCCTCGGGCTCTGCCCCACCGCGCCACGGTGTGGCCCGATCGCCACCACCCGTGTCGTGCGGCCGCTCCGCCTCCTCTGGCGGAACTGGCGACTTCGCCGCCACCGGCGGCTCCGCTCCCTCCGTCATCCCGCCACGATCCGCCGGCACGCTGTCGGCGGAGGCCCGCCCGCCACCAAGAAACTCAAAGTTCTCCGCCACCACGCTGATGCGGCTCTGACGCTTGCCCTCGCGGTCGGTCCATTCCTCCTGCCGCAGTCGTCCCTCGATCAGCACCGGCGAACCCATGCGCAGATACTTTCCGACCACCGCCGCCCGGTTGCCATACACCGCCACGTTGATGAAAAGGGTTTCCTCCCGATCCTTGCCGGACCGGTCGCGAAACCGCCGGTTCACCGCCAAGCGCATCTCCGCGACATCTTCCCCGCTGGGGAGTCGACGGACATCTGGATCCTTCGTCAGGTTCCCAATCAAAAACACCTTATTGAGCGACGCCATGCTCCGCCTCCTCCCCCGCGCTCACCGGCGCCTCCGCACGGAACACGCGAAACCGGAACACATCCGGCGACAGACGCCATCGCTCGCTGAGCGACTGAAGCTTCTCCGGTTCCAGATCGAACGTGATCACCACGTAGTGCCCCGCCGTCTCTCGTTTCAGCGTTCGCGCAAACGTCCGACGCCCCAAGCGCGTCGTCGCAGTCACCGAGCCGCCGGCCTTTTCGATCTCCGTCTTCACCGTCTCAATCGCGGCATCCAGCTGCTCGTCTTTCATCCGCTCAGGAAAGATAAACATTCCTTCGTACCGTCTCACGGCTGCTGTGTCTCCTTCGGTTCGGCGTTGAATTCGTTCATCGCCCGCTCAATACCCCGCGTCAACAGCGTCTCCACCGCCGCGGCCGCCCGTTCCATCGCCGCCTCCGCTACCGGCCGCTCCTCCTCCGAAAATCTTGACAGCACGTGCGCAACGGTGTCGCGATCGCCCCGACCACGGCCAATGCCGATGCGCACCCGCGCGATGCCGTCGTCGCCCATCTGCTCGATCACTGAGCCCATGCCGCGGTGTCCGCCCGAACTGCCGCGCGCGCGCACCCGCACCGTGCCGAGCGGCAGGTCCACATCGTCGTAGACCACCACCACCTCCGACGGGCGCAGACGATGCCAGCGGGCGAGCGCCGCCACTGCCTCACCGCTGGCGTTCATGTACGTCAGCGGCTTCACGAACAGCACCCGCCCCGCCTCCGGCAGCTCCGCGATCGCGCACTCGGCGGGCGCCTGCCGGCTCCGGCGCCACTCGGCCCCCACCCGCCGCGCCAGACGTTCCACCACCTCAAACCCCGCGTTGTGGCGCGTCCCCGCATATTCGCTGCCCGGATTGCCAAGTCCAACCACCATTTTCACGGCGCCGCCGCGCGCGCTCCGGCACCGATCAGCCCTTCGCGCCCTTCTCCTTTCCGCCCTTCGCGACCGCCTCCTTCGGCTCCTTCGCCTCCTTGCCCTCCTTCGCCGCGGCCGGCGCCGCCTTCGCAGCGCCCTTCTCCGTGGCCGCCTCGCCTTCCTCGCCCTTCTTCTCCGTAAGCACCTCCGGCTCCGCTGCCGCCGCCGCCTCCGTGGCGGCCGCCGGCGCCTCCTCCGCCTTCGGCATCGACACGGCCGCGATCGCAATGTCCGGGGCGGTGACGATCCGGTAGCGGGCTGGGTCCAACCGAATGTCGCCCACGCTCAGGTGCCGGCCCACCGCCAGTCCCGACACGTCCACTGGAATCTCCTCCGGGATGTCGCCGGG
Organism: Kiritimatiellia bacterium; assembly: GCA_026417735.1. Taxonomy (NCBI): domain Bacteria; kingdom Pseudomonadati; phylum Kiritimatiellota; class Kiritimatiellia; species Kiritimatiellia bacterium. Next base: position 25,645 of record JAOACR010000012.1, read on the forward strand.
CAAGCACTCGACCTCCACCACTCGCAACAGATGGTCCAGGATGCCCCCCTGCTGCGTCACACCGATCGGATCCCCCACCAGCCGCAACGGCACCTCCACGCGGATGCGCCGCGTCATCGACACCTCGTAGAAGTCCACGTGCAGCACCGAGCTGTTCAGCGGATGATGCTGCACCTCTTTCAGCAACACCGGCCGCCGGGTCCCCTCCAGCTCGAGGCTCACCAGCATGTGCTCGCCGCGGTGATGCTGCAGCATCAGCCCAAAGTCGTGCGCGTTCAACCACACTGGCTCGCCCGGGCGCCCCTCGCAGTACACGATCGCCGGAATCTTGCCTGCCCGCCGCAACCGTCGCGCCGCCGCGCTGCCGCACGCCTCACGACGCTCCGCCCGCACCACGATCGTCTCGCTCATCCGTCCTGCTCCCGATCTCCGTCCGCCCTCAAACCTGAAACAGCGAGGTCACGGACTGGTTGTTATGAATCCTCAGAATCGCCTCGCCGAGCAGCTCCGCCACCGACTGCACACGGACCGGAAAGCCCTCCCAATCGCCAACCGGCACCGTGTCGGTGACGATGATCTCCTCAATCGGCGATGCCTTGAGCGCCGCAATGGCCTTCCGCGTCACCAGCGCATGGGTGACCACCGCACGCACGCTCCCGGCCCCCCGCTGCTTCAGCAGTTCCGCCGCGCCGCACAGCGTGCTGCCCGTCGTGATCAGATCGTCCACCAGCAGCACGTTCCGGCCCGCCACGTTGCCGACCATGTCAATCGTTTCCACCTCGACCGCGCTCTTCCGCTGCTTCGCCGCGATCGCAAAACCGGCGCCGATCATCTGCGCGAAGGCGTACGCCTGCTTCACGCCCCCTGTGTCCGGCGCGACGACGACCGCGTCCGTCAGATTCATCGCGCGCAGCGCCTTCACCAGCACCGGCGCCGCGGTCAGATGATCCACCGGAATGTCGAAAAACCCCTGGATCTGGTGCGAATGCAGATCCAGCGCCAACACCCGGTTGGCTCCGGCCGCCACCAGCAAATTCGCAACCAGCTTCGCGGTGATCGGCACGCGCGGCTGGTCCTTCCGGTCCTGCCGCGCATACCCGAAATACGGCAACACCGCGGTGATCCGCGACGCGGACGCGCGCCGGGCCGCGTCCATCATGATCAACAGCTCCATCAAATTCTCGTTCACCGGCGGGCACGTCGGCTGCACGATGTACACGTCGTGCCCGCGGATGTTGTCCATGATCTTGATGCGATGCTCACCGTCCGGAAACCGGCCGATCTCAACGCCAACCAGCGGCTCGCCAAGAAACGCGGCGATCCGCTCGGCCAGCTGCCTGTGCGCCGTTCCGGACAACAGTTTCATTCGCCCGCCGGGTCCCGCCTGGTTGCCCGACCAGGAGTCGAACCTGGACTCTGGCCTCCAAAGGGCCGTGTGCTGCCATTACACCATCGGGCAGTGGAAACTCTCCACGCCCCGCACCGCCCGGCAAGCCGCCGCCGGACGGCCCAACCCCGCCTGGTCGGCCGGATCGGGACGGAACCGATAGCCTACCGACCGCCCCGTGGCCGGTCAAACCGTCCCGCTTTCCTCCGCCCCACACAGCCGCCGCGCGAACCTCGGCAGCGCAGGATCCCGCGCCCCCATCACCAGCACCACCGCGCCCGGCCGCACCAGCGCCCGCACCCGTCCCTCTAGCTCATCCAGTGCGCCGACCGTTTCCACATGCACACCCACGTCAGCCAGCCGCCGAGCCAGCTCTTCCGAACTGGCGCGCCCTCCTGGCGTGCCTCCCGCATAAAACACCGGCAACAGCCACAACCGGTCCCCCTCCTGCACCACCTTCGACCACGCGGCGACAAGCTCGTCCATCATCCGTTCCAACGGCCCGAACCCGTGCGGCCGCCACACCCCGAGCACCGGCGACCCCATCTCGCGCGCCGCCGACCAGGCAGCCGCAATCTTCGCGGGGTTGTGCGCGTAGTCATCCAGCACCACCGCGCCGCCACACATCCCCACACGCTCCAAACGGCGCTCAATCCCACGAAACCGGCTCAGCGCCGCCGCGGACGTCGCCGGCGGCACACCCAGCTCCGCCGCCGCCGCCGCCGCCAACACCGCGTTCGCGGCGTTGTGCGCGCCCGGCAACTGCAGCTGAAACCTCGTCTGGCACCACTCAAATTCCAGCCATCCGCCTCGCGCGACCACACTCCCCGGCGGAGCCGCCTCGACCAGCCGCGCGGCAGGTTCTCCCAGCCGCCGACCCACACCCACCCCCGTCACAACGACCCGGCGTACACGCTGCACAAACTGGCGAAACAGGCGCTCCGCCTCCGCTTCGCTGAAGTGGTCATCACTGATGTTCGTGACAATCGCCAGCTCCGGCTCGAACTGCAGCAGCGACCGGTCACTCTCATCGGTTTCGATCACGCTCCATTCCCCGTCACCTCGCCGCACGCTCGCCACACGGTCCGGTGCCACCCAGTTCAGCAGGCCCCCGCCGTTCACCACCCACGGGTCCAGACCGGCCACCTCGAGAATCCAGCCGAGCATCCCGGTCACGGTAGTCTTGCCACTCGTCCCCGCCACCGCAGCGACCCGCCGCCCGCGCACCAGTTCCGCAAGCACCTCCGCCCGGTGCCGTACCTGCAGTCCCCCCCGCACCGCCGCGGCAAGGTCCGCATTGTCCGCCTCAATCGCGCTGCTGACGACAACGACGACGCCCGGCTCCACCCCGGAACCGTCCTGCCGCAGCAGCCGCACGCCCGCCCGTCGCAGCCGCTGCAAAATCGGCAGCCACTCGCCCCGATCCGCATGGCGGTCGGACCCGCTCACCTCCGCGCCCACATCGCGCAGCGCCTGGGCCAGCGCACTCATGCCGACCCCGGCCACCCCCACCAAGTGATAGCGACCCCACGGCACTTCCGATCTTTCCCGCACCGCGCCGACCGCCGTCGCCGCCTCACCCCGCGCGGGGGCGCCGTCCCGCCTCCACTGCCGCCAGCAGCGCCGCGCCGTCCTCCACGCACAGCGATGCACACTTCAACCGCCCCCGGAAAACGGCTCCTTCGCGCAAAATCACCCCCTCCTCCGCCTCCAATTCCGCCTCCATCACACCCGCCAGATCCACCGCGCGGCACCGCACAACCGCCGGAAACGTCAGCTCAATACCCCGCTCAACCGTCAGCGCACCGAACTCGACGCAGCCTGCCGCACACATCGCTCCCGCGCGCAGCACCAACCGGTGCTTCGCGCACACTCGGCCCCCAGCAATGCGCCCCTGGACCTCCACCTCCGCAGCGCTGATCTCTCCCCCCCGAACCACGCCATCGGGGCCCACCCGCACCCGACCACCCGTGACGATCCGCCCGTCAAACTCTACGTCCAACGTGTAGTCCACGATGTCGAACTTCTGGCGACACCTCGGGCAGACACCAAACGTTGGCCGCCCCGCCACTTCCGTCGCCCAGCCGCAGAGGGGGCAGGCGGTGACGCGACGGGGCGGCAGAGCCACCGTCCCACCTGACGCCGCCACGCTCCCCATTGGCGCGGGCGGCGCGGTCGAACTCTCCGAACGGCGGATCGAGCGGACAATGTCGAATCCGCTGACCACCTGCGCCTTTCGGCCCGAGCCCATCGCGTCCGGCTCCCGCCCGCGAGGCCGCTGTGGTCGGCGCACGCGGCCGGCAGGTCACACTCACCGCTTGAAGATGCCAGCCCGTGCCGGCTCCGCCGTCGCAGAGCCGGCCGTGGCCGACGGCGCGGCGGCCGGCGCTGCCGGCGCCGCTCCAGCGCCGCTCGGATTGACCTCCGAACGACCAATGAACGTCACACCATCCTCGACCACCAGCCGCTTCGCCTTGATGTCGCCCGTCAGCCGCGCGGTCGCCTTCAGCTCGATGCGGTCGCGCGCGACGATGTTGCCGTTCACCGTGCCCTCGACGATCACCGACGACGCATTCAGGTTGCCCTTCACCACCGCGGACTTTCCGACCCACGCGTCCTTCTCGCAGTGCAGCTCGCCCTCGAGCTTCCCGTCCACGCGAACCGTGCCCGCGCTCTTCACCGTGCCGGTGATTTCCACATCGCCCGCAATCACGGACGAGGCGCTTGTTGCATCCATGCTGGAACCTCCGTATCGCTGGTGGTTGAACGATCGTTCGCCCAAAGTTTGCCGCGCAGCCCCACCCGCCGCAAGCGTCGTACGCCGCGCTGCTTGCCCCGCGCCGCCGATCGCGTACGATGCGCCCGCCATGTCCGATCACGACGTGTTCGTGCGGTTGACCGCGGAGACCGTACTCTCACCGTTGAACACTTCGGCGCTGTTCCGGGGCGATGCGCGGCCGTTGGTGGTGGACCTTGGCTGCGGCAAAGGCCGGCTGCTGCTGGCGCATGCGCGGCGCCATCCCGACATGTGGCACCTGGGCGTGGACCGCATGCTCGGCCGGCTCCGCAAGGTGGCGCGCGGCGTCCAGCGGCTCGGGCTCGCCAACGTGCGGCTGCTGCGGATGGACGCGCTCTACGCCGCCTGTTACCTGTTGCCGCGGCGCGGCGTGCACGAGATGTTTGTCGCCTTTCCCGACCCCTGGCCCAAGCTGCGGCATCACCGTCACCGGCTGTTCGGCCCACTGTTTTTCGATGCGCTCGCCGCCACGCTGGTGCCCGGCGGCGCGGTGCACGTCGCCACCGATCACATGCCGTACTTCGAGGTGATCCATCGCGCCGTCGCCGCGGATCGACGGTTTGAAATTGCGCCGGTGCGCTTGCCGACCGAAGAGGAGCGGACCGATTTCGAGCTCGGCTTTCTCTACGAACGGCCGATCGGCCGCATCACGTTCCGGCTGCGGCCGAACGCCGCGGCGAGGAAGGAGCACGAACCATGACCACGGTCGCCGTTCTCGCACTGGTCGTGGTCGCCGCGCTGCTGGGCGGTCTGACCATGTGGCTGTGGATGCGATCGCGAATGCTGGCGGATCGTGCGTCGCTCGATGCGGCGCTGGCCGCGCGCAACGCGCACATCGAAGAAGCGTCGCGGCGGGAGGCGTCGCTGGCCGCGGAGCTGGCGGCCGCCACGCAGCGGGCCGCCGCCGCCGAGCGCCGCGCCGCCGCGCTCGAGGCCGAGCTCGCCGCGGAGCGCCGCGCCACCGCCGAGAAGCTTGCCGTGCTCGAGCAGGCCCGCGCCGCGCTTGAAGACAGCTTCAAGGCGATCTCCGCCGACGCACTGCGCGCGAACGCCCATAGCTTCCTCGAACTCGCGCAGCGGCTGTTCGACACCGCCCATGCCAAAGCCGCCGGCCAGCTCGACCAGCACCGCCAAGCGGTGGAAAACCTCGTCGCACCCGTGCGGGAAGACATCCGCCGTATCGAGGCAACCGTGCAGGCACTCGAGTCGAAACGTGAAGGGGCCTACGAGGGACTGCTCGCGCAGGTGCGGCAGCTCATGGAAACCCAGGAGCGGTTGCGCACCGAAACCGGCCAGCTGGTCCGCGCGCTCCGAACGCCACAAACCCGTGGCCGCTGGGGCGAAATCCAGCTGCGCCGAGTCGTCGAGATGGCCGGCATGCTGGAACACTGCGATTTCGAGGAACAGGCGGTCGCCGACGGCGTGGGACGTCCCAGCCGCCCGGACATGATCGTGCACCTGCCCGGCGGTCGGCTGCTCGTGGTGGACGCGAAAGCGCCGCTCGAAGCGTACCTCAACGCCATCGAAGCAACCGATGAGTCGGAGCGTCGCCAGCATCTGGTCCGACATGCCCGCCAGATTCGCGACCATATCGAGCAGCTCGGTTCGAAGTCGTACTGGGAACAGTTTTCGCCGACGCCCGACTTTGTCGTGCTGTTCATCCCGGGTGAGTCCTTTTTCAGCGCGGCGGTGCAGGAGGATCCGTCGCTGATCGAGTTTGGTACCAGCCGGAGGGTGATCCCCGCCTCGCCCACCACGCTGATCGTGCTGCTCAAGGCCGTCGCCTACGGATGGCGTCAGCAGGCGCTCGAGCAGAACGCGCAGCGCGTCGCGGAGGCAGGCCGCGAGCTCTACAAGCGACTGCTCACCTTCGTGGAGCACCTCATCGAGGCGGGCCATGGCCTGCGCAGAGCGGTGCAGGCCTACAACCGGTCCGTCGCCAGCTTCCAATCGCGGTTGATGCCTTGCGCGCAGCGATTCGAAGAGCTCGAGGTTCCCCACGCCGGCCAGCAGCTAGCGGCACCCCCGCCCGTCGACCTCGATCCGAGCCTCCCCGAGCCACCAGCCCCCGTCCGCAATCCCGCCCCGCCTCCCTCGAGCGCCGGCCGGTGACAACAGCGTCCCCTCCCACGAGACCGAAGATCATTCTGAGCGCGTCCGCCTTTGTGCAGATTCGGTTGCCACAATGCTCACCGAAGATGTCTAGCGCCCGTCCGCCGCGCATCGGAGCACAAGTTGCTCGCCGTCCGTTGATTGCGAACGGCGCGGCCTTCGCAGAGTCTGCCTCGACGTGCCACGTCATAAGTGATAAGCTAGCGGTTATGCAAGCAACGAACGCCAACGGCGCATGAGCGACAAGGGGGCGATCATGGCGGATCGTGCATGGGCGATCGTGTTGGGAGCCGGCCGCGAACAGAAACTGACCAGTGGGGCGGACACCGCGTTCCTCTCGCTGTCGAGCCGTCCTGCGATCGCACACCTGATGTGCGCAGTGGAAGCCTGCCGCGAGGTGGACGGGATGGTGGTCGTCGTCGCGCCAGACCGGGTGGAGATGCCCCAGGCGATGCGGCTGCGCTTCGGTATCACGAAGCTGCGCGCAGTACGGGCGGGCACCGACCGGCGCTCCTCCAATCTCGCGCAGGCCCTGGAAGCCTTCGAGGAAGACGTAAAGTGGGCGGTGATTCTCGAGACCGGACGCCCCACCGTCGGCTGTGCCGCGATCACTGAAACCCTGAAGGCCGCCTCGCGCGCGGGTGCGGCGTGCGTCGCTGAGCTGATCACCGATCCCGTACTGCTGGTCTCCGGCCGCACCACCCGTCGCTTGGACGTGAAGATCCAACCGTGGGTGATCCGCAGCCCTCGGGCCTACCGCACAGACTTGCTGCGCAAAGCTCTGGCGCTCGCTGCTCGAAAACGATGGGAGGGCCCCGACGAAAGTGTGTGGATCGAGGCGGCCGGTGGAACCCTGCGGACCGTCCCACCCACCCGACCCCCCGTCCACCTGCGCACTGCCGACGACCTCTCCATGGCGGCGCTGCTGCTAAGCCAGCCCTGATCGCACCGCGTCGATGGACCCCCATCCCCCCTCACGACCTCGCAGCGACGCCCCCGGCCCACGGCGCCCTCCGCGGCCGCAGGGACTGTACGCGATCCTGGGCGACATCCACAGCAACCTGCAGGCGTTGGAAGTGGTGCTCGCCGACGCGCGCGCCCGAGGCTGCACGCGGTACGTCTGCGTCGGCGACATTGTCGGTTACAACGCGAACCCGCGAGAGTGCGTGGACCTGATCCGCGAGGTCTGCGCAGTTGTCGTGCGCGGCAACCACGACCACTATTGCGCCAGCCAGACCGACCTCGAAGGGTTCCACCCGCTGGCCGCGGACGTCGCGAACTGGACCCGCCGGATGCTCACACCGGAGCAGCTGGAGTACCTGCGCATGCTGCCCTACACCCAGCGCGTGGAATCGTTCACGCTGGTCCACAGCACGCTCGATACGCCCGAAAAGTGGGGTTACGTGTTCGACCGCTTCGAGGCGGAGCAGAACTTCAACTACCAGAAAACCACCGTCTGCTTTTTCGGCCACACCCACGTCCCGCTCGCATTCGAAAAAACCGACGAGGTCCGCTTCGGCCTCTACAACCGGATCCGCATACAGCTGGGCCGCTACTACTTCATCAACGTCGGCAGCGTCGGACAGCCGCGGGACGGCGATCCGCGCGCCGCCTACGTCACCTACAACCTTGGCACCGGCGAGGTGGAGCTGCACCGCCTCGAATACGATATCGCCGGCGCGCAGAAGGCGATCCGCGAGGCCGGGCTGCCCGAGCGGCTCGCGCAGCGCCTGGAGCTGGGACGCTGATGCGGCCACGTCCGCGTTGGAGAATCCGGCCGATGAAACACCTCCGTGTGGCTCCGCTGGCCGCGCTCGGTGCGCTCGCGCTGGCCACCGCCGCCGGCGCCCAGGCCGAGCTGCGCCTGCGGCTGGCCCACTCGATCGTGCTGCACATGGAGTCCATCCTCGCCACCGTCACCATCGAGAACGGCACCCCAGACGAGTTCGCGGTGGGCGAAACCAACGGCAACTGCCGGCTTCGTTTCGACATCGAGGCCGCACCGGGCCGCCTCATCCCCCGCACCGACGTGCCGATGTTCCGCCGCATCGCGGTGATCCCCCCCTTCAAAGCCGCAACGCTCGAGTTCGATCTGCTCCGCCTCTATGAAATTCGCTCGCCCGGCGCCTACGCGGTCTCCGCCCGCCTGCACGGACCCGCGGGCATGCTCGTCAGTGGCCGTCAGTTTCTCGACGTGGTGCCGGGCCTGGAGCTGTTGCGCGTGTCGCAGACCGCGCCCGACCAGCGCCGGTTCACGTACCAGCTGCGGACGCTCGGCCGCAACCGGCAGGAACACCTGTTTCTGAGGGTCGACGAGGACGCCGCCGAGCTCTGCCACGGTGTGTTTGACCTGGGCCCCCACGTTCGACTGCTCCGACCGCTGCTGCGCTTCGATCGTCTCGGCCGCGTGCACGTGCTGCATCAGTCCGCACCCGGCCGCTTCACCCACAGCGTGTTCGAAGCCGACGGCACGCCCGTGCAAACCATGTTTTGGAGCTCGACGCCCGCCGAAATCGAATTGCGGCGAACCGAGGACGGCGACATCGTCGTCGCGGGCGCGCGCCCCTACGAGGGCGACCGCGTCGTCGCACCGCTGCGCGTGCAGGAGCCGCGGCCGGACAGCCTGCCCACTCCCGCAACCTCTCGACAGCCGTTCGAGCTGCCGGACGGATATGGGCCGGACGGCCGACGAGTCGAGCCGCGGATTGACAACCGCCGCTGAGCATACGATCATTCCGCTGCGATTCCACGGTGCACCCGTGGTGGAATTGGCAGACACGTAAGATTCAGGTTCTTATGCCCGCGAGGGCGTGGGGGTTCGACTCCCTCCGGGTGCACCATTCTCGCACGCACCATGCAGCGCGTCGCATCGTCCCGTCCGCAGTGATCCGCCGCCTTGCCATCCCCGTGGCCGCCACCGTCACCGTGCTCGCGCTGCGGCAGGCCGCCACTCCACCGCCGCGGCCGGCCTCCCCTTCCCCCCCACCCGCACCCGCGCCGGTTGTGTCCACACCGCCCGCGCCAGCCGCTGCGCCACGCCCCGCCGCCGCCGACACCGAACGCTGGAACGCCATCGCCGCGGAGAACGACGCGCTCCGCGCCGCCAACCGAGAAATGGCCGCCGATAACGAACGCCTTCGCCGCCAGCTCGACGACCTCTTGCGATGGATTCTCGAAAACTTCCAGGGCCGCTACCCCGTCCCCGAGCGCATGGTCGGCCGTCTGGACCTGCCCGCGGTGACGGATGACTTCCGCGTTCACGACGACCTGGCCGAGCTCTTGCGACTCACCCCTCAGGAGCGCGCCCGCCTCGATGATGCGTTCCGCAGCGCTCGCGCGATGGCGGAGGCCGCGGAACTGGCCGTGATGCGCCCCTCGATGCCCTCACCGCGCGAGCTGGTGATCGAAATTCCGCCGCACATCGAGCAGGGCCGCGAGATCCGGGAGCGACTCATCGCCGCGATCGAAGCCGCGCTCGGTCCACACCGCGCCAGCTGGGCCACCGCCGCCGCCGACCGCGACCTCGACCGCCGTTTCCACGGCTTCGGCGCGGACCACCGAACGATCCGACTCGAACTGGTCTACCGCGACGACCACGACCAACCGTGGATCCGGATTACTGACGAACGCGCCTCGGTGCTCGGAGAGGGCCAGGTGCAACGCCTGTCGCGGGAAATCACCGCGACCACGCTGCCGGCCGAGTACACGCCGTATCTGGAACGGCTGCCCGCCGACTGAACGAGGGAGACCGCGCCAATGGACGCGATCGAAGCTCTGCTCACCCGCCGCAGCATCCGCCGGTTCCACCCCGATCCGGTCCGCCCGCACGATGTGGAACGACTGCTGGAGGTGCTGTTCCGATCGCCCTCCGCCGGCGACGCGCGGCCGTGGCAGTTCGGGGTGGTGGACCGCCGCGATTTGCTGGACCGCCTCGCGGGCGCGATGCCGAAATGCGAGATGCTCTCGCAGGCGCCGCTCGCGGTGCTGATCTGCGCGGAGCCGGCGCGCGAGAAAATTCCGGGGTTTTGGCCGCAGGACTGCGCCGCCGCGACAGAGAATCTCCTGATCGCCGCACACGCGCTCGGCTACGGGGCGGTCTGGATCGGCCTACATCCGGTGGCCGATCGCGAGCGCGCGGTCCGGGAGATCCTCCGCATACCGGCCACTCTGGTGCCGTTCGCGCTGGTGCCCATCGGCCGCGCCGCGGAAACACCGCCGCCCGATGAACGACGTGATCCCAACCGGATCCACCGAAACGAATGGTGAGCCGCCCGCCTCGCCCGGCGCGGAACGAACGCAGCGCCGCGTGCGTGCGGCCGCGGACGCCCTTCGCGCACTGATCCGCGACTTGTACGACACCGAGCACGGTGTCGCCGCGCCCGCCGCCCCGCCGCTCGATCTGGCGGTCGTCGCGCGCGTGCACCCCGCCGAGGGCTGGCGCATCGAGTTCGAACCGCCGCTTGCAGAACAGCTCCGCGACCAGCTCGCCACCCTCGAGGGCCGCGTCGGCGTCTATCGCGAGGGCGCGGTCTACTGCTTTCGTTGTGAATCCGCCGCCTGCGCCCACGCGGAACCTCCATCGCCGCTGTCGGTGTTCGCCGGCTATGACGCCGTCGGCCTGCCGGAATGGCTCGAACTCTCCCGCTGGCTGCTGGCGCGCAACGATCCCCGCGCCGCCGACCTCTACAACCCGCCGGCACGACCGTTGGCCGCAACTGCCGCCGGGCGCGAACTCCGCCACCGCCAGCTCCCCGAGTTCGGCCGCTCCTCCCGCGCCTACTCCATCCTCGGCCAAGTCGCCGCTGGCTACTTCCGCCACACCGGGTCGGAAGACCCCGCCGACCGCTTCGCGCTCACCTTCCAGGTGGTCGAAACCCTCGGTCCCGGCGCACGCCGAGAACTGCGGCTGAACACGGTCGGCCGGCTGCCCAACAGCGCGCCGCTGGACGAGTGGCTCGTCGGCGAACGCGGCGTCGCGGTCGCCCGCGCCCGCGAAGCCGCCCGCCGCGCGCTGGCCCAGATCGCGCTCGAGGCCGCCGCCGCGCGCGCCGCCGGCCCCGCCGCGCTGCGCCGCGCGCTGGCCCGTATCCCCGCGCTCCTGCGCCGCCTCGCCGACTCAATCGAGCGCGGTGAACGCCAGCTCGACCGCCGCACCCGCCACGCGGAACGGCGCCGGCGCGAACACCACCGACCCGTCCACAAGGCCTTCGAGGACGCCGCCCAAGCCGGCCCCACTAGCTGGTACAGGGACGAGCGCGCCGGAACAGTCGTCGTGTGCGGTCCGCAGGGCCGCGCCCACGTGTTCGCAGACGACGGCCGCCACGTCACCAGCTTCGTGCTGCCGCCCGGCGGGGAGGATTTCCGCGTGCGCACCGCGCGGTGGTCCCCGCTGCCGGAAGAGGATATCGCCCGGCTCCGGGCCGCGATCCGCGGGAGCCAGGTGTGAGGCGCCCTCCCGCCGGTGTATGGATCCGCCGTCCGGGCGAACTGGTCACCTGGCGCGGCCGATCCGGCCTGCGGCTCGATGGCTTCTACGCCCCCGCACCGCCCGGCGCACCCGCCGAATTGCCGCTGGTCATCTTCGTGCACGGCATGTTCAGCAACTTCTACCGGTCGCCGCTCAAAGCCGCCTTCCTCGAGGAACTCCCCCGCGCCGGTTTGCCCATCCTCTCGATCAACAACCGCGGGGCCGACGCCGGCACCACGTCAGAAGTCTTCGAGGCCTGTGAACACGACCTTGACGCGGCCGCGAGCTTCGCACGCCGGATCGGACGCCGGCGCGTCGCGGTCATCGGCCACAGCACCGGCTGCCAAAAGGCATTGCACTGGGCCGACCGCCGCCGGGGCCGCGGACTCGCCGCGATCGTGCTGCTCGCCCCCTGCGACGACTACGCGATCGTCCGGCGCGACCTCGGTGCCCGATGGCAGGCAACACTCGCACGCGCACGCGCAATGGTCCGCGCGGGACGTGGGGACGAAGTGTTGATCGCCCGCGACCCCATGCGCTTCACCGCGCGACGCTTTCTGAGCCTCGCCGACCCCCGCCGGCGTGAAGCCGCACTGTTCCGTTACGATGGCCCGATGCGCGCGTTTCGACGGCTTCGCGTCCCGGTGTTCGCCGCATTCGGCGACCACGAGCCCTACGCAGTCAGTCCGGTGGCGGAAATGCTCGCGCGCCTCCGCGCGCTCCGCCCCGGCGATGTTCAAACCGCCCGGATCCCCGGCGCGGACCACAGCTTTGCGCCCCGTCAGCGGCAGGTCGCCCGACTCGTCGCACGGTGGCTGCTGCTCACGGCCGCGGCTCGCGCCCGGAACCGCCCGGCGTTATAAGAGAGGCGTCAACGACGGGGAGCAACCTGAAATGCCGAGACTTCGCTGGTCCATCGCACTGATCGCCGGTGCAACCGCCGTACACGCCGGAAGCGATCCCTACGCGTGGCGCTCAATGTTCAACGGTCGCGACCTCACCGGCTGGACCAATACCGGCTACGTCCGTCCCGGCCCGATTGTTGCTTACCCGGACCGCCCTCCTCCTCAGCTGCCGACCAACGCGCCCGCCGGCCCCGCGATCTTCCTTGGCGCGGGCGAGGACCTCACCGGCATCACCTGGACCGGCGAGCTGCCGCGCGTGAACTACGAGGTCCGACTCGAAGCGATGCGGGTGTCGGGCGGCGACTTCTTCTGCGGCCTCACCTTCCCGGTCGGCACCAATCACGCCACGCTCGTCGTCGGAGGCTGGGGCGGCACCGTTGTCGGCATCTCCAGCCTCGACGGCATGGACGCCTCCGAGAACGAAACCTCCTCGTTCATGGAGTTCCAGAACGGCCGTTGGTACGAAATCACGCTCTGCGTCTATGAGGACCGCCTCATCGCGGACATCGGCGACCGGCGTGTAGTGAATGTGGACATCCGCGGCCGGCGCGTCCACATGCGGGCCGGTGAGATCGAGGAAGGCATTCCCTTCAGCATCTCCACCTGGCGCACCGCCGGCGCGCTCCGCAACATCCGCATTCGGGCCCTCCCCCCGCCACCCCCCGCGCCATGAAGCGCTCGCAGATCCTGCTCTGCGTGGGGGGCTGCGCGCTCGCGATCCGGGCCACCGCCGACGATGCCCTCTCTGCCGGCACGCGGATTGTGGCGGAGCTCGCCCGTTGTGCCCGCGAGGGCGGCGGTCGGGTCGTCGTGCCGGCCGGCCTCCACCTCGTTCCGCCGCTCACGCTGCCTCCCAACACCACGCTGCACCTCGCCGACGGCGCGGTGCTCCGCGGCCTCGCACCCACCAACCCCGCAGCCCTGATCACCGCGCGCGGCGCGACAAACATCGCGATCACGGGGCAGGGCACGATCGAGGGACAGGCCACGCTCCCGATCCGCCAGGTTCGCCCGCTCGATCCCCACGCGTTCCGGCCCGTTGCCCATCTCTCGTACGACTGGGACCCCGCCGTCCCGCGCATTCGCCACCTCCTCCTCTTCGAGGCCTGCACCAACATCCACATCGAAGGCGTGACGCTGCGCAATGCCGGTTCCTGGACCGTCCGCCTCAACGGCTGCCGCGATGTCGTTGTTCGAGGTGTGACGATCCGCAATCCCCTCGAAGCCCCCTGCGTGGACGGCATCGACCCCTGTGACACTTCCGATGTGCTGATCGAACGTTGCGACATCGAAACTGCCGACGATGCGATCTGTTTCAAGAGCATGCGCCGCCGGCCGATGCGCAACCTCACCGTCCGCGACTGCCGCCTCGTCACCACCTGCAACGCGATCAAGGTCGGCACCGACAGCGTCGGCGAGGTCGAGGATCTCACCGTCGAGCGCTGCACCGTCGAGGCGATGCCGACCGCCAACGTCTACCGCTGCATCTCCGGCGTCGCGCTCGAAAGCGTAGACGGCGGCGCCGTACGCCGCATCCGGGTCCGCGGCATGAACATCCGCTATGCCCGCAATGCGCTGTTCATCCGGGTCGGCCTGCGCCGCCCACGACCCGACCACGAACCGCCCGCACCGCAGCAGCCGGGCGTCGTCGAGGATGTCGTCTTCGAGGAAATCCGCGCGGAGGGCATGCGCATCGGCTGCCCCTTCGTCGGCATGCCGGGCCAGCCCGTGCGCAACATCGTGGTGCGCGACGTGCAGCTCACCGTCGAAGGTGGACGGAGCTCGGACGCCAGCCCCTTGCGGCCACCGCTGCGCGCAGCCGATTATCCAGAAGCGCTCATGTGGGGCGAGCTGCCCGCCTGGGCCTTCTACCTTCGTCATGTCGATGGCCTACGCTTCGAGAACGTGCGCATCCACGCGCTCTGTGCGGACGGCCGCCCCCCGCTGGTCCTCGACGACGCCGTGAACGTCACACTCGACGGATTGCGCTGGGACGGCCAACCCGTCGAACCCCGCGTCGTCACCGACGCGGACGCATCGCCCCCGTCTCCGGAGACCCCCAAATGACCGCACCCCACGCAGAAGCCCGACCTACTCGAATCTCCCGACGCACACTGCTCGGCCAGCTGGGAGCACTGGCGGCAACCGCCCCCCTCGCCGCCCCCGCGCAGACGACCGCCGGAGGTCCACCCGGCCGTGACGAACTGGAACTCCGCAACGACCGGTTGCGTCTGATTCTCTCCCCTCGCGACGGCGCCGGCATCCTCGCCTGGGCGCTGCGCCGCGGCGAGAGCTGGATTGACCTTTACCCCGACGTGCGCGACCCGGTGCTCAAAATGCGCTTCGCAAGCTGGATGATGATTCCGTACTCCAACCGCATCGCGAACGGCCGCTTCATGTGGGCGGGCCGCGAATACCAGCTGCGCAACGGCGAGAACCACGCCATCCACGGCGACGCGCGCAACCATCCCTGGTCCGTCACCGACCGCGCGGAGGCCCTCGTGCGCCTCGCGCTCGACACCCGAACACGTCCCGCGTTCAACTGGCCCTGGCCGATGGAGCTGAGCGCGGAAATCCGTCTCGAGGGCACCGCGCTGGTGCAGCGGCTGCGCATCGTCAACCGCGGCGACTCGTCCATGCCCGCCGGCTTCGGCTGGCACCCCTACTACCGCCGCGCGCTGACCCGCCCGGGCGAACCGGTGCGCATCGCCTTCCGCGCCGCCGGCGTCTGGCCGGATCCGGACGGCGACTGTCTGCCCAACGCCCCCCTCGCCCCCCTGCCGCCGGATCTGGACTGCGCCGCCGGCTGCCCCGTCCCCACCGACCGCCGCTACGACACCTGCCTCGGAGGCTTCGACGGCCGCGCCTCGATCGAATGGCCGGACAGCGGCGTGCGCCTCCACTACGAGTGCTCGCCGAACGTCCGCCACCTCGTCTATTTCAACCCCATCGAGCGGCCGGTATTCGCACTCGAGCCGGCCGCCAACGCGAACAACGGCGTGAACTTGCTGGCGAAAGGGTGGGCAAATCACGGCGTGATTGAGCTGCCCGCCGGCGAAGCGCTCGATGCGGAATTCGTGACCCGCGTGGAGAGCGGTTCGTCCGCCTGACCCCTCTCGCCGGCGCGAGACGGAGAACCGCCCGATGAGGCTCGCCGACGACGGCGTCCACCATCTGGTTTACTGCCTCAACATCCATCCCGGGGAGCGCTGGGCAGACCAGCTGGCCGCCATTGAGTCGTGCTGCGCGCAGCTACGCCGGCGGCTCGCTCCCGGCCGGCCCTTCGGGCTGGGATTGCGCATCTCCGCGCAGGCCGCCCGCTGGCTCGAGCGGCCCGGCCGCTGCATTGCCGCCCTTCGCCGCCTCACTGAGCTGGGCATGTACGCGGTCACCATCAACGGCTTCCCCTACGGTCGTTTTCACGGCGGTCCGGTGAAGGAACGCGTCTACGCCCCGGACTGGCGGTCCGACGCACGCCTCGCCTACACGCTGCGCCTCGCCCGCATCCTCGCCGGGTGGCTGCCGCCCGACGTCCCCGGCAGCATCAGCACGGTGCCCGGCTCCTTCGGACCATGGGTGCGCCACCGTGCCGCGATCGGCGCCATCGTCCGCCGCTGGATCGCCGCGGTGCATGCGCTGGACGAACTGCGCCGAACCACCGGCCGCCACATCGCTCTCGCGATCGAGCCAGAGCCGGACTGCTGGATCGAAACCGCCACCGGCTTTGTCGAGACCTTTGACCGTACCGTGCTGCCCCTCGGCGCCCCGCAGCTCGCGCGCCTGGCCGGTACCACACTGCCGGAGGCGGAACGCGCGATCCGCCAGCACCTCGGCATCTGCCTCGATACCTGCCACCTCTGGGTAAACCGCGAGTCCCCCACCGACGCGCTGGCACGATTGCGGCGCGCCGGCATCACAGTCGCGAAGGTCCAGGTCAGCGCCGCGCCCGGCGCGCCGAACACTCCTGCCGGCCGTCGCGCGCTGCGACGCTTCGCCGACGACGTTTACCTTCACCAAACCCGCGCCGGCGACGGCCCGCTCGAACGCGCGCGATGGACCGACCTACCCCGGGCGTTGCGCGAACTACCCGCGCTGCCCGCCCGTTGGACGGTGCGCACCCACTGCCACATTCCCCTCGTCCACGCCCCCGTCGCACCGCTGCGCTCAAGCTCGGCCTCGCTCGACGCGGAGTTCTGGCGCGCGGCACTCGCGGCGACCGCTGTCTTCGAAATCGAAACGTACACCTTTTTCGCCCTCCCCCGGTCCGTCCGCCGCCACAGCCTCACCGATTCCATCGAAGCCGAATATCGCTGGTGCCTGCGGCGGCTCCGCCGCGCGCTGCGCGGGGCAACCTGAGCGCCGCGGCCTCCAATCCTTGGACTCCACCGCGCAGTCCGCTTCCAATCCTTGGACCGCGCGCGACCGCCGCCCGGCCTCAGCCCGCCTCGCTGCGCGCCCGCACCACAATCGCGCGTTCCGGCGACACGGGACACTCCGCCTCACAGGCGCCGCAGCCGGTGCAACGCGCCACCTCGACCACCACGCGGGATTGGAAACCGTCACCAGCCACGCGGATCGCCCCGTACGGGCACACCGTCTGACAGATCGAGCACTCCCGACCCTGCGAGAGCCAGCAAATCGCATGCCGTACCTCGGCAAGTCCGATCGGCCGCTCCAGTTTCATCGCGGGTTCCGCAAGCGGCTGCAACGCTCCGCTCGGACACACCTGGGAGCAGCGGACGCACTCCGGTCGGCAGAAGTCCGTCGAGAAGTCCAGCCGCGGCGTCAGCCACGATGTCCAGCCCGCACTGTCGCCGCCAGCATCGGGGCGGATGATCCGCGCGGGACAGACGCCGACACATTGACCGCACCGCAGGCACAGCGCCCGGAATTCCGCCTCCGGCACCGCACCCGGCGGCCGCACCGGCCTGCGACCCGAGCTTCCGTCGTGGCGTGCCAGCACACCACCAACGATCCCAACGCCAAACCCGCCCAGTCCGACCAATACTCGCCGGCGGGACAGCCCCGCCGTCGAACCCCGCAGCGGCGCAGCTGACGGCCGCACCAGATCCTGCAGCGCCCCGAGCGGACACACCGACGCACACCACGCGCCCGGCCGGATCAACGATATGAGCAACGGTAGTCCCAGACTCACCGCCGAAAGCGCCAGCGCTCCGCTACGCATCCAGATCAGCCGGCCTGCCGCACGCGAGATCACCAGCGGATCCAGCCATCCCCCCCACGCGAGGCCGGCCGCCGCCATCCCCATGCTGGCGACCAGTACCGTCAAGCCAACCACGGGTGACCACTGCCGCCCACGCGCGCCCGGCCGGCGAGACGCCAGGTCCAACAGCGGCCCGAGAGGACACGCCCACCGGCAGATCGCCCGCCGCCGCATCGTCGCCCACACGGCCAGCGGTACCGCCACCCAAAGTGACCCCAGAAGCCGGCGGCTCGCGAGCGCCGCGACCGCCCCCGCATACGGGCTGGCCGCCGACGCAACCCGCGCCGCCAGCTCCGGCAGACCGGGCCACGCCAGCAACACCCACACAGCCAGTACCGCCCACCGCACATCTCGCCGAGTGCGATGCGCCGCCGGGCTGCGCTGCCAATTCGCCGATTCGTTCATCACACGATCCGCGGCTCCGCTCCGCCGCGGGGCTCCCGCAGTGGTGGCGCCCAGCGGGTGCTGCCACACTGTCGAACATACGTCAGCGCCACACACCCCGCCAACGCGCGCGCTGTTCGCAGGACCCCCCGCATGAACGAAGGCCGCACACTCCGGAGCGACTGTCACCCACACCAGGGGGGGCTATATTGTTGCGCCGGCCCCGTCCACGGCCGAGCCGACGCGGAAGGAGATGACGATGCTTGCGGGCGCGCAGAGCGGCCGGCGGTGGGCCGTCGGTGCGGTGCTGGCGCTGGGCGCTTGCGGTGTGGCCGGCCAGGTGCTCTTGTGGCGCGAGCTGGTCGCACTGTACCAAGGCAACGAGCTCACCACCGGCATCATTCTTGCAAACTGGCTGCTCGCAGAGGCCATCGGCGCCGCGGTCGCTGGCCGGCGCGCCCCGCTCTCCTCGGATGCCAGCGGCCGTTTCGCACTGCTGAGCGCCGCCTACGCGCTGGGAGTGACCGCCTCGCTGGTCGGCGCCCGCCTGCTGCGACCGGCGGCGGGGCTGGCGCTCGCACAGCCGGTCGGAACCGCCTTCACAATGCTCACCTCGCTGGTGTTGCAGGCACCGCCCTCGCTGCTGCACGGCGCTCTGTTCCCGATGGCCGGCCGCCTCTGCGACGCGCACGGCGCGGCAACCGGCAGCGCGGTCGCAACGCTGTACGTCTGGGAAAGCCTCGGCACGCTGCTCGGCGCGATCGCGGTGAAAATCGCATTCAGCCTCGGCATCCACGCTGTCGTAATCGTCGCGGCGATCTGGGGCCTCACCGCCATCGTGCTGGCGACCAGCCCACCACCCTCGCCGCACGGCGCCCGCAGAAGGGCGGTCCGACCGCTGGCGGCCTCCACCTGCGCGGTGGCCGCAATGCTCGCGGCCGGCGCCGCGCCGCTTCACCGATGGCTGCTCGTCGCGCAGTTCCACCCCTATCCCGTGCTTGCGCACACCACCTCGCCGCTCGCGAACTGGACGGTGCTCGGCAGCAACGGCCAGTACATCTTCGCCGCCGATGGCCAGCCCGTGCTGCTCAGTCCTGAACCCGATCGGGTGGGTGCCCAAACGACCGCCCATCTCCCGCTCCTCTGGCATCCGGCTCCGCGCCGCGTCGCAGTCATCGGCGGCGGCCTCGGCGGTCTGTTGGAGGAAATCCTCAAGCACCACGTGGTGGAATCGGTGCACTGCGTTGAGGCCGATGCGGCGCTCGTGAGGCTCTACCGCCGGTTCTGCGCAGAAGCCGCCCGCAGCGAACTGGACGACCTGCGCGTTCGCATGATCACCGGCGACGGCCGGCGCCTGCTCAGGCGCCTGCCCGAAAGCCTCGACCTGATCTGGGTCGGCGTTGGTGAGCCGGTGACGCTCCAGCAGAACCGCTACTTCACCACCGAGTTCTTCGCGGAGGTCCGCCGCCGGCTGGCGCCGGACGGCATCATGGTACTGTCGTTGCCGGGGCGCATCGCGCTGGTCACCGAGGAGCAGCAACGGCTGCACGCCTGCATGTACGAATCGCTGCGGCGCACAATGCAAAACGTCCGCGTGCTGCCGGGCGAGGGCCACTTTCTGTATCTGGCCAGTCCGGAACGGGACCTCTCCGAGTTTTCCGAGCACGATTGGCGCCGCCGCCGCGACGAGCGCGGGCTGCAGAGCAACGTTCCACTGATCTGGCCGTTGGTGCAGCGGCTGCACCCTGGCTGGACGGAGTGGTTCGCCCGGGAATACCTCGCCCGGCCGGCGGCGCCCAACCGCGATCTGCATCCGCGCGCGCTGTTTCACGCGCTGGCCGATCGCCAGGCCGTCCACGAACCGCGCCTCGCCGCCCTGCTCGGCCTGCTGCACCGGCGGGCGGAGGCGGTGGCCACCGTCGGCACAGCGGTGGTCGTGTTGGCGGCAGTGGTCGCGACACTTCGGCGGCGCCGGCACGCTGCGGCGGCACCGCCGGCGGTGGCGGTCGCAACGACCGGCATGGCCGGCATGATGTGGGATCTGGTCGTGATTGTCGCGTTTCAGTCCGCGCTGGGACACGTTCAAACATGGATCGGCCTGCTGATGGCCGCCTACATGCTCGGCGCCGCCGGCGCGGCCGCGATCATGGGAGCCCGAGCGGCCAGGACGCGCCATCTGCGACGGGCACTGGGCTGGAGCGACGCCGCGCTCGCTGTCGCCTGCGCGATGCTGCCGTCGGGCCTGGCCGCAGCAACGCGACTGTCGACCGTCGCGCCGGGCGCCGCGATTGCGCTCTTCCTGGCGCTGAACCTCGCCGGCGGCGCGCTCTCGGGCGCGCTCTTTCCGCTCGCCGCCGCCTGGCGCAGCGCACACGGCGAAGAGACCGGCCGAACTGCCGGCGCCCTGCAGGCGGCCGACCTCGCGGGCGGATGGTCCGCGGGGCTGCTCGGCGCCGTGCTCGTGCTGCCGCTGGCCGGCGTCGGCGGTGCTTGCGTGATCACTGCTGCGCTGAAGCTCTTGAGCCTGTTCTGGACCGCGTGTACGTTGAGCGTGGAGCCCGTGCGCGCAGGGAGCGGCAATGAGTGCGGCTGAAGCCAGCGCGGAACGAGCGATGGGACGACGCCGCTTCGCACAGCTGCTTGGCGGCGGCCTGGCGGGGATAGGCCTGCGGGCCGCCCGTGCGGACCGGGACACGCCGGCAGCACTCGCGGATGCGGGCCAGACACCCGTACCCGACTGGCCTGCTTACCTTCGTCTCCACCGCACTGGCGAGCTCCGGCGGCGCGCGGACGAACTGTGGCAGGTGATGAGCCGCTGCCGGCTCTGCCCGCGACGCTGTGGCGCGCGACGCCTCGAGGGCGAACGCGGTTTCTGCCGTTCGCCGGGCGCCCGTCTAGTGATCGCGGCGCACCACCCGCACTTCGGTGAAGAGCAGCCGCTGGTGGGTCGCCACGGATCGGGCACAATTTTCTTCAGTCACTGCAACCTGCGTTGCGTGTTCTGCCAGAACTGGGAAATCAGTCATCTCGGGCGCGGCGCCGAGTGTTCGGTGGGGGACCTTGCCGCGATGATGCTCGATCTTCAGCGCCGGGGTTGCCACAACATCAACCTGGTCACACCCACCCACTACCTGCCGCACATCTTGAAGGCGCTGGACATCGCCGCCGCGCGGGGCCTGCAAATCCCGCTGGTCTACAACACCTGCGGCTGGGAACAAATGGAAACCGTCCGTCGGCTCGACGGCATCGTCGACATCTACTTGCCGGACATCAAATACGCGGAGAGCCGCACCGCGATCCGCTATTCCGCCGGCGCCGCCTCTTACCCCGAAATCACGCAGGCGGCGGTGCTCGAAATGCACCGGCAAGTCGGTATCGCGCGTGTGCCCGCCGATGGCGTGATGCGGCGAGGTTTGATGATCCGGCATCTCGTGATGCCGAACCACGTCCGCGAGTCTCTGCAGATCCTCGAGTGGATCGCCGCGAACCTACCGAAGGACACCTACGTGAACATCATGGCGCAGTACCATCCGTGCTACCGCGCGTTTCATCATCCCGAGATCGCGCGGCGCGTCACCCTGGAGGAGTACCGGCGGGTGGTCGAGCGCGCGGTCGAGCTGGGATTGACGAACCTCGACTCGCGTGTCGCGGCGCGCGTGTAGACCGCCGCCCTTTAGAGCAGCTCCCCGAAGCCCTCCGCCGCCAGCCGCTGATGCAGTCGCTTGATCTCTTCCGCCCGGTCCGCCGCGCAGACCAGCGTGGCACCGGGCGTATGCACGATCACCACGCGCTCCAGACCGATCGCGGCGACCAGATGCTGCGGATCCTCTGAGACCACCAGCGAGTCCCGCACGTCCAGCAGCAGCGTACGCGCGCCGATCTGCGCGTTGCGGTCTGCGTCTTTCGCCGCCACCGCCGCCAGTGCCGGCCATGACCCCACGTCCGTCCAGTCGGCGTCGAGCGGGCAGGCCGCCACCGTGAACGCGGAGTCCCGGGAGGCCGGCTCCATCACCGCGTAGTCGACGCTGATCGGCCGCAGTGCCGCGTATTCTCGCTCCAGCACCGCTGTACGGTCGGCAGACGTCCAGGCGGCGGCGATCCGGTCGAGCGCCGTTGCGCTCTCGGGGCGGTAGCGTGCGATCGCCTGCTGGATCACCGACGCGCGCCAGACGAACATTCCGCTGTTCCACAGAAACCGGTCCGGCCCAGCCGCTACGAACTCCCGCGCCAGCTCCGCGGGCGGTTTTTCCCGGAACCGCACCACGCGCCGCACCGCCCCGCCGATCGGTTCACCCAGCTCGAGGTAACCGTACGCGGTGCTCGGCCCTCGTGGCCGCACGCCGAGCGTCACCAGCGCCCGCGGCACGCTCTCCGCAGTTTCAAACGCCGTTTGCACCGCTGCGCGGAAACGCTCCTGGGGCTCGATCAGATGATCCGCGGTGAACACGCCCACCACCGCATCGGGATCCGCGAGCGCAATCACTTGCGCACCCAAACCGACCGCGTGCAGCGTGTCGCGCCCGCACGGCTCACCGAGATAGCGCTCTGCGCCCAGCGTGGGCAGCACGCGGCGCACCACCGCCTCGTGCTCGCGGGCCGCACAGACCCAGCGCCGCTCCGCCGGCACCAGACCCTCCAGCCGCTCAAAAGCTAGCTCCAGCAGGCTCCGGCCGCGAACCAGCGGCAGCAGCTGTTTCGGCCGGCCACGCCGGCTCATCGGCCACAACCTGGTGCCGGCGCCCCCGGCCATGATCATCGCGTGACGCATCGCCCCTGTCTCCTTCGCCGGGCCCCGGCTCCCCCCCGCTCATGCCGCCCGGCCCCGCCGGATCGCGATTCGCGCACCGCCGGGCACCGGCGAGGCCGACACCACCAGCAGATAGCCGCCACCACACCCCGAATACATCGCGCCCGGATAGCGCTGCTGATAGAAACCCAATAGCGTCTCCAGGTCCACGGTGAGCGCGGGATGCCGCACCGTGTGGGGCAACAGCGCCGCCCAGCAGCGCATGCACTCGTTCAGCGAGGCCCCCAACGCCTCCAAGTCGCGCCGCCGGATCGCCTCAAAACATGCCGCCCCGCTGCGGCCGAGCCGCAAAATCCACTCCGGATCCAGCCGGCGCTCGCCCAGCGGATGGTACCCCGCCGGCCGCGGTGCCACCGGCACCAGATACAGAACGCGTTCCAGCCAGTCCTCCACCTCGGGATCGTCCAGCCGCTCGACGCGGGCCGGAAACACCCCGCGATGCACCTGCACGTCGTAGTCCAGCCGGTTGATGCCCGGATACACCAGCCCGATCATGTCCTGCGACCCGGACGGATCGGCCCGCCCTCGGTTCTCCACTTCGTAGAGCGTGCGGACGAGCTGCTCCGGCGGCAGCGCCGGCACACCCTCCGGCCACAGCTGCATCGCCACGCGGCGCGTGCCGGTCGCCAGTCCCGACCGCTCCATGTAAGGGGCGACGGGCTCGATGCTGACCACCACCATCGAGCCGACGCGCGCGGGATTCAGCGCAGAAACGAAAGGCTGGTCAATCCACCCGCCCGCCAGCGCGACGCGATATGGCCAGCATCCCCACGGCGGCGGTTCAGCGCTCACGGCAAATCCCGCACCGTCGGCCGCCCGGCCCGCCGATCGCGCCACTGCTGCTCGATCCAGCGGAACGTCGGCACCAGCCCTTCGCGCAGCGGCGTCGAGGGTTCCCAGCCGAGCACCCGCCGAATGAACGTGTTGTCGCTGTTGCGGCCCGCCACCCCTCGGGGCGCGGTCAAATCGTACTGCCGCACAAGTTTCACGCCCGCAATCTCCTCGACCATGCTCACCAGGTCGTTGATCGACACCAGCTCGCTCGAGCCCAGATTGATCGGCGTCGCGATCAGCTCGTCGCAGTGCATGATCCGATCGATGCCGTACACACAGTCGTCAATGTACATGAAGCTGCGCGTTTGGCGGCCATCGCCCCAGATCGTGATCTGCCCGTCGCCACGTTCCCGCGCCTCGATCACCTTCCGACAAATCGCCGCCGGCGCCTTCTCGCGGCCCCCATCCCAGGTGCCCCAGGGACCGTACACATTGTGAAACCGCGCGATGAAGGTCTTCAGACCGCGCTCCGCAGTGTACTCCTGGCAGAGCATCTCCGAGTACAGCTTCTCCCACCCGTACCCGCGCTCCGCCATCGCCGGGTACGCGTCCGACTCTTTCAGCGCACGGACGTTCGGGTCCTGCTGCAGCTGCGTGTTGTACGCACAGGCGGAGGAGGAGAAAAAGTACCGCTCCACACCCGCGCGGTACGACGCCTCGAGCATGTGGACGGAGATCAAGACGCTCCGCATGCACTCGATCCGAAAGCGTTCAATGAACCCCATCCCGCCCATGTCCGCCGCTAGGTTGTAGACCTCGACTGCCCCTTCGCACACACGCCGACAGGCCTCGGGCTCGGTCAGGTCGAGGCACAACGATTCCACCTCCGGCACTCGCTGGTACCACAACGGCAATGGCTTGCGGTCCACCGCGCGGATCCGCCGAAACCCTTGCCGGTGGAAGTAGCGGGTCAGCGCCCCGCCAATGAAACCACCCGCGCCGGTGATCACGATGAGGTCCGTGTCGCGCCGGCGCATTGCGGCGGCCGTTCCCTTCGGGCTGTCCTCGTTCATCGTCAACCTCCCCGCGGCCGGCGCCCAGGCGCCCCTCACGGCCGCGTGCACGCCCATCGTAGCCAACCGCTCGCCACCGTGCGAGGCATGCGCGGTATGTGGCCACATCCACGGAGGAACCCCCGCGGTGTTGCGCAGCACTTGCAAATCCGAGTGAAGAGGCTTAGGGTGCAGATTGATGGCTCGCCCGGAGGTCATGGGGGCCTTCGGAGCAGCCCGGGAGGTAGTCCGATGAACAAGTGGATCGCAATTGCGCTGGCAACAGCGTTAGCTGCGCCCGCCATGGCGGGTGGAGGGTTCGCCGTGTATGGCACCTATGCGGACATGAAGGACTTCGACGATGCCGCCTATGGCGGTGGCCTGAAGCTTCAGGCGGATGTGGTCGAGCAGTGGCTCGGCGTCGAGTTGCGCGTGCAGGGACTGACCGGCTACGGCGGCGATGACCCCGCCACCGAGGATTCCCGGCTGGTCTCCGGAGAAGCCAACCTGAGACTGATGCTGCCGGTCGGCGATGTGCTCCGCCTCTACATCGGTGCGGGTGCCGGTTACTATGTGTTCCCCGAGTACGAAAGTAAGGCGGCGATCGGCGAAAGCCTCGAGCCGGACATTGACCCCGAGGACGTGTGGGGATATTTCGGCGTCGCGGGCGTCGAGTGGACGTTCTCGCCCAGCGTCGGCCTGTTCGCAGAGGCGAAATACCAGGTGGGTGAGGTCGAGAAGGTCAAGATCGACGATGTCGAGGTCGACGAAGGCGGCGACTTCAGCGGCCTGGGAGTGAATGCCGGCATCCTGTTCCGATTCTGAGACGAACGGCCGGAAGTGGAACGACCCCGGGCGCGCCCGGGGTCGTTCGTTTTCGGAAAGGTCGGTGGTGGGAAGACGCAGCCGATGAGTCGCCGCTCACTTGGGGCTTCGTTCCGCGATGCGATGCGCGGACTGATCGCGTGGGTCCGCCACGACGCGCACGGGCGGATCGTCGCGGTCTCCGCGCTCGCGGTGATCATCGCCGGTGCGCTGGTACGGCTGGACCCTCGCGAATGGGCACTGGCGCTCGGTGCCGTGGGGTTGGTGGGCGCGGCCGAAGCGTTGAACTCCGCGCTCGAGACGCTCGCGGACGCGCTGCATCCTGGCGAGCATGCCGGCATCGGCCGGGCGAAAGACGTCGCGGCGGGCGCGGTGCTGCTGGCGATACTGGTGGCCGCCGCGATCGGCGCACTGGTGTTTCTGCCCCGGTTGCTCGGCTGGTGGCGCGCCGGCGGCTGAGCGCGAAACTCAGCGCGGCGGTCCGCGGCGGCGATCGTCGTCGCCACCGCCCCGGCGCATGAAGAAACCGGGGCCGCCCTCGCCGCCGGCCATCGCGTCGAGCATACGCAACAGATTGAAGGGCTGATTGCGGTAGGCGGTGATCTGCTCCGGTGTGAGGACCTGCGCGAGCGCGGTCTCGTACTTCGTCTTCAACTCCTGAGCCGCCTGCCGGATCGCGGCGGGATCGGGCATCTGCCCACTTTCCCGCGCTTGGGCCATCATCGTCTCAATCTCCGACCGAATCGCCTGGTTCACCGCCCGCATTTGTTCCTTTTGAGCCTCGTTCAGCTTCAGTTCTTGCGCGGTGCGGTTCCAGCGCTCCTCCTCAAACTGTGCCCTCCGCTGCTCGCGTTCCAGACGTTCTCTCTCCCGACGCGCCTCCTCCTCCGCCCGGCGCTGCGCCTCAACGGCCGCCAGCGTTTCCATCACCGTCTCCCGAACCATCCGGTCCACCTGGGCCTTGTCGCCAAGTTTCGCTTCCACCCGCGCATACACGGTGGTCTGGATCATGGAGTCCAGTTCCACCCGCAACATGTCCTGCACGGTCGCTTTCAGCTCGGTGGTGCGCTCCGCCCGCATCGTCTCAATCTCGGCCTGCAACTCGCCGACACGGCGCTCCAGCTTCGCGACCAGCGCCCGCAGTTCCTCCCGCTCCGCGATCGCCTCCGGTGTCTCCCGCCCTGCACAACCCGCCAGCAGAGCCAACACGCCCACCCACCCCGCCCAATTTCGCCGAAGTGTCATCGCGACAACCTCCATGCGCAGCTCGTGGCGCGCCCTCGCCGCGCGACCGCGGCCACCGCTCATTTATATCGCCGGTCGCCGCCGGTGACCAGCGCAATCAACCGGCCGGTCGTCCGGCCGCCCAGCGGTCGCGGAGATCTCGCCCCGCAGCCACCGCCCGCACCAGAGCGGCCGCCGCCATCGCCGGATCAGGCGCGGCCATGATCGCGGAGACCACCGCGACACCATCCGCGCCCGCGCGGATCACCTCCGCCGCGTTCGACGGGTGGATGCCCCCGATCGCCACCAGCGGCAGCGACGTCGCCTCTCGAATCCGCTGCAGGCCCTCCAGCCCGACCGCCGGCGGCGTGTCGGTCTTCGTCGGCGTGTCGAATACCGGACTAACGCCAAGATAGTCCGCACCATCCCGCTCCGCCGCGATCGCCTCCTCGGGAGTGCTCACGGAGACGCCAATCAGAAACTCCGACCCCGCGATCCGACGCGCCTCCGCGCAGGGCAGATCGTCCTGCCCCAGGTGCACACCGGCCGCACCGCAGGCGAGCGCAATGTCGAGCCGGTCGTTCACAATCAGCGGCCGGCCCAGCGAGTCCAGCAGCCGTCGCAGCGAGCGCGCCGCATCGAGAAACGCACGGGCGCCGAGCGTCTTCTCGCGGATCTGGACCACGGAGACGCCGCCGCCGACCGCCGCGCGCACCACCGCTTCCAGTGGGCGCGCCCCCGCCATCGCGCGGTCGGTGACCAGATACACCGAATAGTCGGGCGTCCGCCTCATCCGACCCCCTGCACGCGCACCCGCGCGCGTTCCTGGACCTTCTCCGCGTCGACCGCGGCCAGCGCATCGAGCAGCCTCACCTGAAACGTGCCGGGACCGTTGCAGCCCGCCGCGGCCAGCTCGCCCGCAATGCCGAACACGATCAGCGCCGAAGCGGCAGCGCACAGCGCGTCCGGCTCGACCGCCAAAAACGCCCCGGTCACCGCCGTCGCGGCACAGCCGGAGCCGGTGATGCGGGCCATCCACGGGTCGCCATTGGCGATTCCGACCGCGTACCGGCCGTCGGTGACGTAATCCTCTGCACCGGTCACCGCCACCGTCGCACCAGACCGCCGGGCAAGCTCCGTCGCCGCAACGCGTGCATCGTCCACGCCGTGGGTCGCATCAACCCCCCGGCCACCCGTACCACCGCTCAGCGCCAGGATCTCCGACGCGTTCCCCCTCACCACCCGGGGCCGCGCCGCCGCCAACAACCGCAGCGCCGCCTCGGTGCGCAGCCGGGACGCTCCCGCGCCGACCGGATCCAGCACCACCGGCACCCCCCGAGCCACCGCGGCCGTCCCCGCCCGCTCCATCGCCTCGATCCACGGCGGCGAGAGCGTTCCGATGTTCAGCACCAGCGCGCCGGCTGCCGCCACCAGCTCGTCCACCTCTTCGCGCGCGTGCGCCATGATCGGCGAGGCGCCCAGTGCCAGCAGCGTGTTCGCGGTCGTGTTCATCACCACGTAGTTCGTGATGTTGTGCACCAGCGGCCGGTCCTTCCGGATCCGCTCCAGCGCGCGGACCGCGTGCTCGACGATGTCCGTTGCGGTCAAACGCGTCATCGCCGTGGCCTCCACGGCGCGCAGCGGCGCCGGCAGAATCGCAGCATCAGCCGCCGTTCGCCGTCGTAGCCTGCGCCGCCGCGCGGGCTTCGCCCACGCGATCGCGCAGCAGGTAGTGAAAGCCGTGACGCAACCGCACGAAAATCTGACGCCCCGCCCGGGTGCGGATCACGTACGGCGCATGGTCGAAGTCCGCCCGACCAAGAAACCACGCGTGCGGCCAGTACCAGCCGCGGCCCGGCACCAACGCCGACTTCAAATCGTCCACGCTGCGCTGCCGGATGTAGACGATGTGCTCGTAGCGCACCCACGCCACCGGCAGCAGCCGAAACAGCGCCAGGATCAGCCGGTGTCGGGTCAGTCCGTACGCGAACACGATCCCTTGCCACTCGACCTGGCGGCGCTCCGTTCGTGCCCTGGGTTTCACCGCGCGTGATCATGCCCAAGTCTCCGCCATCGCGAAAGTACTTCCGCGGTCCGCTTCGTCAACCGCAGCCGTCTGGCGGCGAGGTGTCGTCACCGGCCGACTCGGCCGTCATCACCCCATCGGCCGGGCGCGCGCGGATCACCGCGCCCGGTGGCACCTCCAGGAACCGATCTGAGGGCCACGGGCCAAACACCAGCTGCCGCAACCAGCCGGGATCGCCGTCACACACCTCCAACGCCCAGCCCCGCTCCGCCGCGCGCCGGCGGGCTTCGGCTTCGAACTGATCGTCGGGCCCGCAGCCGGTGCGGATGTACAGATAGCGGTGATAGGCGGCCACCCCTCCCGCCAGCGTCTCCACGATGTACCGCGCGTTCTCCTCGCCGAACTGCCGTACCAGTTCCTCAAACGACTGGTCCAGCCCCAGCCGGTGAAGCACCGTCTGCTGCCGCAGCTCCTCGCCCGGTTCGCCGCGCTCGATCCACCCCGGCGTCAAAAAGTAGGTCCCCGGCATCGCCTCAAACACCTCACGGTAGCGCTCCGGGCTGCCCAGAAACAGGCCGATACAATCGTGGGAGCGCGGCACAATCAGCGGCGTCGCGCGCGCCCGCACACCCGCCACCCCGTTGTTGCACAGGCCAAACCCCAGCAGAATCCGCTCGTAGCGGCCCGCCGGCACCGCGTCCACCGCCGCCTGCACCCGCGCGCGCATGTCCGCCGACGGCAGATCGTGCAGGCCCTTCGGCAGAAACTCGAGGTCCACCCGATGCGGCGCCGAGGCCACCAGTGCGCAGAGCTCGCGGAAGAAGATCTCGCATCCGATCAGTTTGAACATCGGTGCCATGTTGCACCACCTTCGCCCGCCCATCGCCGCCGCGCAAGCGCGCTCCCGCCGGTTCGCCCTCCTCGGCTCCCCCCCCGTCGCGTTTGACTTCTCTCCGTCTCTGGAGTACACATCCACGCCTTTTGAGCGACCCGGGAACCGCGGTCCCGAGGGAAACGAGGAGACAGGCATGGCCAGTAAGAAGAAGACGTCCCGGCGACCCGGAAAGGCGCAGAAGCGCAAGACAGTCGCGCGGCCCGCACGCGCATCGGGATCCCGCGCAACGCGCGCCGCAAAGGCTGCGCCCCGCAAGGCTCGTCCCGCACCGGCCCCCGCGAGATCGCACGCGCCTCGCGTGGCGACAAAGAGAACGCCGGCGGGCCCCAGCCGCTCCGCGCCCCGCCCGACGCCGCCGGCGACCGAGCCCGCCCCTGCCACGACGAAGCTCTCGCGCTCGCCACTGAGCCGCAAGGACCTCGAAATGTTCCGCCAGATGCTGCTGAACCTGCGCGACCGCATCGTGGATGGCATTTCGTTCCTCGCGGGCGACAACCTCAACAAGTCCCAGCGCGACGCGAGTGGAGATTTGTCGAATCACGCGGTGCACATGGCCGACCAGGGTACCGACAACTTCGATCGTGAGTTCGCGCTCTCGCTGGTCAGCAATGAACAGGAAATCCTCTACGAAATTGACGAGGCGCTTCACCGAATTGACGCCGGCACGTACGGCATCTGCGAACTGACCGGCCGGCCCATCGAGATTGAGCGGCTCAAGGTGCTGCCCTATGCCCGCTACTGCCGCGAGGCGCAGGAGCAGCTCGAGCGGAACCGCAAACGGTTCCGGCCGTTCGCCTCCTCCGGAATTCCGGGCGAGACCTTCGGCTCGCAGGAGAACTGACGGAGCATCTTCCCCCGATGCTGGCGCTGGCCGTCGCGGTCGTGCTCGTGCTCAGCGACCAGTGGACCAAGGAACTGGTACGACACACGTTCGCGCTGTACGAAACGCGCCCGCTTCTCGACGGCTTCGCCTACCTCACCTACGTGCGCAACACCGGCGCCGCCTGGGGGATGTTCCGCGGTGCGAACTTCTGGCTCGCGATGATCTCTCTGGTCACGCTCCTCCTGCTGGTCGGGTTCCGGTCCGTACTGGTCCGGCCGACCCGCGCGCACCGCGTCGCGCTCGGACTACTGGTGGGCGGCATCGTCGGCAACCTGATGGACCGCCTCCGGCTGGGTTATGTCACCGACTTCATCAGCCTGCAGTTCGGTCGTTACGAGTTTCCGGCGTTCAATCTCGCCGACAGCGGCATCACGCTGGCGATGATCACCTTTGCGGTTTCGAGCTGGTGGGCGGAACGTCGCGAACGCCGCGCGCCAGCGCCCCGCGCCCCCGATGCCTGACATCGTGGCCACGCCGCTGTTCACGCTCGCCGGTCCCACCGCCGTCGGCAAGACCGCCGTCGCCCACCGGCTCGCCGAACAACTCGGGGCGCGGATTCTTTCGGTGGACTCGATGCTCGTCTATCGGGGCATGGATGTCGGCACGGACAAGCCACCGCGCGCGCAGCTCGACGCGTTCGGCTACGCGGGCGTGAACCTGGTGGACCCCTCGGAAACCTGCAGCGTCGGGCGGTACCTGCAGTCGGTTCGTGACCCTCTGGCCGACCGGCGCCAGCCCTGGATCGCGGTCGGGGGCACCGGCCTCTACTTCCGATGCCTGCTACAGGGCCTCGCACCGCGGCCGGCCGCCGAGCCCTCCGCCCGCACCGAGGCCGAAGCGGTGCTCCGACAGAGCGGCCTCCGCGGTCTGCAACAGCTGGTGCGCGGTGCGGCGCCGGCCGCCTACGCGCAGCTGCGCGATCCCGAGAATCCGCGGCGATTGATCCGGATCTACGAAATCGCGCGACAGGGCGGCGAAGCGACACCCCCGGCCACGTGGCCCGCCCCGCCCCGTCTCGTCGGTCTCTGGCGCGAAAAAGCCGATCTCGACCGCCGCATCGCGGACCGGGTTCGCCGGATGTTCTCGGCCGGCCTGCTCGACGAAGCGGCGGCGCTGCGCTCGCGGCCGGGCGGCCTCGCGGACGCCGCGCTGCAGGCGATCGGCTATCGCGAGGCGCTCGCGGTGCTGGATGGCCGGCTCACCGTCGAAGAAGCCATCGCCGAAACCATCCGCCGCACGCGCCGGCTCGCGCGCCGCCAGATGACATGGTTCCGGCACCAGGCCAAAATGGAGTGGGTCCGGGTGCGTCCGGACGCAACAGTCGAAAGCGTGGCGGACGCGGTGCGCCGGCTGTGGGAACGCGATGGACCGATCGCCACCGCAATCTGAACCGGCGGCCACAGAGGTCGCATGGCTCGTCGGCGTGCGACACGGCAACGAGCCGGAGTGGTCCGCCCGCGAAACGCTCGACGAACTGCGAGAGCTCGCCTGCACCGCCGGCGTGCGCGTCGCCGGGGAATCGCTGGTGCGACTGCGCGAGCCCGATGCCGCAACCTGGATCGGCCGCGGGCGCGCGGAAGCGATCGGGCGCGAGGCGGCGGCCGCCGGCGCGACGCTGTTGATCTTCGACGACGACCTTGCTCCCGCGCAGGCCCGCAATCTCGAGGATCTCACCGGCCTGCGCGCGCTGGATCGCACCCAGCTGATCCTCGACATCTTCGCGCAGCGCGCCCACACCAGCGAGGGGCGGCTGCAGATCGAGCTCGCACAGCTGGAATATCTGCGACCACGACTGCGGCACAGCCGAGGCCGGCTCGAGCAGCAGCGGGGCGGCATCGGCCTGCGGGGTCCCGGTGAGACGCGCCTGGAAATGGACCGCCGCCGCATCGACCGCCGGATCGCGCGGATCCGTGCCGAGCTCGAGCTGGTACGAGAACGCCGCGAGGAACTGCGGCGCGGCCGTCGCCGCCACGGTTGGGCGCTCGTCTGCCTCGTCGGTTATACGAACGCCGGCAAATCCACACTGCTCAACGCGCTGTGCGGCGCAGAGGTGCTCGCGGATGACCGTCTCTTCGCGACGCTCGATCCCACCACCCGGCGCCTTGAACTGCCGAACCACCAGCCCGCGCTGCTGACCGACACTGTCGGATTCATCCGCAAGCTCCCGCACCGGCTGATCGAGGCCTTTCAGGCCACGCTCGAGGAGGCCGCCCGCGCCGACCTGCTGGTACACGTGGTGGACTGCGCACACGCCGCCGCCGACCGGCACATCGAGGCGGTGGACGCCGTCCTGCGCGAGATCGGGGCCGCCGATCGGCCGCGGATCCTCGCACTGAACAAGACCGACCTGCCCGGCGCGGCCGACCGGGCGCGGCGGCTCGCCCACGGTGCCGGCCAGTGCGTCCTCATCTCGGCGGCGCGCGGTGAGGGACTCGACGAACTCCGCTGGGCGATTGCGGAAGCCCTGCGCGAGCGCGGGCTCCCCTTCGAGATCGAGGTGCCCGCCACCGACGGCCGCACGCTCGCGTTGATCCGCGAACATGCGGCCATACAATCGGAGAGCATGAACGGCGAGCGCATTCGGCTCAGCGGCACCATCCCCGCACGCCATCGCGCGCTGATCGAGCCGTACCGTTCGGCGGAGCCGCCCCCGTGAACGACCCCACCCAGCGGCCCGCGATGGTCTACCCCGCCGCGGTGCGCATCCGCGATCTCCCTCCCGACCTGCAGCCCCGCGAACTGCTGGAGCGCTTCGGCCCCGCCCACGTGCCGGACGATGTGTTGCTGGCGGTGCTGCTGCGCACCGGCATGCGCGGGCGCAACGTGCTGGAGCTCGCGCGCGACCTCCTCCGACAGCACCGCTCGCTCGCGGAGCTCAGCCGCGCCTCGCTCGCGGAACTCGCCTCGATCAAGAGCATCAAGAAGGTGAAGGCGCTGACACTGCTGGCCGCGTTCGAGCTCGGGCGACGAGTGCGCGACGAACAGCTCCGCGACCGCCCCGCGATCCGCAGCCCCGCCGACGTGGACCGCGCAGTCCGCCCTCACGCGGAGCGCGAGACCGTCGAAGTGTTCTGGGTGCTGCCGCTCAACAAGAAAAACCGGCTGATCCCCCGGCATCCCGTCGAGATCACCCGCGGCATCCTCGACGCAAGCCTCGTGCACCCGCGCGAGGTCTTCGAGCCCGCGATCCGCGCCTGCAGCGCGGCGGTCATCCTCTGCCACAACCACCCCTCCGGCGACCCGACGCCCTCCGCGGACGATCTCGCAATGACCCGCCGCCTCGTCGCCGCCGGTCGGGCCGTGGACATTCGCGTGCTCGACCACGTGATTCTCGGCCGCGCCGCGCACCCCGATTCCCCCGCCCGCTACTGCAGCCTTCGGGAATCGGGACTGGTCAGCTTCGACGACACGGACGCGCCGCCATGAGCATCCACCCCACCGCGATCGTCCACCCCCGCGCGGAGCTCGGCAACGATGTCGAGATCGGTCCCGGCGCGGTGATCGGCCCGCACGTTGTCGTCGGCGACCGCTGCCGCATCGGCCCCTACGCGGTACTGCTCGAACATGTCCGCCTCGGCCCCGACTGCCGCATCCACGCGCACGCAGTGCTCGGCGACGTACCGCAGGACCTCAAATTCCGCGGCGCCGACAGCCACGTCGAAATTGGCGAGCGCTGCGTGATCCGCGAGGGCGTGACCATCCACCGCGGCACCCATGCGGGCTCGGCCACCGTGATCGGCCCGGGCTGCTTTCTGATGGCGAACAGTCACGTCGCGCACAACTGCCGCCTCGGTGCAGGCGTGATCCTCGCCAACGGCGTGTTGCTCGCCGGCGATGTGGAAATCGGCGACCGCGCGTTCCTCAGCGGCAATGTGATCGTGCACCAGTTTACCCGCATCGGCGCGCTCGCGATGATCGGCGGCGGCGCGGGTATCGGTTTGGACATCCTGCCGGGATGCACCGCCGCAGGCGTGGAGCGCAACCGCGTGGCCGGGCTGAACCTGGTCGGCCTACGGCGTGCCGGCGTGACGCCGGAAGAGCGCCAGCAACTCCGCGCCGCATTCCGATTGGTCTTTCAGTCCGGTCGACCTCTCGCAGAGGTGATGGAACGCCTCCGGACAGACTTCACAGAGGGGCTCGCCGCCACATGGGCGGCTTTCATCGAGGGATCCCGCCGCGGCATCTGCCGGCGCTGCCGGCGGCGCCGAGAAGACGCCGACGAAGCCGACTGAGAGATCCCTCCCGCCGGCGCAACCGCCATTTCCAGGGACCGCAACGGCCCGTCGCAGGTGCGTCCGCGCATAGCAGTTCCCCTCCCATGCGCTTGGTTGAGATCGTGCTCCGGCTCCGCTCGAACCGCTGGACGGGGCGGCCTCGGGCGCTGTCCAAGGTTTGGAAACGCCCGCTCGGTGGCCATCCCATCCATGGAAATCTGCGACGACCCTGCGATCAGAGGACCGACGCGAGCCGCCCGCCATCAGCGCGGCTCGATCGTAAAGAGCGCGACCGTCATCGCCCAGGCGTGACTCAGCGGCATCCGTTTTCGCTCATGGCCGGGCCCCCAGCTGTCGGTGTACAGGAGTTCGCGCCGCCGCAGGTTGTACCCGATGATCAGCCGCAGATGCAGGCCGGCCGGCTGCCCCAGCTCGGCCTCCTCGGGCAGAATTCCGATGATCACGCCGTGGCACAGCGGTATGCCGGCATCCACCCTCCCTTGGATCCAGCGCAGAAAACGCTCGATTTCGGTCGGATCGCGCGTGCGGCTGGCGAGAAACACTTCTTTGTCGAGCAGCGTCCACGGGCTGACATCGCCGTAGAGATCCCGCTGTCCGGCCGCCGGCCGCAGCGGAGGGCGCCCCATCTTTTGGGCCATTTTCTCGTAATCCGCGAGCAGCCGTTCGATCGTGCTGCGGTCGAACTCCATCAGCATACGGACCTGCAGCCCAAGTGACTGCGCGATCGTCCGCAGCCCACGGACCATGTTCTCGAACGACACTCCGCCCGAATCCATCTGCATGCGCTGCGCCAGCTCGTGTTGGTCGACGTCCCCTCCGTAATACTCCAGCACCCGCTCGCCGGCGGCGGCGGCGCAGTAGCCCTTCTCGCCCTGGTCCACCATCGGGATGTTCTCGATAAAGACGTCGCCGTCTGGTGTGCGTCGGACGTTCTTCGCCAGCGCGCCCGGCGTCACGAGGAGTTTCGTCGCCATCACCGCTGTCGCAGCGCCCTCCTGCGGTTTCAGAGTCACCGTGATGAATTCCGGCATCAGCGTGCGACCCGCCGCTCCACCCGTCCGCACCTCGGACCAGCCGTACTCGAGACGGATCGCATCCGCACCGCGCGGCCAGACCAACGCAAACGTTCGAAACCGCGAGCTCGCACCCGCCCCGGCGGGCGGCAGCACGGTTTGCGGCGGGCGGCCCGTCAACGCCCGAAGACGCGCGATCACCTGGCTCACCCGGTTCGTCAACGCGTCGTGCGGGATCGGCGCCTCGTCGCCGCGGCTGTAGAGCGAGATCCTCACCTCCGCCGGCCGCTCGTTGCTGAGCGCGATGTTCACCTCCGACGCCCGCTGACCGAACAGCGTCGCCACGCGGGCGGCGGACCGCAGGCCGCGACGGTCAAGGTCAACCCACGCGAAACCGGCGGGCCAGAGCTTCGCGGCCAGCTCATCCAGCGAGATCCCCCAGAACGCCGGTTCCAATAGCACCGGAGCGAGTTCGATGCTTTCCACGGGCTCGGGTCCCGGCACGAGGTCCCGCGCACCGGGCGTGAGAAACACAAAGAACGGCGTCTCGGTCTCGCCGACCGCGCCATCGACGGTATTCGTCACGCTGAGCCGCACCCGATACACACCGGTCGCTTCGGACGGGCCCAGCGTCATCGTCGGCGTAGGACTCAGCATCAGGAGCGACGGATCGCGAGGATTCCGACCGGTGGCTTGAAGCCGGCTATCGGCAGCGGCCAGCCGGCGTCCGTCCGGCGCAACGACGAACCAGCCGGCATCGAACCGACTCGGATCCGCCGAGCCGCTCCCCGAAGTCTGAATTGCGAACACCAGCGCCGAGGTCTCGCCCACGACGAAGCGCGTCGTTCGTTCCGGCGCGGCATCCTTGCCGAGATACTTCAGCACGAAAATGCGGGGCGTCCACGCCGACTGCGGGGCACCCGCCACGGCGGCGGCGGCAGCAAACAACGCAGCAAGAACAGTCACTCGCTTTCTCATCGGGCGCGGCCTCCGCGGTCTTTTTTCGCGAATCTTTCTTCAGCCGGCAAGACCTCGGCGTCGCGAACTTTTCGCCTCCGCAAGAGATGCGCCACTATCGTTCCGCCTCCAGTTCCAGAGCCTCGATCACGAGGTCGGCGGCACGGCTGAACCGGAATGAGACAATGAGGGGAATGTCGTTCGTCTGAACGAACGAAATCTCGGGCCTGCTGCCCCCGGTCGGCGCGGGCACCTTGATCGGAACCGAGCCGGCGGGAGGCTGCTCCACCGCGAAGTCACCCAGATGGATCCCCGGTGCGGTCGGTTCCGGCACGCGAACCTGCAGCCGGGCACGGTACCGGCCCGGCGCCAGCGGACGCCACGGGCCATAGAACACGCGGTCCGACGGGTCCCGGTCGCGCTCGAGGCGAACCGCCGTGAGCCCGCCGCCCGGTCCCGGCACAAGATGTCCCGCGCGGAAAAACCAGCTCGCCGGCAAACGAAGCACAGGGTCCACGGCGACGTTCAGCGGTGCATCGTTCACAAACAGCGCGACGTCGAGCTCTACGCGGCCCTCGCGCCGCGAGAGGCGCAGCGCGGCGCGGTCATCGCTGAGGCGGGGGGTCGACACCGAAAGCCACGACCATGCGTCCGGGGACTTCACGATCAGCTCCATGTGATTGGTCTGCGAATCACCGGCCCACTCCGCGTTGAGGGTCCCCTGGCCCCGGACGCGCAGCCGCCACGCCACGTCGGGCGCAAACCGCACCGGCACGCGGGGAAACTCGATGAGGTCCGAGGGGTGCGACAGCGCGCCGTGCGCGCCGCCGGAGCAGGCCGGATCCGTCAATTCCCACGAACGAGGACGGCCGCGCTCTCCCTCAAGCCGGCGCGACGGCGCCCACATCGCCGTACCCAATGGCGCCGGTTGCGCCGCCCCCTCCGCGCCGCCTCCCTCCGTCGGTGGCGTCAACGCATAGGCCCATACCCGGCCGTCCCGCGCCAATAGCCGCAGGCGCGGGTGCTGCGACGCCACGGTGCAGAGAAAACCGGCCGGAAACGGACTGACCTTTTCGGAGGAGTCCTCATGGATCACGATCGCTCGGATACCGCGCCGCCACAGCTCGTCGAGCCCCTCCGCATCAAAGTCGCCGTGGTTGAAGTTCCGGAAACGACGATAGAACGTCGCAAGGTAGCGCCGCCGGATCGCCGGGGAATAGCCGTTCGCAAGCCGGATTCGATACAGCGACGCGTAGTACGAATACGCGGAGCTTTCTGCGGCATCGCCGGGCCAGATGGGCAG
The DNA here is from genome assembly GCA_026417735.1 of Kiritimatiellia bacterium. NCBI lineage: Bacteria > Pseudomonadati > Kiritimatiellota > Kiritimatiellia > Kiritimatiellia bacterium. Next base: position 63,915 of record JAOACR010000012.1, read on the forward strand.
CACCAGCGCGCGGGCGGGCCGGCCCTCGCCGGCAGCGGCTTCCGCGACCGCCCGGTAGGCGGCGTTCTCGGCGTCGAGCAGACAGACCGTCGCAGACACGCGGCCGCGGTAGTCGGCGGCGATGGCCACGACCGCCAGCGCGGTGACGGGCAGCGCGAGCCGGCGGCGGAGGTTCAAACCATTCGAGGCACCCAGCGCAAGCGCCAAGGGCCAGTAGGTGGGCAGAAGGCACAGAACTTTCGCCGGCTGGCGCACCCAGCGGTACGGCGGGAGCGCGCGGCTGGCCGCGCGCCACACCAACCCATCCAGCGGACCGCGCGGTCCCATCGCCAGCAGCCCGATCAGCCCCATCAGTCCGATCAGCAGCCAGAACGCGCGCCGACGACATCGCGCCGCCGTGTCGGTCGGCCGCTTCAACTGCCACAGGGTCAGCACCGCAGTAAGGACTGGCAGCGCGAAACCGATGTACACGTGCCCCGGCAGGCCACCGCCAGCGCGCCGGAAAAAATCGCGCGGTGAAGGCGAGAAGATGCGCACTTCCGCAAGCGTGCGCTCCACCGCCGCGGTCGTCTCCGCCAGGTGGCGGGTTTTCAGCCAGAGCATCAGTACCGCGGGGACTACGAACACGAGCCCGGCCAGCAACAGCCGAATCAGTCGCCGCGCGCTCGCCGCGTCCTTCCATCTCGTCTCGGCACCCAGCATCGCAACGAGTGCCCATCCGGCCGCCCCCAACGCGCCAAAGAAGAACACGTGGCTGTCGCCCCACGCCGCAAACAGCAGCCCGATGCCCGCCAGCGCCGCCCCGGCGACGCGCAGCTCCCGTACCGCGATGTCCACGCCCAGACAAATCAGCGGCACCCACGCCATCGCGTGCCCCGCCGGACTACCCCCCAGGAGCTGCGCCCAGCGGTAGGGCAGCAGCACCGCGAGCACCCCCGCCGCCGCCGCCCAAACCGGATCCTCCGTGTGACGGCGCGCCAACCGCCAGGTCAGCCAAACGGTCAGCCAGAGCGAAAACAGACCCGTCAGGTTGTAGGCGGCCGCGCGCGGTAAGACCACGGAGCCCAACGCGAACACCCACGACATCGGCGCGTAATGCGCGTGCAGCCGAAACCGCTCCGCGTCATCGCCGGTGTTGAACTCGTAGATGTTGTGAAACCAGGGCGTGCGGCCCGAGAGCATGTCTGCCGCCAGCCAATAGTGATAGAAGAGCTGCAGGTGATCGCCCGGCACCATCCGCCGCTCCGCGCCGATCTCAATGTTTTGGGAGGAGGACGGAATGCCGACACTGAGCCGCCGCGCTAGCGGCCAGGAGAAGACTATCCAGACCGCGAACGTCGCTGCGGCCAGCCCTGTCGCCGCGGCGACGGCACGCCTGTGGGTCCCAGCGCTCACCGGCCGTCCAACTGCGCAATCGCGGCGTCGAGGTCCTCGCCCCGGTCCACCGCGGCAACCAGCCTCGCCGCGATCCGGCTGCGCCGCTGCAGCTGCGGCACTACTTCGCACAGGCGCGCGCGGATCGCCGCGCGATCGCGCCATGCAAGCTCCAAATGCGCCGCGACCGACTCCGCGCCGAACTCTGCAAAATCGAGGCTGCGCTCGCGCAAACCGATCCGCCGATAGTAGTGGTGAACCTTCGGCTGGTAGGCCAGACCGCAGATCGGCGTCAGCTCCGAAGAAGCCAAAATCATCGCGTGCAACCGCATGCCAAACAACAGCTCCACCCGGCGCAGCATTCCCTTCAGGTCCGCCGGGGAGTGCTCGACATTCGTGACGACCGCAGAGGGCTGCGCCGGTGTGCCAGCCAGCCTCGCGGCGAGTCGGCGCGTGATCGGCACGTCCGCGTGCTGCGTCGCGACGAGCACCACCCGCGCGCCGATCTGCCGGTTCGCGCGGTTCAGCGCCTCGGCCATCGTCTGCAGAAACCGTTCGGGCGTCAGGCGGGGGCCGCCCACGCCGGCCCACGAATCGAGATATCGGTTGATGTTCACCGCAAGCAATGGCGGCGCGAGCGCGGGATCGGCGCCGGCCGCACGCCACAGCGCGTCCGCGCGCGCATCATCGCAGGCGGGAGCAGTGAGCGCCGCGTCGGCAGTAACCACCAGCCGCGGGTTCCGCAGGCCGAGCTCCCGCAGCACATCGCGCGAATCCTCGTCCCGTACGGTGATGAACGTCATTCGTTCGGCAAGCTCGCGCAACATCCGGCGCCCAGCCGCGGTGGTGACGGGGCCGGCGCCCACGTTGTAGGCGGCGAAGCGCCGTCCGCGACGATGCGCACAGCCAAGCACCACATACAGCGACGAGAGGAAGTTGAACATCGGGTTCCATAACGCGCGGTCGAACAGAATCGCATCGAAAATCAGTGAGAGGTCCGTCCGCAGCACCGATCGCCAGGTGGTCGGGCCCAGCATCCGCAACGAGCCGGTCCAGGGCAGCAGACTCACCGGCTCGACGTCCGGCCCGTATTCCGAACGAATGAACGTCGGTCGCGTGGTCGGCACCTCATAGCGAAGCGGGCGGCCGCACGCCGCATTGATTTCGGCGCGGATCGCCGCAATCAGCGCCGCGTCGCCCGCGTTGCGGCCCGACGCGGAGCCGAGCAGCGTGACCGCACGCAGCGCACCACCAGCGGTCGGCTTGTCGTCCATGGGTGCCCATGCTACCGGTTCGTCATGGACGAGACAACGAACGGCGGCCCGGCCAGGGATGGCCGCGGACTGCGCCGATGGGTGATCGTCGCGGTCAACGCGGCGATCACGGTTTCCATTCTGGGATACCTTTTCCGCCACGTGCGGCCCGGCGACGTGCTCGATCTGTTGCGCAATGCGGACCTGCGCGGGATCGGGATGTTCGCGGTGCTGTCGTTGACCACCAGCGGTGTTCGACTGTGGCGCTACCGCCTGCTGCTGAGGCTGGGCGGCTTTGAAGCGCCGCCGGGGCAGCTGTTCCTGATCGTGCTGGTGCGGAATGCCTTCTCCGATCTGCTGCCTGCGCGCCTGGGCACGCTGATTGATGTGTACTTTTTCACCACCCGGCTCGGCATCCCGCTGGCGGTGGCCATGTCGACGTTTTCCATTACCTTTGTCTTTGAGATTCTCGCGCTCGCACCGCTGATCGTGTTGGCGGCCTGGCGCGCTGGCGCGGCCGGTGCGCTGCCCGCGGGCGGCCTGCTCGCTGGTGGGCTGGTGCTACTGGCGGGCACCATCGCGGCTTTGGCCATTCTGCCATCGGCGCTGAGCTTCGCCGCGCAGGTGGTGCGGCGCGCGTGGCCGGGCGGCCGCCGCTGGCGAGAGCGCATCGGCACGTTGCTGCAGGACACCGGTGCGGAAGTACGCCGAGTGCAGGCGGCCGGCCTCTATGGACGCGTGTTGGCACTTTCCATCCTGCTGCGGGTGGGCAAGTACGCCTCGCTGTACGTCTTTCTTTATGCGCTGCTCAGCCCACTCGGGCACACCTGGTCCGACCTAGACCCGGCCCGCGTGTTTCTCGGTCTTTGCGCCTCGGAAATGGCGGCGAGCCTTCCGGTCTCGGGCATTGCCGGATTCGGTGTGTACGAGGGGACCTGGGCAGTGGTGTTCCGGCTGCTGGGCTTTGCGCCGGACATTGCGAAGATGACCAGTATTGCACATCACCTCTTCACGCAGGCATGGGGATATGGGATCGGGCTGGCCGCGCTGGTCGCGCTGCTGCTGCCAATATGGCGTCACCGCTGTGCGCCGGCCGCACCGATGCAAGTGCGCGACCGGCCCGCCGCCTTCTACGCGAAAGCAGCGCTGGCCACGGCGATCGTGGCACTCCTGGCGGTCGGGATTGCGCGCCTGCCGCGGCGGGTCGCGCCGCACGCGGCGGGGCCGGCGGACCGCCCATCCCCCGCAGAGCTCGCGGCGCTGCGCGCAACCGCTGCGGCATTTGGTGGAGAAATCGTCTATGACAGCACCCGCTCAGGTAGCTTTGGGATCTGGCGCATGTCCCTGGACGGTTCTCCGCCGGTGGCCGTCGCGGATGGCCCGGAACACGAAATGTATCCGGATGTTTCACCGGACGGCAGCTGGATCGTCTATGCGCGCGCGGTCACCCTTTCCAAACGTGCGCCCAGCGAGATTCGCATCTGCCGTCCTGACGGCACCCACGACCGGCAGCTTGCCGCGGATGGCACATTCCCGACCTTCACGCCCGACGGCCACACGGTGATTTTCGAACGCGATCGTTCACGCGTGATGATCGTCCCCTTGCAGGGCGGAGAACCGCGCGAGATTTTCCCCGGCCCGAAAGGATTCGGCGGATTCGCGATCGTAAAGCCAAGGATGAGCCCCGACGGACGGCGGCTCACCTTCATCTCCAACCGCGGTGGACGCCGCGGCTGGCAGGTCTGGACCGCGGATCTGGAGCGCGGCGCGATCGAGCACCTCGGCGCGGGCTGCGAACCGGTCTGGCATCCCGACGGCCGACGCATTGTCTTCATCCGCGAGGGCGGCATGAAGCAGGGCACCGGCATCGCGATCCGCAGGGTGGAGCGGGGCGAGCCGGAACTCCTACTCGACCTGGATGCGCCGCTCGGGCACGAGTACTTCCCGGCCATCACCCCCGATGGTCAGTGGCTCCTCTGGGGTGCGTGCCGGCCCGGCCAGCACGATCATCTCGCGTTCGAGTCAAACTACCAGATCTTCGTCCGTCGGTTGCCTGACGGCCCGCCGGTGCGGGTGAGCTTTGACGGCTGGAACAACCGCTGGCCAAAGCGACTGCCGGCGCCATGAGGGGTTGCCCGCATCGAACGATTAGTCGATCACCAGCGGCACGGGTCGGAACGAGACCGAATCAAACAAGCCGCGATCGGTCAGCCGAAGCTCCGGGATCGGGGTGAGCGACAAAAACGAGAGCGCCATGAACGGATTGTCCAGGGAGCCCCCCAGCGAACGCGCGGCATCGAGCAGCCGTTCCTGAGCCCTCACCACCTCATGCAGCGGCCGATCGCTCATCAGCCCCGCGATCGGCAGGGGCAGTCGAGCGAGGGTCCCTCCATCGGCGGCGACCGCCAAACCGCCCCCCATGTCGACACACGCGGCGGCAGCGGCGGCAATGTCTTCATCACGCACACCCGCCGCAATCAAATTGTGCGCATCGTGCGCCACGGTCCCCGCAATTGCGCCGCGGCGAAACCCAAATCCGCGGACGAACCCCAGACCGATTCTGCCCGACCCTCGATGGCGCTCGATCACCGCCAACTTCACCAGATCGCGACCCGGGTCCGCAGAGAGTCGAGACCCGACCACCGGTGCCTCCGCGATCGTACTGCGCGTCACAATCTGACCGGGCACCAGCTCGATCACCCGCACGCGCCGCGGGCGGTCCGCAGGGATCGCGAAGCTCGCCGCGTCAAATGGCGCCACCTTCAATGCGGCGGACGGCGGCGGTGGCGTCGGTGGAATGTGTGCGACGCAGTGACCATCGCTCGCGACGACGCGTCCCCGCTTGAACACCAGCGACGGGCGGCAGGACTCCAGCGAATCGGTCAGAAAGAAATCCGCCTGGTAGCCGGGCGCGATCGCTCCGAGACGACGCAGCCCGTACCGTCGTGCGGCGGTCCACGTGGCCAGCCGGATGGCAGTGAGCGGTGGAATACCCGCGCGAATCGCAGTCCGGACCGCGTGGTCCATATGACCGTACCGGATGAGATCGTCGGGATGCCGGTCGTCGCTCGCCAGCGAGCAACGCTCAGAGCTCAGCGGTGTGACCACGGCTGCCAATTCCGCGAGATTGTGCTCGGAGCTACCCTCGCGGAGGTGCAGATGCATCCCGCGCCGAAGCTTCTCACGCGCCTCCTCGAGCGATGTACTCTCGTGGTCCGTCGCCGCCCCGGCTAGCAGATAGGCGTTCAGCGCCGGCCCCCGCACGCCCGGCGCATGGCCATCGGCCACTCGTTCCCCGGCCAGCGCGACGCGCCGCAGCATCTCCGGATCGCCCGCGATGAGAGCCGGAAAGTTCATCATTTCGCCAATGCCCAGCACCCCCGGTTCCGCGAGCAATGGCGCCAGCATAGCCGCGTCCAGTGAGGCCCCGGCAGACTCCCAAGGCGTCGCCGGCACACAGGAGGGCAGCATCACAAACACCTCCAGCGGTAAATCGCGGGCCGCCCGCAGCATCCACCGAACTCCCTCTACCCCGTGCACGTTGGCAATTTCGTGCGGATCTGCGATCACCGCGGTCGTGCCGCGGGGCACCACAGCCCGCGCGAACTCGCCGGGCGACAGCAGCGTGCTCTCGATGTGAAGGTGGGCATCAATCAGGCCGGGCACCAGAAACTGCCCGGCGGCGTCCACGCGCTCGCGACCGGCATACTGTCCCAGCCCCACGATGATGCCCTCGCAAACTCCAACCGACACCGATTCCAGTTCTCCGGTGAGAACGTTGACGACGCTCGCGTTCTCGATGACCAGGTCACAGAGCTCGTCGCCACGGGCGGCCGCCAGCCGCCGCTGAAGCAGTTCCATGTCCTCCATCGCCGAAGCCCGCTGAAAAGGTCCTTCCGAGAATGCAGCGTACACCTGACTGGCCCGCGCAACGAGTCCGTTCGCCCCCGCCCTCCGACTTTCGGCGTGCCGGTTCACTCTCGACGCCGGCCCCTCGTCCGCCGATGTGCGAGGGCGCGCACCGGTGTTCTCACGAGATACCGTTGGCGTCCGGCGATCCGCTCGGCGCTCTCGGCCGGCGGGCCGCACTGCCGCCCCCCGTGAGAAACTGAGATGGCGCCGCAGCGGGAAGGATCAGCGTGGCGGACTGGACGGCGGCGGCGCGGGCCGGGACGCGCTCTCCGCTGTCGAGGTGCCCGCAGGCGGGGAGCCGGCGGGTTTTCGAAGCCCCCGCCGGGGGCCGAGCATCATCACCAGCATCCGGCCCATCGAGGTGGGCACCTGATCCGGCATCGCGATGTCCTGGCAATCGTTCATCACGCGCTGCAGCAGCGCGTACCCGAGTTCCTGATGGACGTTCTCTCGACCGCGGAAAAAGAGCGCGACCTTCACCCGGTGGCCCTCCTGAATGAAGTCGCGGAGTTTCCGCAGTTTGGTCTGGTAGTCGTGCTCGTCCACGTTCGCGTGAAACTGGATCTCTTTCACGCGGCCGGCGGACTGGTGCCGGCGGGCCTCCCGCTCCTTTTTCTCCGTCTCGTACTTGAATTTGCCGAAGTCCATGATCCGGCAAACTGGAGGGGTGGCGTTCGGCGCGATCTCCACCAGATCGAGATGCTCGCGCTCGGCCAGCGCGAGCGCATCGGAGGTGCGCATGATGCCGATCTGGCGGCCATCCGGTCCCACGACGCGAACCTCGGGAACCCGGATGCGGTGATTGGTGCGGATGAATGTCCTGATGGTGGTCCTCCTGTGCCCAGGCAACGCGGCGTTACACGGCGGCGCAGCAGCCCTTGCGGGCGATTTCCTCTTCGAGACGGGCCATCGCATCCTCCAGCGGCATCGCCCCCAGCTCTCCCTCCGTACGATGTCGCAGCGCGATCGAGCCCGCCGCTTCCTCTTTCTGCCCGACGACAGCCATGTAGGGAACTTTGTCCGCCTGTGCCTGCCGAATTTTCGCGCCGATTTTATCGGGCGACTCGTCCACTGTCACGCGCAACTCCCGGGCGGCCATGGTCTCTGCGACGCGCCGCGCATAGGCGAGCGTGCGCTCGCTGACCGGCAACACGCGCACCTGTTCCGGCGCCAACCAGAGCGGAAACGCGCCGGCGTAGTGTTCCACCAGGATTCCGAAGAACCGCTCGATGCTGCCGAACAGCGCGCGGTGCACCATGTACGGTCGGTGCTCCGCGCCGTCGGGGCCGACGTACGTCATGTCGAAGCGCTCGGGGAGGTTGAAATCGAACTGCACGGTGCTCATCTGCCACTCGCGGCCGATGGCATCGCGGACCTTGAGGTCGATCTTGGGCCCGTAGAACGCGCCGCCGCCGACGTCCGTCTCGTACGGGATCCCCTCTGCGCGCAGCGCCGTCTCGAGCGCGGCGATCGCCTGCGTCCACTGCTCGGGCTCACCCACCGCCTTCTCTGGACGCGTCGCTAGATACGCCGCAATCCGCTCAAACCCGAACGCGGCCCACATTCGCCGGGCGAACCGGATCACCGAGCGAATCTCAGCCTCGACCTGCTCCGGCGCGCAGATGATGTGCGCGTCGTCCTGGGTGAACCCCCGCACCCGCAGAAGGCCGTGCAGCACACCGGCCTTCTCATACCGGTACACGGTGCCGAGCTCTGCGTAGCGGATCGGCAGCTCGCGATAGGAACGGCGGCGGCTACGGTAAATCTGGATGTGGAACGGGCAGTTCATCGGCTTGATGAAATACTCCTGCTCGTCGATCCGCATCGCCGCGTACATGCTCTCGCGGTAGAAGTCCAAATGGCCGGACGTCGCCCACAGTTCCGCCCGCCCGACGTGCGGCGTGAAGAGCATCTGGTAGCCGGCACGAAAGTGTTCGCGCCGCCAGAACTCTTCGATGATGCAACGTACCCGCGCACCCTTCGGATGCCAGTGGATGAGGCCGGGCCCCACCGCCTCCTCCACGCTAAAGAGATCTAGTTCACGCCCCAGCCGCCGGTGGTCGCGGCGCCGGGCCTCCTCGAGCTGACGAAGATACGCCTCGAGCTCCTCGCGCGTCGGGAACGTCGTGCCGTAGACGCGCTGCAGCATCGGATTGGTCTCGCGACCCCGGAAGTAGGAGCCGGCGACGCTCAGGATTTTGAACACGCCAATCCGGCCGGTACTGGCGACATGAGGTCCCCGACACAGGTCCACAAACTCGCCGCTGCGATAGAACGTGATCGGTTCACCGTCGGGGATCTCCGCCAGCCGCTCCAGCTTGTACGTCTGACCCGCCGCCTCCAGTCGCCGCCGCGCCTCCTCGCGCGTGGTTTCGAATCGCTCGAACGGGTGATCTTCCCGCACAATGGCGGCCATCTCCGCTTCGATGCGTTCGAAGTCGTCGGGACCGAGACGGTGTTCAAGATCAAAATCGTAATAAAACCCGTCCTCGGTTGCCGGACCAATGTCCAGCCGTACGCCCGGAAACAGCCGACAGACCGCCGCGGCCATCACGTGGGCCGCGCTGTGGCGCATCGTGTGCAGATCGCTCGCCTCAGTCCGATTCATTCATCATCGCGCGGCGGCTCCGTCCGGCCGCAGCAGCGATGGTTGCGCCGAAGGCCGCCCGCAACGTGTCCGCAGTATCGCCATTTTCGCGCGTCGCGCAAGTCGCTGGCGCGCCGTCGCTCGCCCCCTGCGGGGGGAGCAAACCTTCGGAACCGGGCGCTGGTGGAATTGATATGAGCCCTCCCGTGTGCGACGCTTCGATCCGTCCGGCAACGGAGCCGAAGAGCAGCCGCGCCGGAAAGTTTCGATGATCCGCCGAAGGGCATGTCTGAGACTGGCCGCACTCGCCGGCCTGCTCAATGCGGCCGGCCGCCACACCGCCCCGGCGGAACAGTGGCGGATCGGCTGCTATACCCGCCCGTGGGCAGAGTTCGATCTCCGCTTCGCGCTCGACGCGATCGCGGAGGCCGGGTTTCGTTACGTCGGCCTCATGACCACCAAGTTGCCGCGGCGGCTCGTCATCAGCGCGGACGTCACCGAGGAGGAGGCCGCGCAGATCGGCGCGGAAGTCCGGCAGCGAGGGCTGTCCATCGTCTCTGTGTACGGCGGGGATATTCCCGTCGCCGTCTCGGCGACCGCCGGCGCCGCCGCGCTGCGACGGCTCATTGATCTGTGCGCCATCTGCGGCTCCCGGAATCTGCTGATGGGTGGGATCGGCCGCCGGGAGTTCTACGACGCATATTACGCGGCGATCGCCGACTGTTGCGAACATGCGAGGGCCCGGAATGTCGAGATCAGCCTGAAACCGCACGGCGGACTCAACGCGACGGGGCCGCAATGTCGCGCCGCGGTCGAACGGGTGAACCATCCGAGTTTTCGCATTTGGTACGATCCCGGCAATATTCTGTACTACTCCAACGGCGGGCTTGATCCGACCGTCGACGCGCCCGCGGTGGCGGGGCTGGTGACCGGCATGTGCGTGAAGGACTACGAGCCGGCGGCGCCAGGCCGGGTTTTGCTCACGCCCGGGGATGGTCGTGTCAATTTCCGCAAGCTGATGGACCAGCTGATCGCGGGAGGTTTCCGAAGCGGTCCGCTAGTGGTCGAGTGTCTGAAACCGGGTGATGCCCCTTCGTTGAGGACCGAGGCACGCCGAGCGCGGGAGTTCGTGGAGCGACTCGTGGGCGGCTGAGCGCCGCCAGAAGGTCAGCGCGGTGCTTCGGGAGGAGCTTCCTCGGCCTTCACCGCGTTCCAGTGCGCGTCCAGCTCTTCCGGGCTCAACCGGGAGAGGTCCGTGCCATCGGCCGCAGCGCGCTCCTCCATTCGGCGGAACCGGCGGATGAACTTGTCGGTCGCTTCTCGCAGCGCATCTTCAGCATCCACTCCCCACGCGCGTGCGAGGTTCACCAGCGTGAATAGCACATCGCCCAGCTCCTCGCTGACGCGACGCTTGTCGGCCGTCGCCGTCGCCGCCCGAAGCTCCCGGACCTCTTCCTGCAGCTTTTCGAATACGCCGGCGCGGTCCGGCCAGTCGAAACCCACTCGCGCGGCGCGCTGCTGAATCTGATCGGCGCGGCGCAGGGCCGGCAGCGTGCGGGGCACGCCCTCCATCCGGGAGCCGGCCGAAGCGGAAGCGTCGCCCGACTCCTTGCGTTTGATCGCCTCCCAGTTCCGCAACACGTCTTCGGCTCCGCTGACCTTCACCTCGCCGAACACATGGGGGTGACGCCGAATCAGCTTATCCGCAATGGTCGCCGCAACGTCCTCAAAATCGAACCATCCGGCCTCGGAGCAAATCTGGCTCTGGAACACCACCTGCAGCAGCACGTCACCGAGCTCCTCGCGGATGCGATCGGGATCGCCCCTGTCGATCGCCTCCATCTCCTCGTGGCATTCCTCCAGGAGATACGGCTTCAGTGTCGCGAGCGTTTGTTGGCGATCCCACGGGCAGCCGCCCGGCGACCGGAGGGTCCGCATGATTTCCAACAGGCGGTCAATCGGCCGGGCGGGCAGCGACATAGGACTACAGGCGGCCAAACAGCATCTGGGCGTCGAGGTCGGCGAGGTGGTGGGTGAGCACGTCGGCGCCGGAAAAATCCTGGTGCAACGTAAAATCATCCGGCACCACGACGATCCGCAGCCCGGCGGTCAGCGCGGACCGGCACGCCACGTGCGAGTTCACCAGTGCGACGCTATCTTGAGGTCGCCGGGCCATCGACTTCAGCAGCCGCAACCAGCTGTCGGCGCCTGGAAACTCTCCCGCCGGCGACGGCGAGCAGGAGACGACCGGCGTCCACCTCGAAAAGCCCAGCCGCTCGATCAGCGCGGCCGCCGCCGCCTCCGGCTGCCACGACACGAATCCCAGTCGCGCGTTGTGCTCGATCGCCAGATTCAGCACCCGGTCCAACCCGATCAGCGGGACCGCCGCGGGGGACTCCAGGAACCGCGTCGCGGCCCTTTCGATTCGCTCGGCCAGGGCGGACTCGGCGGCCGGCTTCAGACCGTACGCAGCGGCGAGCGCGGCGGCGATCCGCCGAGGCGCCGCGTGCACGCCGTACCGAATCATCGCGGCCTCGTCGAACGTGATTCCCTGCTCGGACAACGCCTCGCGCGCGGCCTCGAACAGCACGCGACGCAACGGTATCGCAAAGGTCTCCAGCTCCATCACCATCGCGCGGTTCGGCGTGCGAAGCTCCATCAGAACGTCGTCAGCCATGGTGTTTCGGATTCCTTTCCTGCCGCGAACGAAAGGTCTAATATCTTAGGTGCGCGTGATGCGCCAGGTCAAGCGGCCCGCGCGCACACGGAGAGCGACATGCATCGGATCATTTCGACAGGGATCGCCGCGGGGCTGGTCACAGCAGCAGCGATCGCGCCCGCGCAGCTGTCGACCACCGGCGCTCCCCCGCTGCTCACCGAGTACAATGTGCTGTTGGAGCGGCTCCAGCGGAACGAGTTGGAGCGGTTGAAGGCCCGCATGGAAATCGAGCGGCTGCAGGCGGAGATGCAACGGCTCGACGCGCAGCGTTCCGACGCGACCCGCCAGGCGAAGCAGCTCGAAGAGGATCTGCGCCGTCTTTCCGCCCGGCTCGCCGCAGAGTCGGTGCGGTCCCTTCCCCGCGGCACCCCGCTCATGGCGATGGTCGACACCTCGCTGCGGCGGGCGGAGAC
>JAOACR010000013.1 GCA_026417735.1 Kiritimatiellia bacterium
CCGATTGGGCGACCGAGGAGGAGATTCTGCGCCGTCTGCAGGAACGGCAGGCATTCGTGCGCGAACAGATTGCGATGATACCCGATGTGCCGGACCGCCCCGCGACCGACCGGCTCGAGCAGTACGAGCTGCAGTTCGAGCGGCTTGCTGACACGATCGGGAGAGTTCGTGCCGCTTTTCAACGGATTCACGCCGCTCCGAGGCCTGCGGGCGTCGGAACCGGGGAGCCGCCGCCGTCACCGCGATAGAGGCGGCTGCGCACCACCGGCGTACCGGACGACCCCCTCGAACACCCGCACCGCGGGCCCCGTAAGCGTGACGTTCTCCGCAGAGCCGTCCGCACACCACGTCGCGTCCACGGTCAGCGAATCGCCACTGGCCGGCACAACGGTCGCCGGCAGTGTGACGCGGCCGGTCCTCGCCAGACACAGCGCGGCAGCGACGATGCCGGTGCCGCAGGCGAGCGTTTCTGCCTCAACGCCGCGCTCGTACGTCCGCAGCCGGAGTGAGGTCGGCCCGGTGGGCGCGACAAAGTTCACGTTCGTTCCCGCCGGCTGAAAACGCTCGTGGTAACGGATCGCGCGGCCGAGCGCGGCGACATCCGCTCGATCGAGGTCCTCCACTTCGATCACCACGTGCGGCACACCGGTGTTCACAAAGTGATACTCGAACCAGCGATCCCGTACCGCAATGTGCTGCCGGAGGGCCCAGCCGGAGGGCCTCGTCATGTGAAGACGCACCTGTTCACCGCCCTCGAGAACCTCCGCATGCAGTTCGCCCGCCAGAGTTTCAATGCGCATCTCCGACGGCGCAATGCCCAGCTCGAATGCGAGCCGAGCGAGGCAGCGCGCCCCGTTGCCGCACATCTCCACCTCGCCACCGTCCGGATTGAAAAAGCGCATTCGCAGATGCGCCGTCGCCGACCGCCGGATGAGAATCACCCCTTCCGCACCGACGCCGCGTCGGCGATCACACAGCGCAGCGATCCACGCCCGGTCCGACGCCGGAAACGTTTCCGCGCGGTCATCCACTAGGATGAAGTCGTTCGCCGCACCATGCATCTTGACAAATGGGATGTTCATGCGGTCGGTTTTCCCTCCCGCCAGCGCCGCCAGGGCCGGCAGGGGCACCGAGGGGCGGACCCCTTCACTTCGCGGAGCGGGCAAGCTCGAGCGCACGCGTGGTGGTGTAGTATTTCGCGATCATGTTGGGCACCTCCCACGCCGGCATGCGACCCTCTCGCAGAAACCGGAAGTACTTCTCCGCCACCTGAGCAAAGTGCGCCTCGTGACCGACCTTGTAGGAGTCGGGGATGATCACCTCCCAGCCCGCCGGCACCCGTTTGAGCGAGATCCCCGGGTAACGAGCCTGGAGCTGCGGCATCGCCGCCCCCAGCGCACTCTCCACGTCCGCGGCCGAAACGCCCTCCACCGGCTCAATGTACAGCGCCGGCTTCCAGTTTTGCTCCGCGCCCTGCCGGATGACGAGGTTGACCCGGGTGCCCCGCAGAATCGAATAGTGCGTATCACCTGCACCGGGCGGCGCTTCAAAGTTCCAAATCACGGAAACCTTCGCCACAATGCCTCGCAGCCGGTAGATCATCTCGCCGTTGCTGTACACATACAACTTGCCGTCCCGAACGTCCTTGCGCAGATACTCCGGCCAGGGGTCTTTCCGCGTCACCTTCTGGAACTGTTCCGGCGTCAGCACCGTCGGCCAGCGCCGTGCGGAAAGCACTTCTATATCCTTCCGCCAGTCGAGCGCCACCTCGGGGAAGCACTCCCACTGAATCAGGTCAACCAGGTGCGTGGTCACATCCACCAGCCCCTCACCCTGCTGCGTCACGTCGAAGAACCACGCCGGCCGAACAAGCGGCGCCCCCGCCACAACCTTCGAAAAGTGGTGTACGCTCTCTTTCGTGACCGCGGGCTGCTCCGGCGTCCCCGGCACGATCCGACCGAACACCGACGGAATCAGCGAGAACTCGCGCTGCAGGATCGTCGTGATCTCGTAGCGCTCGGTCATGATGTCGTAGAGCAGCACGCCGCGGCGCTCCGCCGTCTGAAACACGGTCCGCAGCCGCTCGAAACCCGCGGCATCGATCACCAGCGGTTTGTCCGCCAGCACGTTCAACCCCGCCTTCACGCAGCGTTCCAAATACTCGATTTTCCGCCGGTTGTTACCCGAGATGACGACCACATTGCCCTTCCGGTCGCGGATCATGCGCTCGAGGTAGTCCTCGCCGCGATAGACCACGGTCTGCCACGCGGTGGGGTTCTCCGACCGGCGATTGAACGACTCGATTCGCGCCAGATGCGCCTCGATCTCCTCTCCTGGCGGACCATATACGTGGACCACCGGCGACACTCCGGGCAGCATCGTTTTCTGCACCAGCGCGGCGTGGAAGTGTCCCGGATCGAGCGTCAGAAGGCGGAACGTGTCGCGATCCGGCGATCCACCAAGAACGGAGCCGTCGCCGATCAGCCCGCAGCCGGCCAACAGGCTCACCGACGCCGCGCCGACCGTGCCGACGGCCAGCCTCCACAGACCAGGAATCGTGCGCATCGGAATCGTCCTTTCAGTTTGCGCGGCCACACCGCTCGATTCACACCTCGTACGGGCGGCGCATCGGCAGCCGCAACATCCGGTTGGCCTCTTCGTCGTTCACAAAGCGTTCCTCGGTCGGGTCGAAGCGCAGCGTTCTGTTCAGCTTCATCGCGATGTGTGCGAGATTGCAAGCGGCGGTGGAACGATGGCCGATGTCCATCGGACAGATCGGCCGGCGCCGCTGCCGGATCGCCTCGAGCCAGTTCACATAGTGGTTCGAGCTGCGCTCGATCTCAACCGTCGGGGAGGCGAGGGGCTCCAACAGTTTTGGGTCGCTGGCGTCGAGCGCTTTGAGCGGACGGGTGCCGCTCGTCGGGTCGCTCGCGGTCGCTTTCTGCGCGCCGCGGCTGACGAAGATCCAACCCTCCTCGCCAATGAAGCGGATGCCATTGGGGTACTTGTCGCAGATGCGCACCGTCACCCCGTTCGCGTACTTGAGCTCGCAGCGGTACGGCCCGTGCACGGTCCAGAGGCCCTGCGTCGGAAACTCGGCTTCTGCGGTGATCTCGACCGGGCCGGTCCGCTCGGTGTCCATCCCCCAGTGCGCGATGTCCACGTGGTGCACCCCCCAGCCGGTGATCATACCGCAACAGTACTCCTCACAGCGCAGCCAGCCCGGCCGCGAGAATCCGTTCTGGGGATGAACGCGATCTTCGGTGTAGGGCCGTTCCTCGGTCCACCCCATCCACATGTCATAGTTCAGATTGGGTGGCACCGGCATCGGCGCGGGATTTCCGCCGGCAGGGTCCACGGGCAGCCCCACCTCGATCTCGCGGATACGTCCGACCCGGCCGTTGCGGACCAGCAGGACGGCCTGATAGAACTGCCGGTCCGACCGCTGCTGCGTACCGAACTGAACCACGCACTCCGGATGCGCCGCGGCGGCACGCACCATCGCGACACCCTCGTGATAAATGCGCCCGGCCGGCTTTTGCACGTACACGTGCTTGCCCGCCGCCAGCGCGTCCACGGTCGGCTTCGCGTGCCAATGATCCGGCGTACTGATCGTCACCGCGTCCAGCCCCGGCTGCCGCAACATTTCCCGGTAATCCGTGTACACACGGATGGCCGGCACGGGACGCTTGTTCTTGCGGCACCACTCCTCGACGAACGCCCGGCCTAGTTCCGCTCGCTTCGAATCCACGTCGCAGACCGCCACGCACACCGCGCCGGCCTTCAACGCGCCGGGGAGGTCTGCCTCGCGAGCGATCCGACCACACCCGATCGCACCGAACTGGATCCGCTCCACTGCCGCATCCGCACCCCGCGCGCGTCCCGCCAGCAAGAGCGGCCAGCCAGCGACCGCCGCGCTCCATCGGAAAAATTGCCGGCGCCGAATCCGTGTGTCCCCGCGTGTCATCGCATGCTCCTTCTGCTGACCCCGTCGGCCTTCATGTGTATCCGGCCGCTCCGGCCCGCGCAAGCACAAACCCGCTCTTTGTTCGGACCCCTCAGCGGGGGAGCGGCATGCGGTCCGGTGGCAGCTCCATCCAGCGCTGCAGCACACTTCGCCATCGTGCGCGGGAGGCGTCCCACGAGTACTGCGCGCGGACGAGCTCTCGGCCACTTTGTCCGATCCGGGCCGCTAGCTCCGCGTCTTCTCCCAGTCGCAGCACCGCGGCCGCAAAGTCAGTCGCCTCGGCGATCAGCAGGTGGCGGCCGTTCTCCGCGGTCAAGCCCTCGGCCGCCTTGGGCGTCGCAACCACCGGCCGGCCGGCCGCCATCGCCTCCAGAATCTTCAACCGTGTGCCCGAGCCGCTGAAAATTGGCGCCACGCAAACATCCGCCCGAACCAGGTAGGGCGCCACTTCCGGCACCCGCCCCGTAAACACCACCGCGGCCGGCCACCGCCCCGATGGCACCGGTCCCCCCACCACCAGAAGCCGCCATCGACCTGGCGCGGCTGCGTCCAGCGCCGGCAGCACAACGTCCGCCAGAAACCTCAATGCTTCGCGATTGGGCTGATAGTCCAGTTTGCCCATAAACAGTAATACCCGCCCCGCATCCGCCAGCCGCCGCAGCACATGCGCATCCAGAGGTGCCTCGCGTGCCCGCTGGTCCAGATCCAGGTCCGTCCCGTTCGGCACCACGCTGACGCGGTCCTTCGCCACACCGTACCGCGCACACATACCTGCCGCATCGGCGTCCGAGCACACGATGAGGTGGTCCACCGCCCGCACCACCGCCCCCTCCCACGCGCCCACCAGCCGGGTAAAGGGATGGCGCGGCCCGAACCGCTCCGCGATTGCCGCCGCCAGCACGTCGTGCGCATCCAGCACCGTCGGCGGTCGGTGGCCCAATCCCCGCAGCGGCGCCCACGCCCAGACCGAGGTCAGCACCACGACGGCCGGCTGGACCTCTCGAATGGTCCGTCGCACCGTGGCGGCGGCGGGCGGGAGAAAAAAGTTGAACAGCCCCCAGTTGACGCCGAGCTTGCGCCGGCCGAGATCCGGTCGGAACACGCGGCAGCAACGCGTGGGATGCGCCGGCGCGGGCTGCACCAGCACCGCCCGGGACCCCAGGAGGTCCAGCAGTGCCTCGATGCGGCGGCCGCCGCCAAAAGCCACGCGGTTGAGGTTCCAGTACGAGAGCACCAGAGCACCCCCCGGCCGGACCTCAGGATGATCGTCCAACAGCGTCGCCCGCCCGGCTGGCAGCCTCATGGGGTGCGATGCTGCTCACGGGAGCGGTGCAGCGCCCGCTCGAGCCGACGGAGTCGGTACAGCAGCTCGTCCTGGCCGGCCCGGATCCGGTCCAGCATGTCGGCGACCACACCGATCAAGAACACCAGTAGCGCCGCGCCCCCAAGCGCAGCGGCAACAAACCCCGCCCACTTGTGCGGAGAAAATCCCCCGCTGTACAGTCGCCAGCCCACCAAAAAGACCAGCAGCGCGCACGCCACACCGGCGGGCCACGCCGCCAGCCAACCAAAAAACCGTAACGGCCGGTAGTCCCGATACGTTCGCAAAATGATCGAGGCGGTGCGCCAGCCATAGCGCCAGAGGTTGGACGCCACCCGCGAGGCGCCAAACTCGCGGACCCCCCGCACCCGAACCGGGACCTCCACCATCCGCAACCCCGCGAACGCGAGCGCCAGGAAGGTTTCATGCGTGTAGGTGAAGTCTCCCGTCAGCACGAGCCGAAGAAACGCGTTCGGCCCGTAGGCGCGGAAGCCGCACGACACATCATGAAACACCCGCCCCGTCAGCCGGCTGATCCATCGCGCCATCATCGCGTTGCCCCACCGCTTCACGCGCGGCATCTCTGGCTCGAGCGCGGGATCCGCAAAGCGCGACGCGGTCGCAAAGTCCGCCTCGCCGCGGAGAATCGGCGCCGCCAGCCGCGGGATGTCCTCCGGGTTGAACTGGCCGTCGGCATCGATCGTCACGATCACGTCCGCCCCCCGCGCGATCGACGCCTCCAAACCGTCGCGGAACGCGGCGCCCACGCCTCGCGGAACATCGTGCCGAATCACGTGCGCGCCCGCCGCCACCGCGATCTCGGCGGTGCGATCTGTGGAACCGTCATCCACGACGACGATCTCGACCGCGTCCACGCCGTCCATCCGGCGCGGGATTCTCGCTATCACCTCCCCAATGGTGCGCTCCTCGTTGAGGGCGGGAATCTGAACCACCAGTTTCATCGCGGTCGCCGCGTCCCCCAGCCTACCGTCCGAGCTTCCGATCCACTTCGCGCTCGATCTCCCGCGCGCGGTAGGCGTCGTCGCACCGCAAGCGCGACGCCGGCTGAAGCTCCGCAAACGGATGCGACTCGACCGTTCCGTCCGCCGCGGCAACGGTAAACCCGGTGCGGTCGGACCGCCGCTCGAACCGGCCGCGGAGAATACGGCCGTTGCGCATCGCCACGATGGTCTCCTCGCCGTCCGCAATCCGCGGAAAACGCTCGTCCATCCGACGCACAACCTCTTGCCGTGCCGCCGTCTCCATCTCCGGCGTCGGCGCCGCGAGCATGGACACCGTCCGCTCGGCCGAGGCGGCCGCCGCCGTGGAGGTGGCTGCCGAATCGCCGGGCGGCGGTTCGATCTCCGGCGCGCGTGGCCGGGAACGCCACCAGTCGCGAAGGACGGCTGCCCACACCAGCCAGCCGAGGCCCGCGACCAGCGTCACTTTCGTCAGCAGCGACACCAGTTCCCGCACCACCTCGGTCCGCCGCGCGACATCCGCCATGGAGCGATTCGTCCGCGTGTTCCAACCGCACAGCGCGCACACAATGTCGGTGTCGCCCATGTTCGCGCCGCACTTCGGGCACGTCCGGCCTCGTCCGGAGGCGATGCGGTCCCTCGCGAGCCGCAGCCGGGGCTCCCCCGTTCCCTGCTCAGCGGTTGCCGGTTCGGGTGCCTTCGCGGACGAAGCGGCGACCGGCGGCACCCCGGCTGGAGCTGAGGCGGGGAGCGCGTCCGCCGACGGCGATTCTTCAATACGGACCGCACTGTTGCAGGCTGGGCAGTACATCGTCTGCCCCCGCAGCGACGCGGCCGCCGCGAACGGTGTACGGCAGCGCCGGCATACGATCTGGATCATCTCGCCCATGCCGCTCGCAGCTCCCGGCGCATTGTAGCGGCAAGAGCCCGGCGAACAATTCCGCCGACGGATCAGCCGAACTCCACCGCGGC
This sequence comes from Kiritimatiellia bacterium, assembly GCA_026417735.1. NCBI lineage: Bacteria > Pseudomonadati > Kiritimatiellota > Kiritimatiellia > Kiritimatiellia bacterium. The sequence goes on from JAOACR010000013.1 coordinate 7,241, forward strand.
CGCAATGCGAGCAGGCACCTCTGCCGCAGGCACACGGGTCTGCGCCATCGTGTCGCGATCACGGATCGTCACCGTGTCGTCGTCGAGGGTTTGAAAATCCACCGTGATGCCGAACGGCGTGCCGATCTCGTCCTGGCGGCGGTAACGGCGTCCGATCGCGCCTTGCTCGTCATAGAACACGAGCCATCGCCGCCGGAGTTCTTCAAACAGACGGCGCGCCCGCTCGACGAGAGGCGGCTTGTTTTTCAGCAGCGGGAACACCGCCGCTTTGAACGGTGCCATGCAAGGTGCGAACCGCATCACGATGCGCGGCTCGTAGCCCTCCGGGGGCCTGCCGTCCGGGACGGCGGGCAACACGCCGCCCTGCACCCCCGCGGTCGGCACCCACTCCTCGCGATACGCCTCGCACAGCAGCGCCAGCGCGATGCGATCCACGCCGGCCGACGGCTCGACCACGTGGGGCAGGTAGCGCTCGTTGGTCTCCGCATCGAAATATTCGAACGACTTCCCGCTGAACTGCTGGTGACGTCGCAGGTCATAGTCACCGCGCGCCGCGATGCCCTCCAGTTCCTGGGTGCCGAACGGGAACTCGTAGGTGATGTCCACGCAGGCGCTCGCGTAGTGCGCCAGCTCGTCGCGCGCATACACGTAGCGGTGCAGCCGCCCCTCCGGCAGCCCGATGGATGCGTACCAACGGATTCGCTCGTTCACCCAGTATTCATGCCATTGCGCATCCGTGCCCGGCTTGACGAAATACTCCAGCTCCATCTGCTCGAACTCGCGCGACCGGAACGTGAAGTTGCGCGGGTTGATCTCGTTCCGGAACGCTTTACCGATTTGCGCGATTCCGAACGGCACCTTGACGCGCGTGGTGTTCAGAATCGTCGGAAAATTCACAAAGATGCCCTGCGCGGTCTCGGGGCGCAGATACGCGACCGCGGACTCGTCCTCCACCGGTCCCACGAACGTCCGGAACATCAGATTGAACGACCTGGGCTCGGTGAGCTCCATGGAGCCGCAGGCGGAACACCGCACACCCGCCGGCAGATGCAACCTCCCAGCCGCGTCCTTCTCGAGTTTCCGGCCCTGTTCTTCGCAGAGCTGATCGGCCCGGAAGCGCCGGCGGCACGCGCGGCAGTCCACCATCGGATCCGTGAATCCCTCGAGATGGCCCGACGCCTCCCACACCCGCGGATGCATGATGATCGCCGCATCAAGCCCCACCACGTCATCGCGACGGTGCACCATCGCCCGCCACCAAGCCTCGCGGATGTTCCGTTTCAGCTCACAGCCCAGCGGCCCGTAGTCCCAAAAGCCGTTCAGCCCACCGTACGGTTCAGAGGTCTGATAAATGAACCCCCGTCGCTTGCACAGCGACGCGAGCGCGTCCATCGTCACGTTCTGTTGCTCGCTCATGGCCACCTCGGAGGTTGCACGGGCTACATGAAACGCCGGATGGTGCGCGCGGCGCCGGCACCGGTCAAGCCGCCACGGGTGACGGCCGGCGTGGGCTACCGCACTTCTCCCCGCTCGAGCCGGCGGACGTAGTCCGACACGCCCTCCTCGATGTCCGCAAACGGGGCATCGTAGCCCGAATCGCGCAGCCGGCGGATGTCCGCCTCGGTGTGATATTGGTATGTGTCCCGTAGCTCGGGCGGCATGTCCACATACTCGATCGCCGGCTCGCGACCCATCGCCGCGAACACCGCGCGCGCCAGGTCGTTCCAGGTGCGCGCCCGGCCGGTACCGCAATTGAAGAGCCCCCCCAGCTCCGCGTGCTCCACGAGAAACAGCGTGACCTCGACCGCGTCGCGCACCCACACAAAATCGCGCCGCTGCTCGCCGTCGGCGTAGTCCGGCCGGTGGCTGCGAAACAGCCGTAGCACGCCCCGCTCGCGAATCTGCCCCCAGGCCTTGTGCACCACCGACCGCATCTCCCCCTTGTGCGCTTCTCGCGGACCGTACACGTTGAAATACTTGATGCCGGCGACCCGGTCGAACAGCCCCTGCCGCAGAACCCACAGGTCGAACAGATGCTTCGAGAACCCGTACATGTTCAGCGGCCGCAATTCCGCGAGGCGCTCCAGCTCATCCGAGTACCCCGCGCTGCCGTCGCCATAGGTCGCCGCACTGGACGCATAGACGAACCGCGCGCCTTTCTCGACGCACCACTCACACAGCTCCCGAGAATACCGCATGTTGTTGTCGAGCAAATAGTCCGCGTTCGTCTCGGTGGTGGAACTGCAGGCGCCCAAATGGATCACTGCATCCACCGTCTTCACCGCATCATGCCGGATTGCATAGCGGAAATCATCGATCGGCATCACGTCCGCAAACTCGAGCCCGACGAGATTCCGCCACTTCTCCCCACGACCCAGATCGTCGACGACTAAAATGTCGGTGACGCCGCGCTGGTTCAATGCCTCGATCGTGTTCGCGCCGATGAAGCCGGCGCCACCGGTGACGATCACGCGCATCATCGCCCCGATCGCTCCGCCGGGGCGCCACGGCGGATTTTCTCGATGAGCGCCGTGGAGGATCGACCCGGCAACAGATCCACCAGCACCACGCGGCCCCCCGCCGCCTCCACAATATCGCGACCGCTGACGTAGTGCGCCCAGTCGCGCCCCTTCACCAGCACGTCCGGCCGCAGCGCGGCGATCAGGTCGCGCGGCTCGTCCTCGTCGAACACCACCACGTAGTCCACGCACTCCAGCGCCGCCAGCAGCCTCGCCCGGTCGGCCTCGGGCACGATCGGCCGCTCGGGTCCCTTGTAGCGGCGGACGGAGGCGTCGGAGTTCAGCCCCACGATCAGCACATCGCCCTCCCGTCGCGCGCGGTCGAGATACTCCGCGTGACCCGCATGCAGCAGGTCAAACGTCCCGTTCGTAAACACGACCACCTGGCCCTCCTGCGCCAGCCGGGCGCGTTCGGCCACCGCCGCCTCGCGGCTCAAAATCTTCTGCTCCGGCCGGCGCGGCGTCATCGCCCCTCCGCGTCAGTCCCCATGTGCCGCACCACCGCTTCCGCGAAGCCGGAGCAAGAGACCTCGGTTGCCCCCTCCATCAGCCGTGCAAAGTCGTACGTGACCGTCTTTGCCGCGATCGCACCCTCCATGCCCCGGATGATCAAGTCCGCTGCCTCGGTCCAACCGAGGTGACGAAACATCATTTCGCCCGAGAGGATCAGCGAGCCAGGGTTCACTTTGTCCTGATCCGCATACTTCGGAGCGGTGCCATGTGTCGCTTCGAAGCAGGCGTGACCGGTTTCGTAGTTGATGTTCGCGCCCGGTGCGATGCCGATACCGCCGACGCACGCCGCCAACGCATCGGAGATGTAGTCGCCGTTGAGGTTCAGCGTCGCGATCACGGAGTACTCGGCGGGTCGCATCAGGATCTGCTGCAAGAACGCGTCCGCGATGCAGTCTTTGATCACGACCTCGCGACCACCCGCCCGAAGCCGCAGCCACGGCCCTTCGCCGATCGGCTCCGCGCTGAACTCGCGACGTGCCAGCGCGTAGCCCCAGTCGCGGAACCCGCCCTCCGTGTACTTCATGATGTTCCCCTTGTGCACGAGCGTCACTGAGGGACGCCCCTCGCGGATCGCATAGCGGATCGCGGCGCGCACTAACCGCTCGCTCCCCTCCCGGGACACGGGCTTCACACCGATCGCGGAGGTCGCGGGAAACCGGATCTTTCGCACGCCCATCTCGCGCTGCAGGAACTCGATCACCCGTCGCGCGCCCTCCGACTCCGCCGGCCACTCGATGCCAGCGTAAATGTCCTCCGAGTTCTCGCGAAAAATCACCATATTGGTAAGCTCGGGCCGGCGGACCGGCGAGGGCACACCCGGAAACCAGCGCACCGGCCGAAGGCACACGTACAGGTCGAGCTCCTGCCGGAGCGCGACGTTGAGGCTGCGAATGCCACCCCCCACCGGCGTGGTGAGCGGACCCTTGATGGAAATGCGGTAGTCGCGGCAGGCCTCGAGCGTCTCGTCCGGAAGCCAGACGCCCTCGCCATAGATCCGGACCGCCTTCTCGCCGGCGTAGACCTCCATCCAGGCGACCGACCTCTTTCCCTGGTAGGCCCGGTCCACCGCCGCGTTCCACACGCGCATCGCAGCCCGGGTGATGTCCCGACCGATGCCGTCGCCCTCGATGAACGGGATGATCGGCCGAGCGGGCACGCGCAGCGTGCCGTCCGGCGCCACTCCAATCCGCTCTCCGTCGTCAGGTGGTCGAATCCGTCGTTGCATATCCTGCTCCACCGCAGCCGGGACCTGTTGCCGCGCGTCCGGTCGCTCAGTCGAGACGCGGCGCGTCGTTCCAGAGCAGCTCCAGCGCGTAGTAGCGCCGCTTTTCCTCCGTCATCAAGTGCACGACCACGCCGAGATAATCCTGCACGATCCAGCCGCTTTCCGGCGTTCCAGACACACGCCACGCCCGCACGCCTCCGGTGGCCTTCATCGCTCGCTCGACCTCGTCGCGCAGCGCCCGAAGATGTGGCGTGCTGCGGGCGGTGACGATCACGAAGAAGTCTGTCACGCTCGACAGCGTCCGAACGTCGAGAATGACCGGCTCCTGCCCCTTCTTCTCCTCCGCGGCTGACCGCACCAGCCGCGCGAGAGCGCCGTAGTCAGGCTCCATACAGGCGATGATCCCGGAGATAGCGCTCCACCGGATCGGGCACAAGATATCGAACGCTCAACCCGGCGGCAAGGCGCCGGCGAATTTCGCTGGACGAGATGCCGATCCAGTGCGCCTCGGTCCATCGCGCCAGCATCCGTTCGGCTGGCTCCCGCGGCAGCCCCAGCGACGCCGGCGCGGGCCGGCACGGCCCTCCCGGCCGCGCGACCGCGATAAACTCGCACAACCGCATCAGCTCCCCGATGTCCCGCCAACTGGCCATCTCGGGCACGGTGTCCGCGCCGACCAGAAAGAAGAGCTCGTCCCGCGGCAGCCGACCGCGCAACGTGCGAACGGTGTCCACCGTGTAGCTGGGGCCGTCGCGCTCCAGCTCGAGACGGCATAGCTCAAACCGCGGCTCGCCCGCGATCGCCAGCTCGACCATCGCCGCACGGTGCTCCGGAGTGGCGAGATCGGCGGTTGCCTTGTGGGGTGGAACGCGGCACGGAATCCACAGCATCCGGTCGAGACCGTGGACCTCCAACACGTCCCGCGCAATGATCAGATGACCCAAATGAACCGGATTGAAGCTGCCGCCAAAGAGACCGATCTTCATCGCGTGGACTCGGCGTGCTCGGGGAAGTCCGCCAGATACCGGCGCAGCAGCGCGGCGGGATCGGCGCGCACGATGTACATCTTGCCCCGAATCCGGCGGCGCTGACCCCGTCGCAGTCCGCCGAGCCGGAAATCCGCGTGCAGGCATCGCGCAACTCCCTGAAACAGTTCCTGGTACGGCTCCCATGCGGTCGCCCACATCCATCGCCCATCCGCACTGAAACAGCCGATCAGCCCCAGACTGGGTGTGCGCGGGTTCAATGGCCGCGGATTCACATCCTCCGGCGGAACGCCGCGCGGGCACCAAACCTGACCCGGTGTATAGCGCGCCGACACTGCCCACTCCCGCGTGGGCATGCGCGTCAACTCGCCGTCGAGCACCAGGAAGCAGTTCGTCAAATAGTCGTTCGGGTCCGGCCCGCGGTCGTCAAAGCCGGTGAATCGCCCCAGCCGTGGGCACACCTGAGCCCAATGGGCGACCGATCGCTCCCGGCCGGCGTGAGACGCCTCCACCTGAAACTCCACCTCGTCTGCCCGCGCGACGATTCGGTGATGCATCTGTAGGCCGTCTTCGACATAGGTGATCAATTCAAGTTCCGTGCGGTCGGGCGCCCCCCGCAGCCATTCGGTGCGGTGCGGAATCAACGTGTGCGTGACCCAGTCGGCGTCGCGGGAGTTTGCGCGGCACACCGCCTCCAAATAGTGCACGCGCAGCCCCTCCGGCGGCAGCGCACCGCCGCGAATGGTCAGCCAGTTGTTCGTCCACTCCAGCGCCAGCGTTGCACCGCTCGCGCCCCCTCCCACCGCCAGCGCCACCGCTCCGAGGGCGGCACCGAGACAAGCTGAGCGTCGCCCCGAGAGAATCACTTTCCAGCCGGCCCCGGCGCGCGCGGCAATCGCGGCACCGCCGCGGCCTCCTCCACCCGAAGATTGAACCGCCGCGGCCTCAGAGGATCCACTTTGAACTTCAGCGTCTCGGTACGGCCGGTCCCTGGCATCCGCACATAGCCGGGCAGCGGCGACCAGATCGCATCGCCGGAAGGTTTGTCCGTATAGAGGATCGTGTACAGCCGCCCACGCTCGGAGTGCCAGCTGAGGGTGACCTCGTCCTGCACCACACAGACAAACAGTGCGCGCTCGCGGCTCGGCAGCCAGGAGGGTTTGCGCTCCGTCGGGGCCTCCTTTTTCTCCGCTGCCGAGACCGACATCGCTGCGACGGCCGCCACGAACGCGCAGACCGCCGCCCCATGCCCACCCGCTCGGCGTCCCCGCCCGTCCATCTCACTTCACGCCGCGCGGCGCCGGCGCAGAAGGGGGCGGCTCGGGCGGCTCCCACATCGCATTCGGCGCCACCACCGTCGGCGGCGTTGCCGGAGTGGCCGGCGGGTTCGACACCGCCGCCGGTCCCTCTGGCGCGCGCAGCGTCACCGGCGCGGTCGGAGCCGGCGGCGGGCCCCCGGCGCCCCGCAGCCCCAACCCCCTCCGCAGTTCGGGATGCGGGTGGTAGTACCAGCTGTCCCGCCGCCGGGGCGCGTTTTCATCCGCCAGCTGCATCCGATAGCGCCCGGCAAACCACGCCCACTCCGATTGGCGAAACTTCAGCCACCGGCCCGCCGCGTTGATCACCGCCGCATTGTCCAGATTGGTCCAGTTCACCACCACCGGAGCCAATTTCTGCGCGGCCTCCGCCAGCACTGGCGGCAGCAGCTCCGCATCGCCAAGCAAGGCGATCCGCGCCGGCCGCGTCGAGGCGAACGACCCGTCCCGGAACTGTTCCAGCGACACCGGCACCCATTCTTCTCCCGTCCAGGCGTGGAGGGTGGGCCGCTCGGTCTGCGCGTTACCCTGGTAACTCACGAGTCCCGCGGGCCGGAACCGAAGGACGTCAAACAGCACCTGCAGCACCGAGTAGCGCGCCGGGGCGACGAACAGCTCTTGCGCGGCCGCCACCCCTGCCGCCAGCACCCCCAGCGCCACCCAGCGCGTCATCCGTCGCGTCATCATCCGCACCCCCTGCTCGTCACCGTACTGCGACTCCGCCGGCGAACGCCGCGCCGGCCGCTCAGCTCTCCCGCTGCCCAAGTTCGCGATCAATCCAGTATAGACCGCGCGCGTCCTGGCCGACCATCCTCAGCTTCGCGACGATCTCCGCCGCGATGCTCTCCTCTTCCACCTGCTCGTTCACAAACCACTGCAGCAGCCCCTGGGTCGCGAAGTCCTTTTCGCGCACCGCCTGCTCCATCAGCGCGTGAATCGCCGCGGTCACCTTTCGTTCGTGTTTCAGGGTCTCTTCGAACACCTGCCGTGCAGAACCGAATTCCGCAGGAGGCTCCGCAATTGCCTTCAGCGCGACCCGGGCCCCCTGCTCCTCGAGGTAGCGGTAGATCTTCATCGCATGGCCCCGCTCCTCGTCCGACTGGGCGATCAGCCACTTGGCCATTCCGCTCATCCCCTCCGCCTGGCAGTAGGCCGCCATCGCGAGGTACAAATAAGAGGAATACAGCTCGCGGTTGATCTGCTCGTTCAGACTCGCCGCCATCTTACGGCTGATCATCTCGTGTCTCCCTTCCGGCTTGCACACCGGTCAACAGTAAACCCCATCCGCTCCGGCGCATCAAGAGGGTCGCCGCCGCGCGGTCCCGTCCCGTTGCCAGCGCAGGCGGGCGAGAGCTACACGTCGCAGATGTCGATTGCCTGCGCGAGCGACTCCAGCGGATTGCGCTTCGGGATGAACTCCTGTCCGACGAACCCCTTGTAGCCGGCCTGCACCAGCGCCCGCATGATCGCGGGGTAGTTGAGCTCCTGCGTCTCGTCGATCTCGTTCCGCCCCGGCACTCCACCAGTGTGGACGTGGCCGATATACTCAATGTTTTCGCGAATCGTCGCGATGACGTCCCCCTCCATGATCTGCATGTGGTAGATGTCGTAGAGCAGCTTCACGTTCGGCGAGCCGACCCGTCGACAGACCTCCACCCCCCACGCGGTGCGGTCGCACTGATAGTCCTTGTGGTTGCGCTTACTGTTGAGCAGCTCCATGCAGACGGTGACCTTCTTCTGCTCCGCGAGCCCCGCGATCTGCTTCAACGCGGTGACGCAGTTGGCCAGCCCCTGCTCGTCGTCAATGCCGGCTCGATTGCCGGAGAAACAGATCACGTTCGGATACCCCGCCGCCGACGCGGCCTCGATCGCCTCGCGCAGTTTCGCAAGGCACTCCGCATGGTGCTCAACGTGATTGAGTCCCTTCGTTAGGCTGTGGCTGTTCACCATCGCGCAGATCAGCCCGTGCCGCTGCAGCGTGGGGAAGTCCGCGGGGCCGAGCAGCTCGATCGATTCAATACCGAGCCGCCGACACGCGGCGCAGAACTCGTCCATCGGAATCTTGTTGTAGCACCATCGGCTGACCGAATGCCGCAGGTTTCCCTTCCGCGGCTTCACCGCTCCTTCCTCTGCCGCGGGCGCCGCCGCAGTGGCGACCATCGCGCCACCCGCCACGAGCCACTCCCGGCGGGTCCACCCCATCGCTCCCGTTCCTCGGCTCATCGCACACCTCCCACCGCCCCGACCGGCTTCTCGGGGCATATCTGACGCACGCTACAACGCATTCGCCGGCCGCGCAAATCGCGTCGCCGGCGCTTGTATGGCGAGCGGCCGGGGCAGAGAATGCGACGCATGGAGCCGGGTCTCTACGTCGTCGGCACGCCGATCGGCAACCTGGCCGATCTCTCATCGAGGGCGATCGAAACGCTGCGCGAGGTCGCGCTGATCGTCGCGGAGGACACCCGCATCACTCGCCGGCTGCTTGAGCGGTACGCGATCCGCACACCCATGATCTCCGCTCACAAGTTCTCCGAGGCCGCCCGGGCGGAGAGCGTCGTACGGCGCGCGGCGACGGAACCGGTCGCGCTGGTCACCGATTCCGGCATGCCCGGGCTCGCTGATCCCGGCGCGCGGATCGTCGCGGCGGCCCGTCGCGCCGGCGTGCGGCTGGCGGTGGTGCCGGGCCCCTCCGCGGCGACCGCCGCGCTGGCGCTCAGCGGCTATAGCGGTGATCGCTTCGTGTTCGGCGGATTCCTTCCCTCCCACGGCGAGGCGCGCCGGCGCGTGCTGGGCGAGCTGCTGGCCATGCGAATGACGCTGATCCTGTACGAATCCCCCCATCGCATCGAACGGTTGATGGAGGACCTCGACAACCTGGCGCCCGATCGCAGGGTGTGTCTCTGCCGCGAGCTGACGAAGGTGTTTGAGGAGACAATCGAAGGTCCCGTCCCGGAGGTGCGGCGCCGTCTGACGGGCCGCCGCTCGCGCGGCGAGTTTACCGTCGTGATTGCCCCGCCGCCGCGCCAGCCGGCCGGCGAGGTGGTCGCACCGGTCTGACGCCGCCGCGGACGGTCAGCATCGGCGCAAAATCTCGCGGATCGGCCGCTCCCGCGCCTCGATGATCTCACACAGCCGAAACTGCACGCGCGCCCGGTTCAGGTTCTGTTCCGGAAACCTCACGCGGAAGTAGCGGTTGCCATCCAGGTAGTCCGTGAAAAAGCGCAACCCCAACTCAAACGCGATCAGCCGGACCGACTCGTAAAGCAGCGAACGGTCCTCCTCCGTGAGAAAGTCGCCCGCGAAGCGAATGTAACCTCGGCAAAAACCCTCGCAGAGATCTAGGTCGAAGTCCACCAGCGACAGGCGTTCAATCTCCTCGCCGGCCGGATTGCCGATTGAACGCAGCGCGTCGCCAAAATCATAGTGGATCAGACCCGGGCTCACGGTGTCGAGATCAATGATCGCGGTGCCCTTCGCCGTGTAGTCATCAATCAGGATGTTGTTCACCTTCGGATCACCGTGGATCATCCGGGTCTGCAGCCGCCCCGCCTCCAGCGCCGCCTGCAAACAGCCGGCGAAGGACCGGCGTTCCTCGACGAACTTGGCCAGGCGCTGGGCCTCCACCGATCCGCGCAGCAGCGCCTGCGCGCCGGGCTCCTCGCGCACACGGTCGTAGGCGGCCAGATAGGCCGGTGTGACGTGAAAGCCGGGCAGCGGATGGGTCACCTGCGCAGGGTCAAAGTCCGAAAGCAAACGATGAAACTGGCCGAGCACGCAGCCGACCTCGAACGCGTGCTCGGCGGTCTGCGCGGTGCTGTACGCGCGGGCCGAATCGATCAGCGTCAGCGCCCGCCAGAACTCGCCGTCCTCGGAGATGTACCAGTCGCGGCCGTCCCGGCAGGGCACGATCGCGGGCAACTGCCAGATGCGATCCGCGGTGTCGGCCTCCCGGGCGAGTTTCGCGTGCACGTGCGCGGTGATCCGCCGAAGGTTTTCCATGATCACCTCCGGACGGCGGAACACGTGCCGGTTGATCCGCTGGATGATGATGCGATGTTCGTCGAAGGTGGTGCGAAAAATCGCCTGGTATGTGTCGTTTACGTTCCCGGTGCCAGTGGGATGCACGGTGACCAGCCGTCCGTCAACTGCGAACATCTGTGCGATCTGTGCGAGCGTCATCGCAGACCTCCCGGCGGTCGCACGCTGGCCCGCTCCCGCCGCCCGCAACGGCGCCGGCATGCCGTTCGCCGCTGAGCCGCAGCCACCGGCCTCGGCGCTCATCACCGCCGCCAAGCGTGCCGGTGGGCACTATGGCGTGCGACGTCCCGCGGCGCAATACCGCCGGACCGGTGGTTGCATCGCGCGGTTGCATCCGCTATCAACTCCACTGCGCAAAGGTGGTCGCAGCCCGGACCGGCGCCCGCGGATCTCGAACAGCGTGGCCAAGGAGGTGTGACGGTGGCGCGGCCGGGTGTGCGTTTCCGCCTCGCGCCGAACGCGATGGACGATGCCTGCCGTTTGAGCCGCCGCACAGGTCCGGTCGCCGCGGTGCTTCTGCTCGCGGCGATATTGACCGCTTGCCGGTCGCCGGACACTCACCGGCGCGAAGCGGATCGCGCTGCGGCCGGCTGGATCGCGCGTGCGCGCGCGGATGCGCCCGGCACACCGCCGTTCACCATAGAGCGCCCCTCCGAACGCTTTCGCCAGCAGCTGCTCGCGATGCAGGCGCTGCCCGCAGCGTTTCGCGAGGCGCTCGCCGCCCCGGCGACAACCGCCGCGACGACGAACGCGGTGCGACTGACGCTGGCCGACTGCCTGCGGATCGCAATGGAGAACTCCCGCGAATACCAGGAAGCGCGGGAGGCCGTGTTTCTGGCCGCGCTCGAGTTGGATCTCGAAAGCGACGCCTTCCGCAACTCGTTGGCGGGTCTGGTCAGCGCCGATTATGCAGATAATCGTTCCGGCGACAGCCCCCGCCGCGCGATCCGTGCCAGCGCGGAGGGCGGGCTGACGCGGCGTCTGGAAAGGGGGGCGAAGCTCAGCGCGAAACTGGCGCTGGACGTCGCCCGAATGCTCACCGGCGATCGCGACGCCACCCGCGGCGTGCTGGCAGACTTGGCGCTCACCGTTCCGTTGGGCCGGGGTGCCGGCCGGTCGGTGGTCACCGAACCGCTGACGCAGGCGGAACGCAACCTGTTGTACGCGCTCTGGAAGCTGGAACGATTCAAGCGCTCGCTGGCGGTGGACGTGGTTCGATCCTACTACGCGGTGCTGGAGCTCGAGCAGCGGGTGCGCAACCAGCGCGAGAACCTGGCCGGCATCGCGATGGCCACCCGCCGGGCGGAAGAGCTGGGACGGGCGGGACGCATCTCGGAGATCCAGGTGAACCTGTCCCGCCAGACCGAGCTGAGCGCGCGCGACCGGCTCGCGGTCGCGATCGAATCGGTCACCGCACGGCTCGACCAGTTCAAAGTGCAGCTCGGCCTGCCGGCCGACGCGCGCATCGAACTGGACGCCGCCGATCTCGATGCGCTCACGTCGCCGCCGCCCGGCGACACCGCGGTGACGGAGGAAGCGGCCATCCGCGAGGCGCTCGAACGGCGGCTCGATCTGCGGCTGGCGCGCGAGCAGCTCGAGGACGCCCGCCGCAGGGTGCGGGTTGCGGAGGATGCGCTGCGGGCGGGGCTGGACCTCACCGCGAGCGCGCGCGCGGGTGAGCGGCGCAGCGCCGATTCGAGCGCCGGCGGCGACGCCGAGCTGCGGTTCGATCGCGGCACCTACGCGCTGGGGCTTGCGCTCGATCTGCCGTGGGAACGAACCGCCGAGCGCAACGCTTACCGCCAAAGCCTCATCGCGCTCGACGCGGCGGAGCGCAAGCTCGAGGCCGCCGAGGACGAGGTGAAAAGCGAGGTCCGCAATGTGTACCGGACGCTGCGCCAGACCCGCACCGTCTGCCAGATCCAGGAACAGGCGCTGGCGCTCGCGCGGCGGCGCGTCGAGAGCACCACGCTGATGCTCGAAGCGGGCCGCGCGGAGATGCGGGACCTGGTCGAGGCGCGTGACGCGCTGCTGCAGGCGCAAAACGCGCTCACCGCCGCCCGTGTGAGCTACCGGCTCGCGGAGCTGGATTTCTTCCGCGCGCTCGAGCGGCTCACCGTCAGCGACGACGGCCGGATGGAGGATCTTCATGTCGCGCAACAATGAATCCGTGCGACGGCGGCGATGGCGGCGTGGCTGGCCGTTGGCCGCCGCGGCGATCGCACTCGCCGCGGGCGTGATCGTGTGGCGGCGGGGAACCGACGGCACCGCCCCTGCTGCGGAGGAGCCCTACTTCGTGGCGCAGCGCGGTCCCCTCCGCATCAGCATCAACGAGTCCGGCAGCATTCAGAGCCGCGAGCGCGTGGTGATCCGCAGCGAAGTCGAGGGCCGGCGCACGATCCTCTCCATCGTCGACGAGGGCAAGTATGTGCGCAAGGGCGATCTGTTGGTCGAACTCGACACCAGCGGCCTCGAGGAAAACCGGATGGAGCAACAGATCCGCGTCGAGAACATGGAGGCGCAGTGGATCCAGGCGCGCGAGAATCTGCTCATTGTCAGCAACGCGGCGCAGGCGTCGATCGACGACGCGGAGCTCGCGCTGCGGTTTGCGCGGCTGGAGAAGGAGAAGTTCGAGAAGGCGGAATACGCGATGCAGTTCCAGCAAGCGCAGGGCGACATCTCGATCGCAATGGAGGAACTGCAGCGCGCGCGAGACAAACTCGACTGGTCCCGCCGCCTGATGGACCAGGGCTACCTGACCCGCACCGAGTTTCAGGCGGACGAGCTCGCCGCGAAACGCGCGCAGCTGAACCTCGAACTGGCGCAAGGCAAGCTCAGCATTCTGACCAACTACACCTACTCGCAAACGATCGAACGCCTGTCGCGCGAAATCACGAAGGCCGAGATGGCGCTTGCGCGCGCGAAACTGCGCGCCGCCGCGGACATCACCCAGGCGCTCGCAGCGGCGCGCGCCGCGGAGTCGGAATACCAGCGGCAGCGCGACAAGCTGGAACGCACGCTGGAGCTGATCCGCAAATGCCGCATCGTCGCCCCGTCCGATGGGATGGTCGTCTACGCAACGACCGTTTCCGAACGCCGCTGGATGCAGGAACCACTGCGGCCCGGCGTGGACGTCGTCGAACGACAGGAGCTGATCTACCTGCCGGCGACGAAAGAAATGATGGCGGTCGTGCAGCTGCCAGAGTCGAGCCTTTCGAAACTTCGCGAAGGGCTGCCCGCCCGGATTACGGTTAGCGCGCTGCCGGGGCGCTCATTCCGAGGGCATGTGGACCGCATCGCGATCCTGCCGAACTCGAGCCAGAGCTGGTTGAATCCGGACATCAAGGTCTACGACTGCAACGTGTGGATTGACGAGGACACCGAGGGCCTTCGGCCCGGCATGACCTGCCGCGTCGAGATCGTGATCGAGGAGTATGAAGACGCGGTGTACGTGCCGATCCAGTGCGTGCTGCGGGTCGCTGGCCGGCCAACGGTGTACGTGCTCTCCGGTGGCCGCGCAACGCCTCGCACCGTGGAGGTGGGCCTCGACAACAACCGGATGATCCGAATCATCAGCGGGCTGGAGGCGGGAGAACGCGTGCTGCTGGCGCCACCGATCCCGCCGTCCGAACTCGAGGCCGCGTCAACCGCAGCGCCCCCTGCGACGGCGCGAAGCCCCGCGGGCAGCACCAACGGCCCTGCCGTGTGGCGGCCGCCGGAGGGCGGCGGGCCCCCGCCGGAGGGACCGCCCCGCCGCGAAGGCCCGCCGCGGGCGCGCCCCGGCCGGCCGCCGCGCGCGGTGGAGGCGGCGGACCGCTCTTCGCCCATGCCACCGGCATCACCATGAGCCCGCTCGCGCCCGCTGCATCGCGCACGCCAATGATCCGGCTCGAGAACGTCGAGAAAGTGTATCGCGTCGGCCAGACCGACGTGCCCGCGCTGCGGGGGATCACACTGGAAATCCACCGGGGGGAGTTCTTTGGCCTGCTCGGCCCCAGCGGCTCGGGCAAGAGTACCCTGATGAACCTGATCGGCTGTCTCGACCGCCCCAGCCGCGGCCGCTACTGGCTGGACGGCGCGAACGTGGAAGAGCTGGACGACGACGCGCTCAGCGAATACCGGCTGCGGCACCTGGGCTTTGTGTTCCAGAGCTTCAACCTGATCCCCCAGCTCACCGTGCGCGAGAACATCGAGCTGCCCATGTACTACCGCGGAGTCCCGCCGGCGGAAAGCCGCGCGCGCGCGGAGAAGCTCGCCGAGATGGTCGGGTTGGCCGACCGCCTCCGTCACCGACCGGCGGAGCTCTCCGGCGGCCAGTGCCAGCGCGTGGCGATCGCCCGCGCGCTGGCGAACGATCCGCCCGTGATCCTCGCCGACGAGCCGACCGGCAATCTCGACAGCCGCACCGGTCTGCAAATCATGGAGCTGCTGGCGTCGCTCAACCGCGACGGTCGAACAGTGATTCTCGTCACTCACGAGCCAGACATCGCCGCCTACGCCCGCCGCCGCATCTGGCTGCGGGACGGACAGATCGAACGGGAAGAGGTCGCCGCGTCGTGACGCTGATCGGCCTCGTGCGAAATCTGCGGCTGGGGGTGAAGGACATCCTGCTGCACAAAACCCGCTCGCTGCTGACCACCCTCGGCGTGGTGTTCGGCGTCGGCAGCGTGATTGCGATGCTGGCGGTCGGCGAAGGGGCCAGCCAGGAGGCGCTCAATGAGATCCGCAAAGTCGGCAGCCGCAACATCATCATCCAGTCGCAGAAAGTCGTGGACGAGGAGATCTCGTCGCGGCGCTACATCCGGATGAGCGTCTACGGTCTGAAATACGAGGACGCGGAACGGATCCGGGAGCTCGGCCCGGCGATCCGCCGGATCGTACCGGTGCGCCTGATGCGACGGGATGGGATGCTCGGCATGCGCCGGATGGAACTGAGGGTGGTTGCGACCCACCCGACTTGGTTTGAGCTGGTTCCGCGCCGAGTGGTCGCCGGCCGCGTGTTGCGCGAGGAGGATGCGCGCCACTTCGCCCGCGTCTGCGTGCTCACCGAGACCGGCGCGCGCCGGCTGCTGGCCGCCGAACACGTGATTGGGGAAAAAATTCAGATCGGCAACCAGTTCTTCGAGGTGATCGGCATTGTCGAAAGCGGCGTGAGTGGTCGCAACATTGCGGTTCCGGACGAGGAGGTGGACGCGTACGTACCGATGAACGTCCAGCTCCAGCTCTTCGGCGAGATCAACGCGCGGATCACGTCCGGCAGCCGGGAGATGGAGAAGGTGGAGCTGCACCAGATCCTTGTGGAAATTGAGCGCGATGAGATGGTTGAACCAATGGCCCGCGCGATCGAGGCGATGCTGCGCACGTTTCATCCGCGAAAAGACTACAAACTGAGCGTCCCGCTCGCGCTGCTCCGGCAGGCGGAGCGCACGAAGCGCACCTTCAACATCGTGCTCGGCTCGATCGCCGGCATCAGCCTGCTGGT
Source organism: Kiritimatiellia bacterium (assembly GCA_026417735.1). Classification (NCBI taxonomy): domain Bacteria; kingdom Pseudomonadati; phylum Kiritimatiellota; class Kiritimatiellia; species Kiritimatiellia bacterium. The sequence continues at coordinate 23,320 of JAOACR010000013.1, forward strand.
CGGCGGGATCGGCATCATGAACATCATGCTCGCGTCTGTCACGGAACGGACTCGCGAGATCGGCGTCCGCCGTGCAATCGGCGCGCGCCGCGGGCAGATCGTCCAGCAGTTCCTGATCGAAACAGTGGTGCTCTCAGGTGTGGGCGGTATGATCGGGATCGCGGTCGGCGTGCTGATCCCGCTGCTGATCACGCGTGTGTCCGGCATGCCGACGCTGGTGCCGTTGTACAGCCTGGTGCTGTCGTTCGGGATCAGCGTCTCGATCGGGCTGATCTTCGGGCTCTACCCGGCGGTCCGCGCCGCGCGGCTCGATCCGATCGTCGCGCTGCGCCACGAGTAAACCGCGGCCCACTCAGCCGCCGGCGAGCCGAGCACGAAAGACAAAAAAGACCGCCGCCAGAATGCAGAGCGCCGCCCACAGGTAGTCCGAGCGCACTGGCTCCTTCAGGTAGAGGACCGAAAACGGCACAAACACCGTCAGCGTGATCGCCTCCTGCAGGATTTTCAGCTGCGGCACGCTCAGCGCCTGATGTCCGATCCGGTTCGCCGGCACCTGCAACAGATACTCGAACAGCGCGATCGCCCAGCTCGCAATCGCGGCGACGAACCACGGCCGGTGCGCGAGGTTGCGCAGGTGCGCATACCACGCAAACGTCATGAACACGTTGCTACAGGTGAGCAGCCCCACCGAGATCAACAGATGCCGATTCATCGCCTCGCGCGGGGGCCGGCCTGACGCCGACTCCCGCCCCAACGACTACACCTTCGGCAGCAGCACCGCCTTCAGCCGCCCGATCTTCGGCAGCTCGCCCACCAGCGGCCGCACATACTCCAGAAACGCCGGCGTCACGTCGTTGCCCGCCGGCGAGATGAACTCGTCGGGCATGTGCCGCGTTTCCTTCGCGACCTTTGAGAGTTCGACACTATCGATCGCCACCTTGTAGGCGCGACCCGGCAGCCGCCGGATCGCGGTGCTGCCACTCTCGTGCCGACCGGAGACCGCGAAACGCACCGCCATTTCGCCCACGCGGCGCGCCTCGCGAGCGTCCACCGCGGAGACAACCCCCACAAAAGAGCGCTGCAGATAACCGAACGTATCGGCCCGCACCCGGCTGATCTCCGCCTTCGCGCGCACCATCTGCGCCAGCAGATCGCCCAGCGCACCGGTGCCGCTGAGCTGCACGTTGCCGTGCGAGTCCGTTTCGCGAGTGAACTTCGCGACGATTGGCTCGCCCTGTTCGTCCGCGATGCCCTCCGACACCGCGACCACACAGCGACCGTGCTTCGCGTAGATCGCCTTCACGTCCTCGAGAAACTTGTCCATCGAAAACGGCCGCTCGGGCAGATAAATCAGATGCGGACCGTCATCCGGAAACACCCGCGCGAGCGCGGAGGCGGCGGTGAGGAAGCCGGCATGACGACCCATCACCACGTTGATCTTCACGCCCGGCAGTGAACGGTTGTCGAGGTTGTCGCCCATGAACGCGAGCGCGACAAAGCGCGCCGCGCTGCCAAAACCGGGGGTGTGGTCGTTTTCGCGCAGGTCGTTGTCAATCGTCTTGCAGATGTGGAAGCAGCGGATCGGGAAGCCGGCCTTGCGCGCCTCCTCCGCAATGATGTGAGTGGTCTCGGCGCTGTCGTTCCCACCGATATAGAAGAAATAGCGGACTTCGCGCCGGCGCAGCACCTCGAACACCCGCGCACAGTCTTCCGGGGTGGGCTTCTTCCGGACCGAGCCCAACGCCGCGGCGGGCGTCCTCGCGACCAGTTCGAGGTTCGCGGGCGTCTCCTTGCGCAGATCGCAGAGGCGATCCTCGAGCAGACCTTTCAGCCCGTGGAGCGACCCGTAAATTCCGCGGATCTCCCGGTGTTTCTTTGCCTCGACGATCGCGCCGACGAGACTCTGATTGATCACGGCGGTTGGGCCGCCGCTCTGCGCGATCACCATGTTGCCGACGACCGAGCCGGTACGACTTGCACTCGCAGCTTTCACTTTTGCTCTCCACACGAACGACCGCCGGCGTCCGGCCGGCGTCGCGCCGAATAAAAACGCGGACTACGATAGCGGGCCGCATCGGTCGGATCAAGCCCGGCGCGAGGCCCCGGAACGGCGCGTCGGGCAGGTCGTCATTCCCGGTTGTCAGGACGTAGGGGGCGTGATAGTCTGAGGTTTTTGCGGGAATGTAGGGGGCGCTGTTTCCGCCTGCGCGGGCAGGGCTTGGGCGCCCGAAGCAACAACACATCACCCATGGCACACAAGACGACAACCCGGAGCCCGGCGGTCACCGGGCCGGACGCACAACGTGCGGCGCTCGAAAAAATGTACGAAGAGACGCTGCGCGATTTTACCGAGGGCGCGATTGTGACCGCTCGCGTGCTCGAGGTGCGGCCGACGGAGGTCCTGGTCGATATCGGCTACAAGTCCGAGGGCACGCTGCCGGCATCGGAGTTTCGCGAGGGGCTCGACCAGCTGCGGCCTGGCGACCAGTTCGAAGTTCTGATCGAAAACCTTGAAAACGACGATGGCCTCGTCGAGGTCAGCAAGGTGCGCGCCGAGCAGCAGCGCAAATGGGAGAACATCGTGCTCAACTGCACCGAGGGGAGCGCGGTGACCGGCGAGGTGAAGGCGCGGGTGAAGGGCGGCATGATCGTAGACATCGGCGTGGACGCGTTTGTGCCGGCGTCCCAGCTCGATGTGGGCGCAGTGAAGAACCCGGACGACTACCTCGGGAAGACGCTCGAGTTCAAGATCGTGAAGATCAACAAGGAGCGGCGCAACGTGGTGTTGTCCCGTCGCGAGCTGCTGGAGGAGCGGCGCCGCGAGGCGAAACGGGAGCTGTTGCGCGACATCCGGCCCGGCCAGATCCGTCGCGGCGTCGTGAAGAACCTCACCGAGTACGGCGCGTTCGTGGACCTGCAGGGCATGGACGGCCTTCTGCACATCACCGACATGTCCTACCGCCGGCTGAACCACCCCTCGGAGGTGGTGCAGGTCGGCCAAGAGGTCGAGGTGGTGGTGCTCAGCGTGGACCACGAGAAAGAACGGATCTCGCTGGGCCTGAAACAGCGCATGGCGAACCCGTGGGAGGGCGTCGAAGACCGCTATCCGGTGAATTCGCGCGTTCGCGGCAAAGTGGTCAGCCTCGTCCCCTATGGCGCGTTCGTGGAGCTGGAGCCGGGCGTGGAAGGGTTGATCCACGTGTCCGAAATGTCGTGGACGAAGCGGGTGGTGAAGGCGTCGGACGTGCTGAAGGTCGGCGACGAGGTAGAGGCGGTGGTGCTGGGCGTGAGCGCGGCGGACCAGAAAATTTCGCTGGGGCTCCGTCAAACCCTCGAAAACCCCTGGGAGCGCGTGCAGGAACGCTATCCGATCGGCAGCCGCGTGAAGGGACGCGTGCGCAATTTCACCAACTATGGCGCGTTTGTCGAAATTGAGGAGGGGATCGACGGCATGATTCACGTGTCCGATCTCTCGTGGACGCGCAAGGTCAACCATCCCTCCGAGGTGCTGCAGAAGGATCAGGAGGTCGAGTGCGTGGTCCTCGAGGTGGATCCGACCGAACAACGCATCAGCCTCGGTTTGAAACAGGCGCAGCCGGACCCGTGGTCGGGTGTGCAGCAACGGTACCGCGTCGGCCAACGCGTGAAGGGACGCGTATCGAAGGTCGCCTCGTTTGGGGCCTTCGTGGAGCTGGAGGAGGGAATCGACGGGCTGGTCCACATCAGCCAGATCAGCGACGAGCGGGTCTCGCGGGTTCGCGACGTGCTGCAACCGGGCCAGGAGGTCGAGGCGCGCGTGATCAAGATCGACCCGGTCGAACGGAAGATCGGTCTGAGCATCAAGGCGGCACAGGTGCCCGACGAGGAGTTCACCGTCAGCGACGAAATGCTGCAGGGCCTGCGGCCGGGCGAAAACCTGGTGGACATTGCGGGCGCGTTCGAAGAGGCGTTTGGCTCGCTCGGCACGAAAGAGTGGCACCCCGGCGAATCGTCGAGGGACGACCGCGACGGGCCGGCTTCCTGACGCGGCGTCGGCCCCGCTGACGAGGGCCGCATCGGAGAACACTCGATGAACGCGCAGGTGGCCGCGCAACTCGAAGCGCTGGCGAGCCGCACGGTGGACCTCGTCTCGCGAGAGGAGTTAGCTCACCGTCTGCATACCTGTGCGACAGAAGGGCGGCCGCTTCGGATAAAATACGGCGCGGACCCCTCGGCGCCGGACCTTCATCTTGGTCACGTGGTGGGGCTGAACAAGCTCCGCCAGTTCCAGGACCTCGGTCACACGGTGGTGTTCATCATCGGCGACTTCACCGCGCGGATCGGTGATCCGTCCGGCCGCTCGAAGACCCGGCCACCGCTCAGCGCGCAGCAGGTCGCAGAGAACGCCCGCACCTACCAGGCACAGGTGTTCCGCATTCTGCGAGAGGACCGCACCGAGGTGCGCTACAACTCGGAGTGGCTGGATCCGCTCCGGTTTGACGAAGTGATCCGGCTCGCCGCGCACGTCACCGTCGCGCAGATGCTCCAACGTGACGATTTCGGTGCGCGGCACGCGGCCGGCCGGCCCATCTCGCTGGTGGAGTTTCTCTACCCCCTCGTGCAAGCCTACGATTCGGTCATGGTTCGCGCCGACGTGGAGCTGGGGGGGACGGACCAGCTGTTCAATCTGCTGTTGGGCCGCGAGCTGCAGACCGCGATGGGGCAGCCACCGCAGGTGGTGATGACGATGCCGTTGCTGGAGGGGCTCGACGGTCACCAGAAGATGAGCAAGAGCCTGGGCAACTACGTCGGGGTCACGGATCCGCCGGGAGAGATGTTCGGCAAGATCATGTCGCTGCCGGACCACCTGATGTGGAAGTACTGGGCGCTGGTGATGGGCTGCCCGGAGGCGGAAGTGCGGGCGCGGCAGGCCGAGGTCGCCGCCGGTCGCCGCTCCCCCCGCGACGAAAAGGACGAACTGGCGCGGCGGATTGTCGCGCGATTCCACGGAACAGCAGCAGCGGACGCCGCGTCCGCGGAGTTTGCGAAGGTGTTTACTCGGCGGGAGCCGCCCAGCGAGATGCCGGCCGTCTCGCTGAACGACGAGGAGCGGGCGAGCGGCGTGCGGTTGTATGCGTTGTTGGTGCGGGCGGGTCTGGCCCCGACCAACAGCGAGGCCCGCCGACTGATCCTCCAGGGTGCGGTGGAGGTCGGTGGAGAGCGGATCACCGATCCGACCGCGCTGGTTCGGCCTCCGCCTGGCTGCGTGATCCGGGCAGGACGCCGCGGATTCGCACGGATCGACGGTTGAGCGCGGCGCCGCCCGCGCCGGGGAGCAACAGATGGCGATGTTCACGGTTCTCATCGGTGCGCAGTGGGGCGACGAAGGCAAAGGCAAGGTCATCGATGTGCTCACCGAGCGGGCCGACTGGGTTGTGCGCTATCAGGGCGGCAACAACGCCGGCCACACGGTGGAGATCGGTGGCGTTCGACATGTGCTGCATCTGCTGCCGTCCGGCGCGATGCGACCCGGCGTCCGATGCGTGATCGGCAATGGGGTGGTGGTGGACCCCGTCGCGCTCTGTGCGGAGATCGACGAGCTGCGCGCGGCGGGTGTGGACCTGCGTGACCGACTGTTCCTGAGCGATCGCGCCCATCTGGTGCTGCCATACCACCGCGCGCTCGACGCGGGACGCGAAGCGGCGCTCGGCCGCGGCGAGCGGATTGGCACCACTCAGCGCGGCATTGGCCCCGCCTACGTGGACAAGGCGATGCGGATCGGGCTGCGCGCGTGCGCGCTCACCGATCCCGACTTCCCGCAAATCGTTCGCGAACGGCTGGAAGCTGCGAACCGACAACTGGCGGCGACCGGACAGCCGGCGCTCGAGGTCGGTCCGCTGGCCGCGCAGATCGCTGCGGCGGCACGGCAGCTGGCTCCCCACGTCACCGACACCTCCCGGCTGCTGGACGAAGCCTGGCGGCGGGGGGAGGCAGTGCTATTCGAAGGTGCACAGGGCACCATGCTCGATGTGGACTTCGGCACGTACCCGTTTGTCACCTCCTCGAACGCGACCGCCGGCGGCGCATGCACCGGCAGCGGCGTCCCGCCCAACCGGATTTCCCGCGTGATTGGCGTGCTGAAGGCCTATACCACGCGCGTCGGTGAAGGCCCCTTCCCCACCGAACTGACCGACGCCACCGGCGAGGCGCTGCGGCAGGCCGGCCGTGAATTCGGCGCCACCACCGGCCGCCCGCGCCGTTGTGGGTGGTGGGACGCGGTCGTCGCGCGCTACTCTGCCCGCATCAACGGCGTACAGCAGTGGGCGCTGACCAAGCTGGATGTGCTCGGCGGGTTTGACCCGATCCGCCTGTGTGTCGCCTATGAACTGAACGGCCGGCGGCTCGATGACGTTCCCGCCGACGCACGCGCGCTCGCCGCCTGTCAGCCAGTTTACGAGGAAATGCCCGGTTGGACCGGCTCGCTGCAGCATGTCCGCCGGCTCGAGGATCTGCCCGCTGCGGCGCGTCGGTACCTCGCGCGCATCGAACAGCTCACCGGCGTGCCGATCGGGATCCTCTCGCTCGGCGCCGGTCGCGAGAACACCATCGTGCTCGATCCCCCCGGCGTGGAGCACGGATGAATACGACGGCGGCCAACCGGATTCCCCGGCACGTTGCGATCATCATGGACGGCAACGGCCGCTGGGCCCGCCAGCGCGGCTGGCCGCGGTTGCGGGGACATCGGGAGGGTGCCGAGTCCATCTCCGCCGTGCTGCGGGTGTGCAAGGAGGTCGGCATCGAAATTCTAACGCTATACGCGTTCAGCGTGGAGAACTGGGTCCGCCCACGGGAGGAGGTGCACGGCCTCATGAGACTGCTGCGCCGTTTTCTCCGCGAGCGCGAGCACGAGCTGCACGAGCACCGGACCCGACTGCGCGCGATCGGCCGACTGCAGGATCTGCCCCCCGCCGTGCGCGCGGAGCTGGAGCGCGTGATCGCCGCCACCGCGCACTACCGCGACCGGCAGCTTGTGCTCGCGCTCAGCTACGGCGGTCGAGCAGAGATCGCGGATGCTGCCCGACGCATCGCGCAGGCGGTCCGCGATGGCCAGCTGGATCCGCAGAGCGTGAACGAAGAGGTCGTCGCGCGTCACCTGTACGCGCCGGACCTCCCCGACCCCGACCTCGTGATCCGGACCAGCGGTGAGCTTCGACTCAGCAACTTTCTGCTTTGGCAGATCTCCTATGCCGAACTCTACTTCACGCCGGTGCTCTGGCCGGACTTCCGCGAGGAGGAATTTCGTGCCGCGCTGGCGTCCTACCGCGGACGCCGACGGCGGTTCGGAGACATTCAATGAATGAGCTCCGCGCGCGGCTCCGGAACGCGGTGCTACTCATTGCGGCCCTCGCTGCCGCTATGGCCTGGGCGCGCGGGGGATGGGCGCTGGCGGTCATCCTCCTTGTGACCGCACGAGCGCAGTGGGAGTTCTACGCACTGCTCGACGCCGCCCGTCTGCCCAGCTTCCGCTGGTTCGGCGTCGCCGGCGGCATCGCGGTCGTCAGCGCGACTTGGTGGGGGTTCCGACATCCGGGACCGGACGGCCCGGAATCCCTGTTTGCACACGCCTGGTTTGCGGCCTTCTTTGTGATCTTTGCCCGCCAGTTCCACCAGCGCTTCAACCCCCGCCCGATCGAAACGATGTCGGGCACGCTGATGGGCCTGCTGTACATCGCGTTGCCGATGTCATTTTTCGTGCGCCTCCTGATGGCCTGGGGCGATTCGCCGGACGGCCGCTGGCTGCTGCTCTACATGATCGCGGTGGTGAAAGCGGGTGATGCCGGCGCCTATTTCATCGGATGCGCGATCGGGCGGCACAAGATGATTCCGCGCATCTCGCCGGCAAAGAGCTGGGAGGGCTTCTTCGGCGGTGTTGCGACCTCGGTCGCGGTTAGCCTCGCAGCGGCCGCAGGGTGGCCGGCTTCGGTCTCGCCTGTCACCATCCCGCTCGCTCACGCGGGAGTGCTCGGCGTCGCGCTCTCTGTCGCCGGAGTGCTGGGGGACTTGGCAGAATCACTGCTGAAACGTGCGGCCGGTGTCAAGGACGCCGGCGCGCTGCTGCCGGGGCTGGGCGGTCTGTTGGACGTGGTGGACAGCTTGTTGCCGGCCGCCCCCATCCTGTACCTTTACCTCCGCCATGTGGTGATCTGAAATGCGCGGTTCCTTTCCCCCTCGGCCGTTATGATTGCGGTCCTCACCCTCGTCGCAGCGGTGCTGTTGTTCAGCTTGACGATCTTCGTGCACGAGCTGGGGCATTTTCTCGTCGCGCGGCGTTGCGGGATGGTCGTGGAGACGTTTTCGATCGGCTTCGGCCCTGCCATCTGGAGCCGCCGAATTCGCGGCGTGCGATGGAAGCTTGGTGCGTTGCCGTTCGGCGGATACGTGGCGCTGCCGCAAATGGAACCCGGCGGAGGGGCCACGGAGGGAGGCGCGCAGCCGCCGCCCGCTGCGCCGCACTACCGTATCGCGGTCGCGTTGGCGGGCGCGGTTGCGAACCTTCTGCTGGCGTTCCTCGCCGCTGTGGCGATTTACCTCGCAGCGGGCCGGTCGGCCAGTCACCGCGAACCGGTGGTCGGCAGCGTCGCGACCAACAGCCCCGCATGGTCCGCCGGTCTGCGAATCGGTGATCGAATTTTGGACGTGAACGGCTCCCCCGTACGAACGTGGGACGACGTGATGGTCAACGCGGCGCTGAACGAGGAGCTCCGATTGCGCGTGCAGCGGCCAGACGGCACCACCGCAGTCCTCCGGGTGCGCACCTCGCCCACCGGCGAGGGCGTGCACGTGCTCGAAGGAGTGGAAAAGGCCACGCCCTGTCTGGTGATCGGCACGTTCCCGGGTCAGCCGGCCGACCTGGCGGGAATCCGCCGGCGAGACATCATCCGAGAGCTCGATGGTGAGCCCATCTACAGCATCGAGCAGTTCGTACAGGCGACACAGCGTTACCGGGATCGCGAAGTGCCGCTAGTCGTAGAGCGCGAGGGCCGGCGGCTCACACTGACGGTGCGTCCTGTCTGGAACCCCGCTTTCGGCCGCGTGATGATCGGTATCGAAATGAACCGCTTCGATCTCTCCATGAAGCCGCTCGCGCAGCTCCGCGCATGGGCCGCACCGGTCTTCCGCGTGTTGCGCGCTCTGGGCAGCCGCACCGAGCGAGGCCATGCCGTCAGGTCCGTCGGCGGACCGCTCTACATCTTTCAGATGTACTGGATGGCGGCGCGCACGAGTGTCCTGCTTGCGCTGTGGGTCACTGGTCTGCTGAACGTGAATCTCGCGATCTTGAATCTGCTGCCGCTTCCCGTTCTCGACGGCGGCCATATTGTGCTGGCGGCCTGGGAAGGCTTGACGCGCCGCCCGGTGCCCGCCCCGCTGGTGGCCGCGGTTCACCGCGTGTTCGGACTGCTGCTGATCGGGCTCTTGCTGCTGATCACCATCCGGGACGTCGGACGGCTCAGCCGCCGGCCCGAGAGCGCCAGACCTGCAGGCAGCGAACCGGCCCCCGGCACCGCTGTCCGCTGACCTCTCTTGCCGCTGCGCAGCTGTATCCTGTGCGAGGTCGCGTTGCTCACTCGCTTCTTCGGCGGCAGCCCTCGCCCCGCCGCGCAGACGCCTCCGCCCCCCAGCTCAGCTGCCGGAGCGAACGCTTCGGTTTACTCTGCCGTAGCACGCCGTTGACGCTCCTCCGTCGTGCGGCAGAGCGGCAATTCCCCCCGGGCCGTCCAAAAGAGGGCTCGCAGAGTCGTCTCAGGGCCTTTCCCCTTGCAGCCTTCGGCTCTGAAGCGTGTAACACGGTGGAAAGGTGATCGCCCTTTGCGCAGTATCTCCGGCACAAGCAGAACCATCTCGGCGGTTTCCGGTACGCACCTTCCACGGCGAGATGGGCTTCTCTCGGCGGCGCGAACGCTCATAGATCCCAACCCGGCGCAGTGAGCCGCTCCATCGCAGGGACAACTCCCCCTGCTCCCTCATGCGCTGGCGGATTCCGGGCGAGCCGAGTTGGGGCTACGTGCCGCTGCCAACCAGGCGGGAAACGGACAGTCTTCACAGTGGGACCGATCACGCAGGCAGAAATCTGTAAAGATTTGGATCAGGCCCTGACGGCGAAGTGCGCCGCGGCACCACGCAGCCGGATGATCCCTCCCCAGCAACGTGTAGGCCATTTGGCGTTCAATGGCATTGGGCGCCTCGTCCGGCAACGCACGCAGCCAGCGGGGGTCCCCCGTTATGGGAACCCCGAGAGACATCGCGAATGGAACGGCCACGTTGACGAGAACGGCGACCGCGCGAGAACGCCCCAACGCGGCGGCTCCCCCTTCACCTGCCGGGTCAGGGATCACGAGATCCCGAAGCACACACCGCACAAATTCCCGCGGACCCGCTGCTACGGCGGCGGACCAACGTTCGGCGGGCAGCGGCGAGCGCACCGCCCACACCGCCGCCGCCCGAAGGCGTCGTTCTGGCCGATTGGCGGGTCGAACGCCGTCCAGTCGCCAGTCTGCCCGCGTGAGAGCGCGCCCGCACCATCGCGCACGAAACTTCCACCACCGGTCCCAGACCCGTCGGGCCGTGGCCACCATGGGTCCGGCTTCCGGCAGTAGCCCCGATGCGCCCCAGAGGATCGCGGCCGCCGACTCCGCATCTCCCTCCGACGCGGCGATCAGCTCGGCCAGCGGTACGCGCTGCGCCAGCTTCCGTGCCGCCCCTTTGTTGTGCTTGTATCCCAAGGCCGCCAACACCTCCTCCCAGAGAGCCTGGTTCGTGCCGACAAGTTCTGACCGCTGGCAAATCCGCTCGGCTTTCTGGCGGAGACGTTCGGCGCCTGCAGATTCGAGCAGACGTTCCACCTCATCGGGCGACCATCCCCGTAGCGCCTGCTCGCATGGCGCTGGCTGCGCCCGCGCCGAGTAGGGGTAAGCCGTCAGATCCACACCCGCCCAAGAAAACTCGGGATTTCGGGACAGTGGCTCCGCGAACGGAATGCAAACTGCACCGTGGGGCATCACCGCCCGGGGGGGCGGCACCAGTGTCACGTGGATACGAACACCCGCATACCGCGGATCTTCACCGTGCCTGTGACGCGCCCAGTCGGACGCACGCAGATGAATTTCCACATCACCCACCAGCTGACGGCGGCCAGCGCCCACACGAATGGCCGCGCCCACGAAATCCGGTCCTGCCTCGAGATTCCAGACACCCGGACTCACCACCTCCACCGGCTCGCCCTCCGTCGTGACGAGCCCCCCGGGGCGCAGCGCCGGGTCGTACCAGACACACTGCAGATGCCGCTCCGTTGGCGCATCTGCTCTCGATCGCGACGCGGCCTCGGCAACGGTCGCCGACCTCATCTCCCCGTACACTCGTCCCAGCCATTCCGCCGCAACGGTCGCCGTCATCATCGTCCGTTCTCCCGGTGCGGCTCCGCGGTCCACCGCGGACGCCACCATCCAAAGGAAGGTTGGGGACGCTGGGATTTCCGCGAACCTCGGGTTCGACCAAGTCGCCGCTCGGAACTCGTGCACGATAGGAGACCGCGCCCTCAGCGGCCGACTCAGCGGCGCCAGAAAGCCGGCACGAAGAGAACCAACACCGTAAACAGCTCGAGACGGCCGAGAAGCATCAAGACCGTCAGCAAGGCGAGACCCGGCGAGGGAATCGAAGAGTAGTTCAGCGAGGGCCCCACTGCTCCAAATCCGGGTCCGATGTTGCCCATGCAAGTGGCGACCGACGATGCCGCGCTGATCCAGTCCGCACCGAAATGCAGCCCCATCAGCAGGGATCCGGCCGCGAACACCATGAGATAGAGGAGGATGAACACCATGACGTTCATCAGCAGGGGGGGATCAACCGCCTCGCGGTCCACCTTCACGCTGACGACCGCCTCTGGTTGCAACCAGCGGAACACCTCGCGTGCAGTCAGACGCAACGCGATCAGCACCCGCACGACCTTGATCGAGCCGCTGGTCGAGCCCGCGCACCCACCCACAAACATCAGAAGAAACAGCACCCAGCGCGCCAGCGCAGGCCACTGGTCGTAATCTACGGTCGTGAAACCCGTGCTCGTCGCAATCGAAATCACGGTGAACGCGGCATGTCGAAGCGCGTCCGCCGGTTTGGCAAACACTCGTGAGGACCACACCACTGTGCAGACCACCACCGTCGACACTGTCAGCACCAGGAGATAAAGTTTGAATTCCGAGTCCCGGGCGTACACATCAAAACGGCCCAGGCCCGCGCGGTAGTGCAGCGCGAAATTCACTCCGCTCAGCATCATGAACACGATCACAATCCAGTGAATCGCGGGAGAGGTGAACGCGCCGAGCGATTCACTCCGCGTGGAAAAGCCCCCGGTCGCGATCGTCGCGAAGGAGTGGCAGACCGCGTCAAACCAGCCCATACCCGCCAGTCGCAACGCAACGATCTCCGCGGCGTTCAGCACCAGGTACACCGCCCACAGCCGCTTCGCGGTCCCCGCGATTCGCGGCGTCAGCCGGTCCTTTGTGGGCCCGGTCATTTCGGCCCGAAACAGCTGCATGCCGCCCGTTCCGACCAGTGGCAGCACCGCGACGAACAGCAGCAGCACACCCATGCCCCCGATGAAGTGTGTCATCGAGCGCCACAGCAGCAGCCCCCGCGGCAATGTTTCCGGCCGCGCCAGCACGGAGGCGCCCGTCGTGGTGAGTCCCGAGACGGTTTCGAAGATCGCAGCCGTCCACGTGGGTATCGCACCGGAAAGACGGAACGGCACTGCGCCCGCAAGGCTGGCCGCTACCCACCCCGCAACGACCGCCGCGATTCCCTCCCGGCGTGTCAGCTCACCGCGCCATCGGCAGAGAGCTCCGAGCGCCGCTCCCGCCGCGAGCGCTCCAACCCCCGAGGCCCCCAGCGAAAACACCGCGGCCGTCGGATCCCCCATCCCGCGGCCGACGCCCGCACAAAGCAGCAACGCCCCCCCGATCGCCCCCAGCACCCATCCCACCAGCCGGCCGATCGCGCGAAACTTCATTCTGGCGCGGCACCTCCACCTAGCGGTTGAACACCGCCCCCAGCTTGCGCGCCGCACCCGGCAACGCAAACACCGCCACGCGGTCCCCCGCCGCCAACCGCGTCTCCCCCGTCGGTACCACCACCTCGTGTTCGCGCTGCATCGTCGCCAGAATCATTCCCTTCGGCAGCGAGAGCGAGCGCACGCTCCGCCCCACCCACGGGTGCTCCGTCCCCAGCTCCAGCTCCAGCAGCTCCCCCGGCAGCGTCTGGAACAGCGTCGCCGCCCGCACGCTGCGGCCGCGCATGAAGTGCAAAATCGCGTTCATCATCGAAAGGTGCGGACTCACCGCACGGTCAAGCAGACTCAACGAGTTGATGATCGGCACGTAACCGGGCTTCGACACGCTCCCCACCGTGAAACTCGCCCCCGCCTTTTGCGCGAGAAGACACATGATGATGTTGTTCTCGTCGCTGCCGGTGGTCGCGACAAAGGCGGTCCGCTCATCGACGCCGGCGCTCTCCATCATCTCGGTCGTCATCGCGTCGCCGTGCAGCACCAGCGCGCGGTTCACCGCCGCCGAACACGCGTTCGCGGTCTCCTCATCGCTCTCGATCAGCGCAACCTCCAGATCGGTGGCCTCCAGTTGCCGGGCCGTAGTCAGTCCGAGCGTCCCACCCCCCGCAATCACCACGCGGCGCAGCTGTGGTCGGTCCGGATACACCACGCTCAGCAGCTCCAACAGCGCCGACCGGGGACCCACCGCGTACAGGTCGTCCCCCACCATGAACGTCGTCTCACCGTATGGGATCTCCACCTGCTCGCCCCGCCGACAAGCGATAAAGCGGACTGCACGAGCCAGCTCCGGCGGGAGGCACTCCCTCACCGTCAGGCGAAGCAGCGGACTGTCGGCCGAGACCTTGAACCCCATCGCCAACACCCGCCCCTGGAGCAGATCCACCACCTCCTCCGCACCAGGCAATTGCAGCAGATACGCGAGCTCCACCGCGCATTCCGCCTTTGAATTCACCGCGAGATCCACTCCAAGCTCCGCCAACGGCAGCAGGTCCGCTCCCTCCCGCAGATCGAGACGAGAAACTCGGGCCACGCGGTGCCGCACACCCGCCGCCCGCCCGCACGCGCACGCGAGGATGTTCACCTCGTCGTTGTCCGTCACCGCCACCAGCAGGTCCGCCCCCGGCAGACCGGCCTCCCGCAACACGGAGGGGCTGACCCCGTGGCCCACAACCGTCTGCACATCCATTTCCGCCTGAACGGCGTTCAACGCCTCCTCATCGGAGTCGATCAGGACGACATCAAACCGTTCAGCGTACAGCCGGGCGGCCAGCTCGCGTCCGGCGCTACCCGCACCAATGATGATGGCTCTCATCAAACAGTTCGGCGGACCCGCCACCCTCCGCGGAGGTTCGCCCGCCGCCCGTCCATGATAGCCGAAACCGGCTCCTTCCGCCAGACCACCCCCCACCCCCGCGTCCCCCGCCTCCCCCCATGCGCCGCAGGGACACGCGCCAGCCTGACGGTCGGGCCGCCGCCGGGCGGCTCAGCCGATCGGCCAGCCCGCGCGGGGATTTTCTGGCTTCAGCAGCCGGTTTGCCTCGCCGGGTTCCTCGAAGCGCCCCGCCGTCCCATTCCACCTCAGCTCGCGGCCGGGAAAGCGCTGGGCAATGATGCCGAGCAACGCGATCTCCGTCAGCGGACCTCCGTAGCCGAAGTCGGAACCGGCCTGCCGGCCGGTCTGGATTGCCTCAACGAAGTCCTCGTAGTGGCCCCCCCGGACCCTCGGCAAACGCTGCGGCGGCAGTTGAAATTCCCGCATTGCCGACTCCGGAATCAACCGCACACTGGCCGCACCATGAGACCCGTACACGATGGAACCCCGATCGCCCACGACGAGCGCGCCAATGTCCGGAAGCTCCCGATCCGGCTCCAGCTCGGGCGGCCGGGGCGGACGGATCGTGCCGTCGTACCAGTGCAGCACCACCGCCCCCCGGCCCGCAATCGCTGGGAAACGAAATTCAATGTGCGAGCCGAAAGGGAACGTCTCGCCATGCACCGCAGGGTCAAAGCGGTCGGTCGCAACCGCGCGGATGGTGGACGGCGCCCCCAGATCCAGTGCCCAAAAGACCGGGTCCACGACGTGACAGACCCAGTCACCGATCGTGCCGCAGCCAAACGCAAACCAGTTTCGCCACGCGCCCGGCAGATAGGCGGAGTGATACGGCCGCTCCGCCGCCGGCCCGAGCCAGCAATCCCAGTCCAAGCCCTCCGGCACCGGCATCCGCTCCGCCAGAACGTGCAGCTTCGGAATCGCACAGTGGATCCTGGAGCACCAGGCGTGCACCGTGTGCACCCGCCCGATCGCTCCCGCCTCGATCCACTCGCGAAACAGCCGCATGGTACCCGCGGAGTGGCCCTGGTTACCCAGCTGCGTGACCACTTTCGCCGCCCGTGAGGCGCGGACCAGTGCCCGCACCTCGTGAACCGAATGGGCCAACGGCTTCTCGCAGTAGACATGCTTGCCCAACTGAATCGCCGCCAGCGCCGCACAGGCGTGAGTGTGATCCGGCGTCGAAACAACCACCACATCCAACTCGCCCGCGTGGCGCTCCAACATCCGCCGATAGTCGCGATAACGCGGCACATCAGGATGCCGCTGATAGGTCGACGCCGCACGTCGCTCGTCAGCATCCGCAAACGCGACCACTCGAACGTGCGGCAAAAGACCTGCCAGATTGTCCGCCCCCCGACCCCCGGCGCCGATGAATGCCGCCCGCAATTTCTGACGTTCCGCCGCGTCTACCGCGGGTACCCGCCGAACCAGTCCTGCCGTGACCGCCGCCGCGCCGGCTCGCAACAGCTCACGCCGACACACGAGCCGAAGGCCTCTCATCCGTTTCACCGCCGTTCAACCCCCCTGGCGGATCCCCTTCCGGCCGGAGGGGATCCTTGGCGAAATTATTACCTGCCACTGCACCGGTGTCGATCGCCGCATTGAGCGGTCAGCTGCACCGCTCACCAGAATCAGTGTGCAAAAAATGGCACTCCCGGCCCGGTATCCGCCCACCGCCACGACCACCAGCAGTGATTCAGCGCCGCAGGCCAACCCGCATGGTGCCGGCACCGTCCAACCCTTGGCGGTTCCGGCGGTAGAGCTTTCCAAGGTTTGGACAATGCGTTATGCGAGCCGGGAGCGGCATTCAGAGAGGAACCGGACACCGTCGTCGTCCACGCGAGATTTCCCATACCGTGCGGCGGCTGACCCTACCCGGCCCCGCTGGACCGGTTGGAGGCCTCATCGGAAGTGCTCGGTGCTGGAGATTCTCCCGACCGTGGGAGTTCGAACACGGAGCCAGGCCCTGCCATTCCCCTCGAGATGGGCACTTCGCCGGCTCGTCATCTCGACAACGTTGCGGTAACATGCTCAGCTCAATGATCCCGGTCTGCGATCGCCATAGGGTACGGAGGGATCGTTCATCGGCCGGAAGGCCCGGGCCCACGCGCCGCCCGCGTGTTGGCCTTTCGGTGCCGACCCCTGCTACGTTGGGGCGCTGGGGGCTGTTGCTCGCCCCGGGTCTGCTGTTTCTGCCGGTCACCGCGTCGGCCGCGGAGGCCGGCGCAGCATCCGCCTCCGCCCCGGACCTCACGGCCCGCATGATGCTGCTGGCCATTCAGCTGGGCACGTTGCTGTTTGCAGCGCGGCTGGGCCGGATGGTGTTCGAGCGGTGGCGGCTGCCAGGTGTCCTCGGCGAGGTGGCCATTGGCATCCTCATCGGTCCCTACGCGCTGGGTGGCATCCCCCTTGCGGCACTCGGTTTCCCCCACGGCCTCTTCCCGCCTTTTCAGAGCAGCGGCGAGGGAACGTTTGCGGTAACGCCAGAGCTGTACGGCTTTTGTACTGTCGCCTCGATCCTGCTGCTGTTCATGGTGGGCCTCGAAACCGATCTGGCGCTCTTTCTGCGCTATTCGCTGCCGGGCGCGCTGGTCGGCAT
Source organism: Kiritimatiellia bacterium (assembly GCA_026417735.1). NCBI lineage: Bacteria > Pseudomonadati > Kiritimatiellota > Kiritimatiellia > Kiritimatiellia bacterium. The sequence goes on from JAOACR010000013.1 coordinate 40,348, forward strand.
CGGGGGCGTCGTCGCGTCATTCCTTCTGGGCGCCGCGGTCGGCATGCTCTGGCTGCCCCGCCTCACTGGCGAAGTCTATCGGGTGACGTCTGCTCCCATTATTTTCATGGGCGTCCTATCCACCGCGACCTCGGTCGGCATCACCGCCCGCATTCTCTCCGAGGTTCGTCGGCTCGACTCTCCCGAAGGTGTGACGATCCTGGCCGCCGCGGTAATCGACGATGTGCTTGGGGTGATTTTGCTGGCGACCTCACTCGGGGTGCTCGGGGCCGGCGTCAAGGGGGGGCGCGCCAGTTGGGGTGCGATCGGTGAGCTGGCGCTGAAAACATTCGGCATCTGGCTGGCCGCCACAACCATCGGCCTCCTCGCCTCACGTCGGATCGGCAGCCTTCTGAAGCTGTTCCGGGATCGAATGGCGATCGCGCTGATGGCGTTCGGCCTGGCGCTGATTGCGGCCGGCATCTTCGAAGAGGCCCACCTCGCGATGATCATCGGCGCGTACGTGACGGGTCTGTCCCTCTCGCGGACCGATATCAGCCGGCTCGTGGTGGAGCAGCTTCACCCCGTTCACGCGCTGCTGGTGCCCGTCTTCTTTGTGGTGATGGGGATGCTGGTGGACCTCCGGGCCCTACTGTCCTGGCAGGTGGTTGGATTCGGAGCCGTCTACACCGCCGGCGCGATCCTCGCGAAAGTGATCGGTTGTGCACTGCCGGCCTTGGGGTGCGGCTTCAATTTCCGCGGAGCGCTGCGCATCGGCGTCGGGATGGTCCCGCGCGGGGAGGTCGCACTGTTGATCGCCGGCATCGGCGTCTCGGCCGGGTACCTGAGCCCCCAAGTCTTCGGCGTCGGCGTGCTGATGACGATGGTGACAACGCTGGTCGCGCCTGCGGTCTTGATGCGGCTGTTCCGCTCCGCCGCCGCCGGCACGAGGGCCGCCCCGGCCGCCGCCGCCCCGCCACCGACGATCGTCGAGTTTCCCACGCCGGAAACGGCGGCGTGGGTCGCCGGGCGCCTGCTCGAGCTGCTCGCCGCGGAAGGGTTCTTCGCGCACGAGCTGGACCCCGGCGGCGGCATCTATCAGCTCCGCAAGGACGACGCGGTGATCACCTTTGAGCAGGACGGTGCCCGGCTGGCCTTCCGGCACCGCCCCCGTGAAGCGGCGCTGATCCGCACCGCCCTGCTCGAGGTCGCCGCAGATTTCGAGCGCATGCTCGCACAGCTGCGCACGCCGCTGGAGTCTGCCGCACTCTCCCGCTCGCTGGCCACCGCCCCGGCCGACGGTCGTCCGCTGTCGCTGCTGCCAGCGGTGCTGCGCCCCTCCGCAATGGTCCCACGCCTGCGGGCGACCAACCGCAACGACGCGATTGCGGAACTGGTCGAAACGCTCGCGGCCGCCGGCTTCGTGCGCGACGCCGGCGACGCCCGCCGCGCAGTGCTCGAGCGCGAGGCGGTCATGTCCACGGGCCTCCAGCACGGCGTCGCGCTGCCGCACGGCCGCACCGACGCAGTGACCGACATCGTCTGCGCGGTCGGGCTCTCACCCGCCGGCATCGATTTCGGCTCCCTCGACCGCCAGCCCGCCCGCATCATCGTGCTGACACTGGCGCCCCGCAGCATCCCCGCCCCCCACGTTCAACTGCTGGCCGAGTTCGGTCAGCGCCTCGATGCGCTCGGCCGGGTACTGTTGCTCTCCTGCGAGACGGGCGCACAAATGCACGAGTGGTTGGTCACGCCGCCGGTCGCCGCGCCCTCACCGCCTCGCGAGGTACTCCAGCTCCCGGCCGCTGTCCGCTGGGTGCGACGCCTCTGGCGCTGGCTGCGACCACCGCCGGCCGCCCTCCGACCACAGGCGTTTGTGCTCGACCTCGACGCCGGCACGCCAGAAGCCGCGATCCACCAGCTGGTCTCCCGCGCCGCCGCGCGCCGGCGCGACCTGCCGGCAGAGGAAATCGCCTCGGCGATCGTCGCTCGCGAGCGGATCGCACCGACCGGTCTCGTGCGCGGCATCGCGCTGCCGCACGCGCGGACGGACCGCGTCGCCGAACCGTGGGTGGCGCTCGGCCTTCATCCGGCGGGGCTCGACTTCGGCGGCGAAGACCGAAAACCCGCCCACGTACTGCTCCTCGCCGCTCTGCCCCGCTGGCGGACGGATGCCGTCACCCTTCGCCGTCTCGCCGCGCTGGTCGCACAAGTGGATGCGATCGGCCTCGAGCGATGGCGCGCCGTTCGTACCGCGCGCGAGATCGCGATGCTGCTCGGCGACTGAGCCGGCCGCGCTCGAACCGTCGTACGCTGGCGCTTCGCGGCCCCCGCGCGGCCGCCTATACTTCCCGTTATGAAACACCACCACCGTCCCGCCGCCCGCCGCGTCGCCGCCGCGATGTGCCCGCACCTGCAACGCGCATTCCTCATCGCGGCGACCTGCGCGATCACCGGCTGCCGGCTGACCCAGCCGCCGTGCCCGCCCGCAGGAGACGAATCACCCATCATACTGAACCCGGTCGAACTGGACTGGCAGCCTCATGCCGGCGCCGCGCCCCCCTTGAAACTCACGGACGCCGAGCAGCCGGCAGCCGTTTTTCGCTGTCCCTTCGATTCGCTCCGGGGCGAACGCGTGTACTGGGACGCCGATCTGCGACTCGACCTCTCCGCCTGCACTGCGCTGCGTGTGCCCGTGCGCGTCTCCTCCCCGAACCCAATCGAGGGGGTTTCGTTGTACTTCCGGAGTGGCCCCGGTTGGTACCATCTCACGCTCCGTCTTCCCCCCGCCACCGGCATATGGCGCATCGTCACCGTGCCGCTGGAAACCGCCGCAGCGGAGGGCCGGCCCGGTGGCTGGTCCGGAATCGAAGCGCTCCGCTTCTCCGTCTGGCGCGGCGGAACCACCGCCACCGACATCGCGGTGGGACCGGTACGCGCGGTCGGCACGCTGGGCCGAGACATCCTCGTTGCGGTGCTTCGTCCGCCGGCCACAGACGACGAGCAGGGCGAGTCCCGGTTCGCGCGGCAGCTCGCGCAGGAAACGGTGGAGGATCTTCGAACTGCCGGCATTCCCGCCCTCGCGATGGAGGGCGAGGAGGGACTTGAACGAGCCGGATCCCGCCGCGTGCCGGTCCTCGCGGTGCCGTACTACCCCGACGCACCGACCGGTGTCGTTGCGCGCCTCGCCGCGCTGCTGGAGAGCGGCACCAGGCTGATCATCGCCTATGATGTGCCACCGCCACTGCAGCAGGCGCTCGGCGTTGGCGGCGGGCGGTATCTCCGCGACGACGCGCGTCGTCAGTTCGCCGAAATCCGCGTCACGTCCCGCGCGCTCCCCGGCGCGCCGCCTTCTCTGCGCCAGTCCTCCCACAACATCCGCGCGTTCGAACCGCTCGAGGGCCGCTCGCAGGTGCTCGCCGAATGGTGGACCGCCGACGGCCGGCCGGCCTCGTATGCGGCGATCGTCGGCTCCTCCAATGGCATCGTGCTCGGTCACGTGCTGTTTGCGGCCGACCGCACTGCGCGCGCCCGCCTCTGGCGCGCGATGGTGCTGGGCCTGGCACCCGAGGTCGGCGCCGCCGCGGTCCGTCTGGCGCTGTCCCGGCCGCCCGAACCCGACCGGGTCGTATCCTCCGGCACCACGTCCTCGATCCGCCGCATGCTGCCGCGCAACCATCCGGCGCAGGCAGAGCTCCGCATCGCGGAGGCGAAGCGCGAAGCAGCGCTACGTCTCGCCGCCCGCGGCCACCACGCCGAAGCGCTCGAACAGCTCGATGACGCACACCGCCACTTTGCCCGCGCCACCGCCGCGGCCGAGCCCCCCACCCCCCTCCCGTTCCGTGCCGTCTGGTGCCATGAGGCCTACGGCGTGCGCGGCCGCACATGGGACGAGGCGATCCACCATTTGGCCACCAACGGGATCACCGCCGTTCTGCCCAACGTGTGCTGGGGTGGCGTCGCCTTCTACCCCAGCGAAGTGCTACCCGTCGCCGATGAGGTCCGTGAACGCGGCGACGCGCTCGCAGAGTGCCTGGCCGCTGCCCGCCGATATCACCTCGAAGTCCACGCCTGGCGGGTCAACTGGAACCTCGGCCCCGCTCCCCGCCCGTTCATCGAACGGCTGCGTGCGGAGGGCCGGCTGCAGCGGGGGCGCGGCGGCGCACAGCGACCGTGGCTCTGCCCCTCCCACCCCGACAACCGGCGCCTCGAAGTCGAGGCGATGGTCGAGATCGCCCGCCGCTACAACGTGAACGGACTTCATTTCGACTACATCCGCTATCCCGATGCCGACCACTGCGTGTGCGACGGCTGCCGCGCACGTTTCGAGGAGTCGACCGGCCGCCGTGTGCAGAACTGGCCCGACGACCTGTGGAGCGACCAGTGGCGCAGCGAGTGGAACGAGTGGCGACGCCGTCAGATCTCTCTCGTCGTTGAGGAGGTGCACCGGCGGGCGCGCGCGGCGCGCCCCGGCTTGAAGCTCTCCGCCGCGGTGTTTCGCAACTGGGAACGCGACCGGCACGGCGTCGCACAGGACTGGAAACTCTGGTGTGAGCGAGGGTGGCTGGATTTCGTCTGCCCAATGAACTACACGGACGACGCCGTCCAGTTTGAGCTGCTGGTGCGCCGACAGCGCGCATGGGCGGGGGCGGTGCCCCTTTGCCCCGGCATTGGCGCCAGCGCGGTGTCGCCACGGCTGACCGCAATGGACGTCACCGAACAGATCCGCATCGCGGAGCGGGCCGGCGCCGCCGGCTTCGTGGTCTTCAACTACGGCGAGACGGAGTTCGAGGAGCTCATTCCGATGCTCGGCCTCGGCGTGCTGCGGCCGGCACGTTGAGTTCCCTCGCCCCGACCGCGGCGGCATCCTTGCTCGATGCGGCCGCGCGATCTCCGCGTTCGTTGCGAACAAACTATGACTGCTCTAGCATGTGGCCGTGAGACCACCGAGCACGGAACCGGCAGCAAATCCGCGGCCGTGGGGCGCGGTCCGTCGCTGGTTCCCGCCGCGACGCCGCCGGCGGCTCTCGCGTCGGTCCCGATACCCACCGCCGGAGCCCCCCGCCGTCCATCACCGCCGACGGCATCGAAAGCAATGGATTTTCTCCGTGCTGCTGGCGCTGCTGACGCTGGTGGTGGCCGCGGCGGTGTATCTCGCGATCCAGCGACCGACCGCCGCCCCGCTGCCCAGTCCGTCTCCTCTGCAGATCGCAGAAGATCCGTTTGGCCTCGACCCTCGGCACGATTAGCCTGCTCCCCCATGGCTCGGCGTTCGCCCGCTGCACTGCGTTGGCCGGCCGGCGTGCCCGCTCGCTGCCACGTTGTGCATGCGAACCATGCCCGCTATAGTGGCGGTCGTGCAGACGCCGGGCCGCCAAAGAGCGTCGAGGAGTGAACCGCTCCGGTGACGAACGACGACATCATCCTTGAAATTGCGGAGCCGGTCGCACGCATCGCCTGTCGCAAGTGCGCCCAAACCATTGATGTCGCCGGCCTGCCGGTCTTTCAGGTGGTCATTTGCCCCGTCTGCCAGACCGGCCAGAAGGTTCCCGCCCAGCTGAAGCACTTTCTGCTCTTCGACGTGCTGGGTCGCGGCGGGATGGCCGTCGTGTACCGCGCGCTCGACCGCACCCTGAATCGCCATGTCGCGATCAAGGTGATGCGCGGCTCGCTCGCCGACGACCCGCAGTATGTCGCCAATTTCCTGCGCGAGGCCCGTGCCGCCGCGCAGCTGAACCACCCGAACATCGTTCAGATCTACATGGTGGACGAGGCCGGCGGCCACCCCTTCATCGTGATGGAACTGCTCGATGGCGGTCGGCTCGACGAAATGATCGCCGCCGGCCGGCCGCTCTCGGAGAAGCTCGTGCTGCGCGTCGCGCTGCAGGTCGCCGAAGGCCTCGCCGCGGCCGCCGACCGCGGCCTGATCCACGGCGACATCAAGCCGGCGAACATCCTGTTCGACCGCCAGGGCACCGCGAAAATCACCGACTTCGGCCTCGCTCGCTTCCAGCAGAAACCGCTCTCGCAGGGAGAGATCTGGGGCACGCCGTACTACATCGCGCCCGAAAAGGTGCGCGAGCGCCGCGAGGATCTCCGCTCGGACATTTACAGCCTCGGCGCCACGCTGTTCCACGCGCTCGCGCTGACGCCCCCGTTCGAGGGCGAAACCGCGACCGACGTGGTGCTCGCCCGTCTGAAGACACCACCGCCGCCGCTCGACAACTTCCGCCAAGATCTGCACCCGGCGACGAAGAGCCTGATCGCGCGGATGCTAGAACCCGATCCCGCGGTGCGCTACCCGAACTATGCCTCACTGATCAGCGATATTCAGGCCGCGCTCGCCGCGGTGCAGTCCGGGCCGCCCACCACCCGCACGACGCCGCCCCAGACGCCGCGTCGGCGGGCGTGGTGGGTCGCGCTGGCCGTTCTCGCGCTGCTGGCTTCGGTCGTCGCGGTGCTGGTCGCGTTGCGCTCTCGGCGTCCGTCCCCGGCGCGCCCCCGCGCAACGACCCCGTCGGCGGCGATCGGGCCCACCTCCCCGCCCCCCGCCGCGGCGACCTCGACATCGCCGGTTGCCGCTGCGCCCGCGATCCTGCCGCTCCAGCCCTTTTCCGCCGAAGAAGAGCGCCGGCTCGCCGAAGTGTTCGAGTTGATCGCGCGCGGTGATAATCCCGCTGCCGAACGGGCACTGCTGGAGATCGGCCGGCAGCTCCCCTCCGCGCACGGCGGGCGCGGCTGGATCGCCCTGTTCACCGCCGTCCCCCCCTGGCTGAACGGCGACGTCGCGGAAACCACCCGACGACTCCAGCGGTTGATGGACGCGCGGTTCCCCGCGCAAGCCGATGGCAGTCCCCATCCCTCCGCGCTCCCGCAGGCACTCGCACGCCTGCTCGTCGGCCACCCCTACATCCCGCCCCCCGGTCCTCCCCCGCCCTGGTATGAGCCGCTGCGCCGGTTCTTTCAGAGCGGAAGCGCGATCCAAAACAACAAGATCGCCGACGGCCTGACGCACCTGGAAGCCTACCTCGCCGCTCCGACGAATCCGCCCGCATGGCCGCGCGGCCTCCAGCCAGTGGCCACCGCGCTGGTTGCGCGCGCCCGCGAATGGAGGGAGTTTCGGGATGCGATCAAACCCCGGCTCGGGCGCGGCGAGGGCGAGGCAGTGCTGCGCGAACTGCGCGACCGGCTGAACCAGCCCGGGTGGCAGTGGTACCGCACCGCGATCCGCGAGGAGATCTCGGCCACCGAACGCGCGATCAACGAACAGCGTAAACGCGAGGAGGCCGCCCGCCGCAAAGCCGAGGAGGAACGCCGCAGGGCCGAGGAAGAGGCCCGCAAGGAAGCGGTCCGCGCCGAGCTGGAAAAGGTCGCCGGCCTCCGGGCCACACTGATGCCGCTGCTCGCACAGCGGAATTTCAAGGCCGCGAGCGCGGCCGTGAAGACACTGAAAGAGTCGCTGCAAACCGAGGAGGGGCGCCGCGCGATCGCCTTCTGGGAGGACGCAACCGTCGCGGCCGACGCGCTGCTGCCCCTGCTCGCAGAACGTCTGAAAACCGAACCGTTCCGTGGCGCGATCGCCCGTCAGCTGTTCGGCGGGGACGTGGTTGCCGCCACCTCGCAGGGCGTGGTGGTGCTGGTCGGCGGCGCGGGCACCGTGGAACGCCCGTGGCGCGCGGTCTCACCCCGCGCGTTCGTGGAGCTCATGTCGTATGCGACGCCGCCCGAGGGCCGGCCAGAGCGGGCGAAACACGCGCTGGGGCTCGCGCTCTACGCGGCATCGGTTCCGGATCTGGCGGCGATCGCTCAGCGCGCGGCCGCGCTCGCCGTGCGCGCCGACGCCACCCTCGAGCCCGCACTCCGCGAGCATCTGCCGAATCTGCTGCCCGCCCCCGCGCCCTGAGGCGGCCCTCGCTCTCACTCCCCCGCGGTGTCCGTCGCCGGAACCTCGAACTCCTCCACCGGACACTCCGGGATCGAGTCCAGAAACCATCGGCCGTACCAACGCTCCACCACCCGCCGGTCCAGCACCACCACCACCCCCCGGTCCGTCGCGCTGCGAATCAGCCGGCCCACTCCCTGCCGGAACTTCGTCACCGCCGCCGGCAGCGAATACTCCCGAAACGGATCGCCGCCGCTGGCGCGGATCCGCTCCAGCCGCGCCTCCACCACTGGTTCGTCCGGCACCGCGAACGGCAGCCGCGCGATGATCACCTGTGTCAACGCCTCGCCCGGCACGTCCACGCCCATCCAGAACGAATCAAGCCCGAACAACACCATCCGCCCACCACGGCGGAACTGCTCCAACAACTGGTGCCGCGACATTCCGCCGCCCTGCGCCAGCACCGTCAAGCCCGCCCGTTCCAGCGCCGGGGCGGTCGCCGCAACCAGATCGCGCAGGAACCCCGCGCTCGTACACAGCACCAGCGTGCCCCCGCCGTTGCGCACCGCCAGCCACTCCACCGCGCGCGCCGCCGCGACGGTGTACTCCGCCACCGTCGGCGCCGGCATCCGCGCGGGGACCAGAACCCGCATCTGCCGCGCAAAATCAAACGGCGAGCCCACCGTCAGCTCCTCACACTCCGGCACGCCCAGCCGCCGCCGAACATGGTCGAACGAACCGTCCACCGCCAGCGTCGCGCTGGTCAACACCACCGAACGCACCCGGTCGAACAACGCGGCGCGCAACAGCGGCCCCACCTCCACCGGCGCCGAGTGCAGAGCCAGCCGCTCGCGCCGCCCTTCCCGCTCCAGCCAATACACGTGGTCCGCCTCGCTCTGAGCCAGGAACCCGCGAACGCCCCCCTCGAGCGCCTCCGCCCGAGACGCCAAATGGCGCAGCTCGCTGCGGATCTCCGGATCCGACTGCCCGCGGCGCAACCGGTCCAACCCCATCACAAGCTGATGCAGCAGCGCGGGCAAACGGGTCTCGAGCGCCAGCGGCTCCCGCACCCGCCAGGGTCCCGCACCCCCCGCGCGGACGGCCCACTGTTCCAGCGCGCCGAACAGTGCTCGCGTCGCCTCCGACGCCTGCCGCACCAACGGCACCAGCTCAGCGGCCGACAGCTGCACCAGCCATCCCCGCGGCCGGTTTTTCTCTTCGCTGAACAGCCGCCGATACAGCCGCTCGAAGGCGTGCTCGGAGATGCGAAGCCCGAAGTGATCCGTCGCCACATCCTCCAGCTGATGCGCCTCGTCCACCACGACCATCTGCGCTGCCGGCAGCACGCTCGCGCCCGTACCCGCGCTCGCCAGATCGGCCATCAGCAGGTGATGGTTGACCACAATCAAATCCGCCCGCTGCAGCCGCTGCCGCGCCCGCCGGTAGAAACAATTCTTCGCCTCCGTACACCGCGCGCCGCGGCAGGCGTCCGCCTCCGCACACACCTCCTCCCACACCGACGCCGGCGGCTGGCGCGGCATCTCCTGCAGCGTCCCCTCGTCCGCCTCCAGCGCCCAACCCGCCAACCACTTCAACCAAACGTGCTCCGCATCCGGCAACAATCGAGCGGCGTTCGCGTTCGCATACCGGAGACGCCGCCGGCACAAATAGTTCCCCCGCCCGATCCCGAGCGCCCACGAAAAGCTCACCCCCAGGTGTTCCCACAAAAACGGCAGGTCCCGACGGACGAGCTGCTCCTGCAGGCTGATCGTCCAGGTCGCCACAACGCACCGCTCGCGCCGGCTCCGGGCCGCCAGGATCAACGGCACCAGGTACGCAAAGCTCTTTCCAACGCCCGTGCCCGCCTCCACCACCAGGTGTCCCCCGGCCGCAAGCACGCCGGCCACCGCCTCCGCCATCCGCCGCTGCTGTGGGCGCTCCTCGAACCGAAACGCACCGCTCTCGCCCGCCCGGGCCAGCGCTCCGCCCGGCTCGAAAAACGCCCGCACCGCCGAAACCCACGGTGCCTCATCGTCAGTCGGCAGCATCATCCCCCCATTGTACCCGACCCCTCGCGAGCGTCCGAACAACTGCGCCAAGCCGACCACTCGCCTCATCGCCGCGCGTCCCCTCCCTCCCGCATCCCTCGCCAACCCGCCCCCCTCTCGACCCGCCGTTGCAACACCCGTCCGGAAACCCTAGAGTGACGCGCGGGCGCCGGCTCGCGCTCTCGTCCGGCGCCGTGTTCCACAACCACCGTGCGGAAAGCAGCTCGGCGAACATCTCCGGTGCCCGTCGCCCCCAACCTCGCGCAGCCGGTGATCCCCACCCTCGCCCGGCTCCCGCCCGCTCTTCGGACTGCGCTCGCGCACCTGGCCGCCGCCCCCAACGGAGGCGCAAAGCTCGCCCATTCGCTCCGCGTGATGGCACGCGTCCGCGGGGCCCTCGCCCGCACCGTCGCCGCGCTGCACGACGTGCTCGAAACCACCCCGCTCGCGCTCGACGACCTCCGGCGGCTCGGTTTCTCCGACGCGGT
>JAOACR010000014.1 GCA_026417735.1 Kiritimatiellia bacterium
GGTAATCCTCAAATGCGTCGGAAATGTATTTGAGGAAGATGAGGCCGAGCACGACGTGCTTGTAGTCGGCGGCGTCCATCGCACCGCGCAGCGCATCGGCCATGCGCCAGAGCTCCGCTTCGAATCCGGTGGTCGCACCGCTCGCGGAGCCGTTCCTCTCTGCTTTCAAACGACGTGGTGGCATCGCCCATCTCCGCCGGTTGTGATGCGCTGGGACGCTCACCGGCCCCCCCGCTTTCGCGCTGACATGGTCGGGGCGGTGGGATTTGAACCCACGACTCACAGCTCCCAAAGCTGTCGCGCTACCGGGCTGCGCCACGCCCCGACCCGCCCCATTCTAGCACAGGAACTGCGCAGCCGCGCTCAGATGCCGAGCTCGCGCAGCGTCCGCACCACCGGCCAGCCGGTCGCCGCCAGCCGTGCCGCGCTCTGATGCCCCGCCAAAACCAGCCGGCATTGTGCACCCATCGCCCGCGCGATCGCCGCGTCGTGCGTCGTGTCGCCAATCACCAGCACCTCGCACCCCCGCCAACCGGCCGCTCGAAACCACTCGAGCGCCCGCTCGCCCTTGCCGGCCGCGTAGATGTCATGGGCACCGACAATCGCCTCCATGTACCGATCCAGCCCAAAATGTCGCAGCAGCTGGCGGAGCGTGTCCTCGCGATAGGCCGAAATCACCGTCTGCCCGATGCCGCGCCGCGCAAGCCGCGTGATCGCCGCGCGCGCGCCGCGCCGCAGCCGGCACTCCAACTTCCGCCGCTCATACTCCTCGATGAACTCCGCGCCGACGCGCTCAAACGGCGTGCGCGCAAAGTCAAAGCCGAGCCGCCGATAGTAGTCGCGCACCGGAAAATCAAACGTCGCGGCATAGCGCTCGGGCGTGAGGCCGGGCAGTCCGTAGCGCCGCAGCAGGCGATCCATGATCTCCACGCACAGCCACGCGTCGTCGAACAGCGTCCCGTTCCAGTCCCACACCACATGCCGGACACTCTGCAGCACTTCCGCACACGCGGCCGAGGAGGGCGGACGGGGCACCGTGGCGCTCACCGCTCGAACACGCCCGCCGCCGACGCCCGTCCGCAGTACATGCAGATCGGACGGCCGCGCGTCATCGGGCGATGACCATGCGGGCATTCGCGCACCGGCGCCGCGCCGACGCGCCCGTTCGCGCGACCATCGTGCAGATCAATCTCCATCACCCGCCGGAACAGGTCCTCGTCGGTGTAGCCGTGCGGCTCCTTCCAGAAGGTCCACAGCGCCTCGCAAATCCTCAGCAGCCGCTCGATCTCGAACCGCCAGGGCTCCGGCGCCGCTGTCGGCCAGGCAGCGGGAAGCTCCGCCGACGACCCGGCGCCTTCGTCGAGCCGCTCTTGCAGCAGCGGGAACAGCATCGCGAACTCCTTTCGTTCGGCCGGCCGTCGGCGTGCGGCCGCGGGCTGGGCCGGCCACCACATTCTAGCCGGACACGAGAGCGTTGCGAGGGCCCACTCGCCGTCGCACCGCAGTTCCAGCACCGCGACGAGCGGAGGCTCTTCAACCGCGGCGGACGAGCAACGCGGCGTATGCGCCGTCGGTCGCCGTATCGGTCGGCACCAGTAGCCGCTCCGCGACGAGCACGAAGTCCGGCCGCCGGCCGAGGAACGCGACGATCTGCCGGTTGTTTTCTTCCGGCTCGAGGCTGCAGGTGCTGTAGACGAGCCGGCCACCGCCACGCACACGCGGTGCCAGCGCGTCGAGCAGCGCGGCCTGCAGACGGCACAGACGCTCCAGACGTTCCGGCGAGAAGGTCCAGCGCGCGTCGGGGCGGCGGCGGATCACACCGGTGTTCGTACAGGGGGCATCGAGCAGGATCGCGTCGAACTGCGCGGGCTGATCGGGGCCGGGGGTCCAGGTCGCCGCGTCCGCGCGCACGATCTCGACGCGCTCAAGGTGCAGGCGCTGCAGGTTTTCGCGCAGCCGGTCGAGACGGTCCTCGTGCAGCTCGAGCGCGATCAGCCGTCCGCGGCCGTTCATCCGCTCCGCGAGCAGCGCGGTCTTCCCGCCGGGGGCGGCGCACGCGTCGAGCACCGTTTCGCCCGGCTGCGGTGCGAGCAGTTCCGGCGCCACGGTGGTGGAGGGATCCTGGAGGTAGATAAGGCCCTCCTGAAACAGCGGCAGCGACGCCGGCCGAATCCCGTGGCCGAGCTCGACGAATCGGTCCGGCGCATATGGGTGCGGCTCGGCGGTGCAGCCGCGCTCACGCAGCTGCGCGACGTAGTGCTCCACGGGCGGGGCGCCGGGGCGCAGCCGCACGCACACGCGCGCGGGCTGATTGTTCCACTCGCAGAGGCGGTGCGCGCGCAGCGCGCCGAGTTCCCGCTCCCAGCGTTCCACCAGCAACGGCGGATGGGACAAGCGCACCGAGGGTGGCATGCGGCGCAGCCGCAGCAAAATCTCGCTGCGGTTCCGCTGCGCGCGGCGGAGCACCGCGTTGACCAGTCGCACGGCCCAGCCCAGACCCAGCTCGCGCGCGGCCTCCACCGTCTCGTGCACCGCCGCGTGGTCGGGCATGCGGTCCATGAAAAAGAGCTGGACCAGCCCGATGTGCAGCAGCGCGCGCAGCGGCGGAGCGGGCCGATCCTTCAGGTGCGTGCGCAGGATCCAATCGAGCGTTTCGCGCCGGCGCACCGCGGCGAACACCAGCTCCTGCACCTCCGGGCGGCGGTCCGCGACGCTCTCGAGCAGTCGGTTAGGGAACGCCCCGCTGCGGAGCCATCGCGCGAGCATGCGCGCGGCCACCGCACGGACGGAGTCGGCAACGGGCGACGGGGATTCTGGGGAGCGTGCATGCACGCGCGAGAGTATTCGAGCCGAGCGGGCGGGCCGCAAGCGGCATCGCGGCTTGTGCAGTACCGGGCCTGCGGGTAAAAGAGGACGGCCCGGACGGAGCCGCACGGATGACCGGAATCGCCACAGCTGTGCTTGCAGCGGCAGCCTTTCTGGCGGGATGGGCGGCCGGCTGTTTTCGCCGGCGACGCGAGCTGGAGCAGCGCAGCGCCGAACTGGAGAAGCTGCGGAAGGAGGCGGAGGCCGCGACCGCGGAGGCGCGCCGGCTCGCGGAGGAGGCGCAGCAGGCGAATCGTGCGAAGAGCGAATTCCTCGCGAACATGAGCCACGAGATCCGGACCCCGATGAACGCGATCATCGGGCTCACCGGCCTTTTGGAGCAGACGCCGCTGACCTCGGAGCAGCGAGACTATGTGCGCACGATCAGCGCCAGCAGCGAGTCGCTGCTGACCCTGATCAACGACATTCTCGATTTTTCGAAGATCGAGGCTGGTAAGATCGGCATCCACCGGGAACCGTTCGACCTGGTGCGGATGGTGGAGGGCGTGCTGGATTTGCTGGCCGGCGCAGCCTCCTCGAAGCAGCTCGAGATGGTGGCGCACGTCGCGGACGAACTGTCGACGATGGTGGTCGGCGACGAGGGGCGGGTGCGGCAGGTGCTGATCAACCTGGTCTCGAACGCGGTGAAGTTCACCGAGCGCGGCGAGGTGGTGGTGACGGTGCGGCCGGCGGAGGGCGCGGCGGAGGGGCGCATCCGGTTCGAGGTGCGCGACACCGGCATCGGCATCCCGCAGGAACAACGAGAGCGGTTGTTCCGCGCATTCTCGCAGCTGGACAGCTCGCTCACGCGCCGGCAGGGGGGCACAGGGCTGGGGCTGGCGATCTCGCGGCGGCTGGTGGAACTGATGAACGGCGAGATCGGCGTGGAAAGCGAACCGGGCCACGGCTCGACGTTTTGGTTCGAAATCCCGCTGTCCCCGGCGCCAGATCAGGAACGGCCAGCGCCGCTGGATCTCAGCGTGCTGCGGGGTCTGCGAGTGCTGATTGTGGACGACAACGCGACGAACCGGCTGATCCTGGAGCGCCAGGTCGAGGTCTGGGGTATGCGGTCAGAGACGGCGGTGGACGGGGTGGAGGGGCTGGACCGTCTGATCCGCGCGGCGGAGGCCGGCCAACCGTTTCAGATTCTGCTCACCGACATGATGATGCCGCGCATGGACGGCGCCGAGCTGGTACGGCGGATGAAGGAGGATCCGCGCCTTCGGGACGTACGGGCGGTGCTGATGACCTCGATTGGGCGGTCGGTGGTCACCGACCGCATCCGCGACGCGGGCCTGGCGGAATGCCTCACCAAGCCTGTGAAGCGAACGGTGCTGGCGGAGCTGCTGACGCGCCTGGCCACCGAAACGCCGGCGCCGGCCGCCGGACCACCCCCGCCACCGCCACGGCCGCGGCCGCGGCACGGCCGGTTGCTGGTGGTGGAAGACAACCCGGTGAACCGCAAGGTGCTGCTGCGGCAGCTCGAACGGCTCGGCTACCGGGCAGACGCGGTCGCGGACGGCATGGAGGCCCTGGTGGTGTTGCGGGCGGTGCCGTACGACGCGGTCTTGATGGACTGCCAGATGCCGGAGATGGATGGCTACGAGGCGACACGCCGGATCCGCGAAATGGAGGCGCGCCGGCGCGAGCAGGTCGAGCGAATGCTGCCCGGCATCAGCGTGGGCGCGCCGGCGCGAACGATCATCATCGCGATCACCGCCCACGCGATGCAGGGCGACCGGGAAAAATGCATTGAGGCGGGCATGGACGACTACATCGCCAAACCGGTTCGGCCGGAGGAGCTGCAGGCCGTGCTGGAGCGCTGGTTAGGTCAGCCCGGTGGGGAACCCGAACATGACCGAGCCGACACCCTCCGCACCTGAGTTGTGGGCCCACGAAGGCATCGCGTATTGGCGAGATCTGATTCCGGATATTGAAACACGAGCGGCGCCATTTCGGGTCTCCGAGCCGGCGACCGACGCGGAGATCCGCGAGATTTTCTGTGATCATCTGGCCGAGCAGCTGGGCGCCGCTCGCAACGCCTGCGCCGCGCACGATGCGGAGGCGGTGCGTGCGCTCGGGCACTCGCTACAAGGGGCGGGCGGAACGGTTGGCCTGGCGGCAGTCTCGGTGGTGGGTCTGGAGCTGTGCAGCGCCGCTCGGGCGGGCGAGTGGGATCGCTGCAGCGCGCTGCTGGAGCGGTTGCAGCAGTGGCTGACCGCGGCGCGCCGCGGCCCAGGTCCGTGACGGAAGCACCCTCCTGCCGGCCGGCGAGGGGGCGTTCTCAGCGGCCGGTGGGCGTTTCTTCGGTGGGCGGCGCGTACACTCGCACGTAGTCGCAGAACATGTGCGCTGGCGTTTCGACCCGCATTGGGCGATTCGGACCGCGCGGGTCGGGCAGTAGGGCCAGACAGATGAACAGCGGAACCTGCGCGACGCCGCGGCCGGTGCGCCAGCTTTCGCGGCCGTCCACGAAGAACACGTATTCCCGCTGGGTCCAGAGAAGACCGTAGGTGTGGAATCCGCCGCCGCCATGGTCTGCGGGGGGCGGCGTCAACACACCAACGCCGGCGGGAGGCGGCGCATTGGACACGACACGCACGACGCCGTCGCGGTTCGTGGTCAGATACGGGAACCCCTCGGGTGCGTTCCAGTAGACCGCGTGACCAAACGAGCGCTCGGCGAGGTCGGCGGTGATGCGGCTGAGGATCTGCACCTCTGCGCCGGCCGCGTCAGGGCGGTCTATTGGCTCGCCGAGTGTCGGGCTCATCAGCCAGAATGCGGCGCGCCACCCGCGCGCGGGTGGTGTGGCGAGTCGGGCTTCGAAATAGCCGTAGCGTCGGCGGTAGACGGCCTGACTGGACACCCATCCGAACAGGAAATCGCGCTCGTCTCGAATCGCGCTGAGCACCAGATTGCTGCCGTCATGCCCCACCGCCTGGCGCGAGGCCCTCGCCCAACTCTGGCGGTCGGGCGGGACAAACACTGACCAGCGGTCGGAGGAGATCGGCACATCGAACTCGTCGTGCCACTCCAGCGTGTAGCCCGGCGGCAGAGGAGCGGAGGGACGCGGCGCATTGGTGCTGGCCACAGCGGCCGCGATGCCGGCGAGCACAACGGCGCCCACTCCAACGTGGCGTCGCGTCGGCCCGAAGTTCGTCCGTGCGAAGTTCATCTCGCCCAGCATACTGGGCTGCGGCGCGCCGGCAACTGCCGCCGCTCTCCCTCCGCCCAGCCTCTTGACGGCTCGGTCGCTTCTCGTCACGCTGAATGGACCCGAGCGCGCCCGACTTCGGACGACGCCGGACGGCTGATGTGGAGAGAACCCCAGATGAAGGGACGACCCGGATGGGTGATGCGGCTGTGGGTTGCCTGCCGGCCGTGGAGTGCGCCGATTTCGACGATCCCCGTGTTGCTGGGCGTGGCCGGCGCGGTGGTGGTGGCCGGGGCTCCGATGCGCTGGGGCCGGCTGGTGTTGACGCTGCTAGGTTCATGGTTCGCGCACGCCTCCGCGAACCTCTGGAGCGATCTGGCAGACTTCCGCCGCGGTCTTGACCGGGTCGCGCTGCCGGTCAGCGGCGCGCTGGTACGCGGCTGGCTGAACGAGCAGCAGACGTTTGCGATGGCGGTCACCACGCTGCTGCTGGCCGGCGTCTGCGGCCTCGCACTGGCGGCGCTGGCAGGGCCGGTGCCGCTGTGGATCGCGGCGGCGGGATTTCCTCTGGCGCTGGCCTACCCGTGGCTGAAACGCATTGCGGCGGGCGACGCGGCGGTGTTTGCGGCGTTCGGTCCGCTGATTTCCGCGGGCGCCTGGAGCGTGATGACCGGCCGATTTTCCTGGGTTCCCGTCCTCTGGGCGGCGCCGTTCGGCCTGCTGGTCATCGCAGTGCTACACGCGAACAACTGGCGGGACGAGGAGAATGACCGGTCACTCGGCGTGCTCACCGTCGCGGGTGCACTGGGGCCGGAGGGTTCTCGACGGTATTTCGGCGTGCTGGTCTTCGGAGCGTTCGTGTTGACGGCCGCGCTGATCGTGGTTCCCCGCTGGGTACCGGCACTGCGCACGGCGGCGATGCCGTGGACGGCCGGACTGGTGTTCGCGGCACTGCCGAAGGCACTCGTCCTGTGGCGGCACGCCCGCGCCGCACCGCGGCCCACGACGCTGGACGGGGAAACGGCGGCGTTCATGTTGCCCTTCGGCGTGATGAACGTGGTGGGGCTGCTTTTGGCGGCCTGGTTCTGACCGCCGGCGCATGTCCTGAAGAGCGCCGCCAGATGGTGGAGGCGGGGGGGATCGAACCCCCGTCCGCACGAGTGTCCTCCCGGCTTCTACGCGCGTAGTCGTTCTTTCGGTCTCGCCCTTCGCGCTGCCGAACGACAGGCCACGCGAAGCGCCAGCGGCCACGTGGAAGTCTCGCTCCTCCCCCCGGCCACCCGGGCTCGGAGCCAGCCTGCTCAACCGTTCGACCCGCTCAGCAGGCGTCGGCGGCGAACGTCGCGGACTTAGGCCGCGAGAGCCATCTCAGCGTTGGCTGTTGTGTGTGTCCCGGATGATTAACGAGGCCAACCGGGATCCTCGGCGCGCAACCGGAACTCCACTTCGCACGTCGAAACCGCGTCGCCCCCACGGCAACATCTCCGCGGCCGCTCGCGCGAGCGGGCCGGTTCCACGGCTCAACTCTACATCCGCAGCGGTCCCCTAGCAAGCGGCCCGCACCCTCCTCGCCCGGTGTTCAGCCGAAATTTTCCAGCGCATAGCGGGCAATGCTGCGACCGATCGCGATCGAGGCGGTCGCCGCCGGAGAGGGCGCGTTCAGCACGTGGACCATCCGGGGCGCTTGCACGATGCGAAAGTCATCCACCAATGAGCCGTCGCGCGCGACCGCCTGCGCGCGGACGCCCGCCCCCCCAGGCGCCAGGTCATCGTCCCGGATCTCGGGCACCAGGCGCCGGAGTGCCTCCGCAAAACGGTGGCGGCTGAGCGAGCGGCGGAACTCGTCCAGCCCCATGCGCCAGTGCCGCGCGGCCATTCGCCAGAACCCCCCATACGTGGCCAGCTCCGCCAGGTCCAGCAGCGATACGTCGCTGCGCCGATAACCCTCTCGCCGGAACGCGAGCACCGCGTTCGGCCCCGCCTCGACCTCGCCGGTGATGCGTCGGGTGAAATGAACGCCCAGAAACGGGAACCGCGGGTCCGGCACCGGATAGATCAGGTTGCGAACCAGCCAGCGGCGCTCCGGCCGGATCGTGTAGTACTCGCCCCGAAACGGCACGATCGCGACGTCCGGCTCCACGCCGCACCGCCGTGCGACGCGATCGGAGTGCAGCCCCGCGCAGTTCACGAGGCCACGCACATACAACCGCTCCCGCGGTGTGTGCACGATCAGTCCGCTGCTTTCCGGCCGCGCCGCGAGGAACGGCGTACCCAACCGCACCGCGCCACCGCGCTCGCGCACTTCGTCGGCCATCGCGCGGCAGACCTCGCGGAAATCCACGATCCCGGTCTGCGGCACATGGAGGCCATCCACGCCGGCCGCGTGCGGCTCGATCGCACGGATCTCGGCAGGGCTCAGACGCCGAAGACCCGTCAGGCCGTTCGCCCGGCCGCGCCGTTCCAGCTCGTCCAGCCGGGCGCGGTCGCGCTCGTCAGTCGCGACGACGATCTTGCCGCACCGCTCGCACGGAATGCCGCGCCGTGCACAGAACTCGAACATCGCCTCGCGCCCGGCCGCACACAGCCTCGCCTTCAGCGAACCGGGCCGGTAATAGAGGCCCGAATGGATCACACCGCTGTTGCGCCCCGTTTGGTGCGCGGCAAGCTCCGTTTCCTTTTCCAACACCAGCACCCGGCGCCCGGCCTCCCCCAGCGCCATCGCGGTCGCAAGGCCGACGATGCCGCCGCCGACCACCACCACGTCGAACGTTTCGACTCCGCTCATTCGCTCGAGGATCCGCCGGCGCTGGACCCGTTCGCGCGCCGGCGCGCGAACTCTACCTGATCCGCCCCCACCGGAGCCACTCGGTTACGGCGCTGCGTGCTGCTAGTATGCGCGGCTAGCAGGCGGGACGCTCCCGCACGCTCGGAGGTTCGCCGATGAAGTCGGCCGGCATTCTCGGCGCGCTGCTCGCGGCGCTCGGTGCCATCGCCGCGCCCCGCCCAAACGTCGTGATCATCCTCACCGACGACCTGGGCTATGGCGATCTGGGCTGCCATGGGAATCCGATGATCCGCACTCCGAACCTCGACCGACTCCACGCCGAGAGCGTCCGGTTCACCGACTTCCACGTGGATCCGACCTGCTCCCCCACCCGCGCGGCGCTGATGACCGGCCGCTACTCCACGCGCGTCGGCGTCTGGCACACTGTGATGGGCCGATCACTGATGTTCCGCGACGAGACGACGATCGCGGAGGTCTTCGCCGCGCACGGCTACCGGACCGCCTGCATCGGAAAGTGGCACCTTGGCGACAACTACCCCATGCGCCCGCAGGATCGCGGCTTTCACGAGACGCTGATCCACGGCGGCGGAGGCATTGGCCAGACGCCGGACTGGTGGGGCAACGATTACGTCGACGACCACTACCTGCACAACGGCGAGTGGCGTGCGTTCAGAGGCTACTGCACGGACGTGTTCTTCGATGCGGCGATCGCCTTTATAGAGCGCCACCGCGACCGGCCGTTTTTCCTCTATCTGGCGCCAAACGTACCGCACTCGCCGTACCGCGCACCGGAGGCTTACCGGCGCGCCTGTGCAGATCGCGGCGTGCCACCGCCGATGGACGCCTTTTACGGCATGATCGAGCATCTCGACGAGGCGATCGGCCGGCTGCGCGAGCGTCTCCGCTCGCTGGGTGTTGCGGACAACACGATCCTGATGTTTCTGAGCGACAACGGCACTGCGGCGGGGATGCGACACGGGTCAGGTCGACCCGGCGAGTGGACCGGCTTCAACGCCGGCATGCGCGGCCAGAAGGGCAGCGCCTACGAGGGCGGCCACCGCGTGCCGTGTTTTCTGCACTGGCCCGCGGGCGGCCTCGCGGGCGGGCGGGACGTGCGCCAGTTGGCGGCGCACTTCGACTTGCTGCCGACCCTGGTCGAGCTGTGCGGTTTGAGCTGGTCGTCGCCCCGACCGCTGGATGGCCGCAGTCTGGTGCCACTGCTGCGCGGTCGGGAGGCGGAGTGGCCGGACCGAACACTCTTTGTGCACGTGCAGCGGGAGGAGATTCCGCCAAAATGGCGGGCGAGCGCGGTGATGACGCAGCGCTGGCGACTGGTGGACGGTCGAGAGCTTTACGACATCACCGCCGACGCCGCCCAGCAGCGCGACGTCGCGGCGCAATATCCGGCAGTCGTCGACGAGCTTCGGGCGCGGTACGAGGCGTGGTGGGCAACACTGGAGCCGGTGTTCGACCGCTATGCGTGCATCGTCGTCGGTGCTGACACGGAAAACCCCTGCCGCCTGACCTGCATGGATTGGCACGCGCCCAGCCTCGACGAGGTGCCTTGGGATCAGTCCCAAGTTGCGCGGCTGCCGCGCGCGAACGGGTGGTGGATGATCGAGGTCGCGCGGGCCGGCCGCTATCGTGTGACGCTGCGACATCAGCCCGCGACGGCACCCCGGCGGCTGGAGGCGCGCGTCGCGAGGGTGCGAGCGGGGGCGATCGAGGCGTCCCGGCAGGTTCCGGACGGTGCTGACGCGGTCGCGTTTGAGCTGGACCTCCCCGCCGGCCAGATGCGGCTACAGACCTGGCTGGAGGATCCTGCCAGCGGCGCTTCGCGCGGCGCGTTCTTCGTGGATGTGGAGCGACTGAACGACGGCCGATGAACGCCCCCGCACAAACGGGGGGAGAAAACACCCCCAGGAGGCCGGCAAATCAAACCTCTTGCGGCACAATATCGGCCGATGCCGCCCGTTTTTTCTATGGTGACACTGCAAACCGCCAACGTGTTCGCGGCCTTCGCGTTCGTGGCCGGCTCAGTGCTCGCCGCGGAGGGGCCGTCGGAGGTGTTTGACGGCGGGCCGGCCCGCCCGCGGGGGCGGATTGACGAGCTGGTGTGGGCGCGGCTGACGGAGCTGAAGATCCTGCCCGCCCGCGATTGTTCGGACAGCGTCTTTGTTCGCCGGGCGTACCTGGACATCATCGGGACGCTGCCGACCGAGCCGGAGGTGAGCAGGTTCCTGCGCGACCCTGCGCCCGACCGGCGGGCGAAGCTGATTGACGCGCTGCTGGAGCGCGAGGAGTTCGCTGACTATTGGGCGATGAAGTGGTGCGACCTGCTGCGCGTAAAGGCGGAGTTTCCGGTGAACCTCTGGCCGAACGGGGTGCAGGCGTACCACCGCTGGATCAGGGATTCAATTCGTCAGAACCTCCCCTATGATCGGTTCGCCCGCGCGCTGCTGACCAGCAGCGGCAGCAACTTCCGCGATCCGCCGGTGAACTTCTACCGCGCCGCGCAGGGAGGCGACCCCGTCGCGGTCGCGCAGTCGGTCGCGCTGACCTTCATGGGGGTGCGGCCGGACCGGCTGCCGCCGAGGACGCTGGCGGGCCTCGCCGCGTTTTTCACCAAGGTCGAGTTCAAGGGCACCGGCGAATGGAAGGAGTCGATCCTCGTCTTCAACCCTGCCCGGACGTGCACGAACCCGGCGGTCGCGCCCGCGCCGGTGTTCCCTGACGGGTCGCCCGCGCGCATCGCCCCAGGCCAGGATCCGCGCGTGGTGTTTGCGGACTGGCTCGTTCGGGCTGAGAACCCATGGTTTGCACGTGCGATCGCGAACCGCGTGTGGGCCTGGCTGCTTGGGCGCGGCATCGTGCACGAGCCGGACGATTTCCGCCAGGACAACCCGCCGTCCAACCCTGCGCTGCTGGAGTACCTCTCGCGGCGGCTTGCCGAGCTGAACTGGGACCTCAAGGGGCTGATGCGCGAGATTCTCAACTCGCAGACCTATCAGTTCTCCCCCATCCCCGCCGCCGAGCACCCGCAGGCGGCCGCGCAGTTCGCGTACTATCCGATGCGGCGGCTGGAAGCGGAGGTGTTGATGGACGCGCTGTGTATGATCACGGGCACCACCGAGGAGTACCAGAGCCCGATTCCGGAACCATTCACCTGGGTCCCCCGCAACGTTCGGACAATCCAACTGGCGGACGGGAGCATCACGAGCCCGTTTCTGGAGATGTTCGGCCGGCCGCCGCGTGACACGGGGCTGGAGTCTGAGCGCAGCAACCGCATCACCCCCGACCAGCGGTTGCATCTGCTCAACTCCACGCACATTCGCCGCAAGATCGAGCAGGGGCCGAAACTGGCGCCGATTTATGCGATGGTGAACAATCAGCCCGCGGAGATGGTCCGCCGAATCTACCTGACAATCCTCTCCCGCGAACCGACGCCGGCGGAGCGCCAGCGGATCGAGGCATATGCACGCTCCGGCGCCGCCCGCGGTCGCGAGCTGGCGGTGGATCTGGTATGGGCGCTCATCAACAGCTCGGAGTTTCTCTACCGGCACTGAGATGAACCGACTGGCTCCCAACCCCGACAGGAGGACCCATCCGTGAACACCCCGCATGGCCCACTGACCATGAACCGGCGCGAAGCGCTGAAAACCACACTGGTCGCCTCCGCCGGCTGGTGGCTGACGAACCGCGCGATCGCGGCGCCCGCCATCCCGACCGGCCGGGCAAAAGCGGTGATTCAAATCTGGATGTGGGGCGGCCCCTGCCACATCGACACGTTCGACCCGAAACCGAACGCCGGCCACGACTACTGCGGCGATCTGGACAAGGACATTCCGACGAACGTGGACGGCATTCGGATCAACGCGAACCTGCCGTTGCTGGCGAAACAGGCGGACAAGTTTTCGATCATCCGCAGCCTCACGCACGGCAACAACGCGCACGAGACCGCATCGTACATCGTGCAGACCGGTCGCAAAGCGGGCGACGGCCAGGTGTGGCCCAGCGCGGGCGCAGTCGTCTCCTACTTCAAGGGGTACAACGGCGGCTACAAGGGGCTGATTCCGCCCTACGTCGTGCTGACGCGTCCGCAGGGCCGCTTCTCGGAAGCCGGTTTTCTTGGCAACCGCTACAAGCCGTTTGCGACCGGCGGCGACCCGGCGAGCCGGACCCGGTTCGTCGTGGAGGGGGTAGTGGCGGAGGGGATCACCGAGGAGCGTCAGCGGGCGCGGCGGGACCTGATGCTGGGGCTCGACCAGCTGCGCGCGCGCCGACGGGAAGACCCGGCGGTCGCCGAGCTGGAGCGCGCAGATGCGCAAGCCTACGACCTGATTCTCGGTGACGCGGGCAAGGTGTTTGACCTGAGCGAGGAGAAAGAGGAGCTGCGCGAACGGTACGGCCGTACCCGCTTCGGCCAGTCCTGCCTGGTCGCGCGCCGCCTGGTCGAACGCGGCGTGCCGTACGTGACCATCAACTATGAGGGCTGGGACACGCACAAGCTGCACTTCCAGGCAATGCGCCGGATGTTGCCGGATCTCGACCGCGGCATGGCCACGTTGATCGAGGACCTGCACCAGCGTGGGCTGCTGGACTCCACGATCATCTGGTGGAGTGGCGAGTTTGGACGCACGCCGCGCGTGCAGTGGGAACCGCCCTGGAATGGCGGCCGCAACCATTTCGGCCGGGTCTTCTGCGCGGTGGTCGCCGGTGGCGGCTTCAAGGGCGGCCGCGTGGTCGGCAAAACCGACGAAAAAGGCGAGAACCTCGTGGAGCGGCCGGTGTATCCCTGGGATCTGCTCGGCACAATGTACGCGCTGCTGGGGATTGACGGCGCGGCGAAACTGCCGCACCCGCAGGGCAAGCCCGTCACCGTCAGCCCGCAGCCGGACGAGGGTTACGAGAGCGGCGGGCTGCTGACCGAGCTGGTGTAGCCCGCGCGGAGGTCTTGCACGATGACCTCGGCGGTTCCATTGCAGATCGGGCGTGCACGAACGCCCCTGGCGGCCGTGCTGGCGGTCGCCACCGCCACCGCGCAGGTGCGCGAGCCGCACGCGGGCTACATCTTCCCGGCCGGCGGCATGCGAGGCACCACTTTCGAGGCTGTCCTCGGCGGGCAGTACATCGAGGGGGCAACGAATTTGCTCGTCAGCGGCGGCGGCGTATCGGCGCAGATTCTGCGGCACGTGCGGCTGCTCGCGCCGCAGCAGCTGAACGGGATTCGAAACAACTTCGAGAAGTACATCCAGCTCGTCGACATGGGGCGCACAAATGCGCAGCGGAAGGCGGAGGCCGAAGAGCTGAAACAGCGCCTGATCGCGCAGTTGCGCGAAATCGGCATCGACGAATTCAGCATGCGGGCGCTGCAGGAGTACCGCCGCATGATGAGCGATCCGAAGCGCCAGGTGAACCCGGCGATTTCGGAGTACGTGAAACTGCGGATCACGATCGCGCCCGACGCCACGCCGGGCGACCGGGAGGTCCGGATGATCGGCGCGCTCGGCATGACCAACCCGCTGCGGTTCCAGGTGGGCGTGCTGCCGGAAAAAACTGAAAAGGAGCCGAACGACACCGGCCCGAACGTCGTCGCTGGTGAGCTGCCGTTGGTGCTGAACGGCCAAATCATGCCGGGCGACGTGGACCGCTTCCGCATTCGCGCCCGCAAGGGGGAACGTCTGGTCGCCTGGGCCCAGGCCCGCGCGCTGATCCCCTACCTAGCCGACGCAGTCCCCGGGTGGTTTCAGGCGGTGCTCTCGCTGCGCGACCTCGAGGGGCGCGAGCTCGCGTACTGCGACGACAACCGCTTCGATCCCGACCCCGTCATCTCCGTCGAGATCCCGGCCGACGGCGAGTACGACCTCGAAATCCGCGACGCGATCTACCGCGGTCGCGAGGACTTCGTCTACCGGATTGCGGTGGGCCGCATCCCGTACATCCAGGGGATCTACCCGCTGGGTGGCCCGCTCG
Source organism: Kiritimatiellia bacterium (assembly GCA_026417735.1). Classification (NCBI taxonomy): domain Bacteria; kingdom Pseudomonadati; phylum Kiritimatiellota; class Kiritimatiellia; species Kiritimatiellia bacterium. Next base: position 14,778 of record JAOACR010000014.1, read on the forward strand.
GCCGGCCGACGACCGTTCAGCTGACCGGCTGGAACCTGCCGAATTCCGCGATCCCGTTCACCCCCGCCGCAGCGGGCGTTCAGAAAGTCGCCGTGCGGGCCGGCGAGCTCCTCTCGAACTGGCAGCCGTTCCTGGCCGACACCTGGCCGGAACTGTATGAGCGCGAACCCAACGATGACAGTGCGCGCGCCACCGCGGTCGTCGCGCCGGTGATCGCGAACGGCCGCATCGGCGCCCCCGGCGACCGCGACGTGTATCGGTTCGAAGCCAGCGCCGGCGTGAAGGTCGTTGCCGAGGTCTTCGCGCGCCGCCTGAATTCGCCACTCGATTCCCTGCTGCGGATCGCCGACGCGGCCGGCCGCGAAATCGCGGCAAACGACGACTTCAATGACAAGGGCGCAGGTCTGGTCACTCACCAGGCGGACTCTCGCATCGAGGTGACGATGCCGAGCAATGGTGTCTACACCGTCACGGTCGCCGACGCCCAGGGCAAGGGCGGCCCCGATTACGCCTATCGGCTGCGCTTGGGCGTGCCTCGGCCGGACTTCGAGCTGAGAGTCGTGCCCGCCACCGTGAATGTTCGACCGGGCCAGACCGTCGCGCTCACCGTGCACGTGTTGCGGCGCGATGGTTTTGACGGCCCGGTCGAGCTCCGGTTGACGAGTCCGACGAACGGCTGGTCGCTGACCGGCGCTCGGATCCCGGCCGGCGCCGATCATGTTCGGGTGACACTCACCGGCCCCGCGACCGCGCGCGGCACCGAACCGGTGGCGCTGAAGATGGAAGGTGTCGCCACTATCAGTGGGCGCGAGGTGCGGCGGGCTGCGACGCCGGCGGACGATCTGATGCAAGCGTTTTTCTACCGGCATCTGGTCCCCGCGGAGTCATGGCTAGCATGGACGGTATCGTCGCGGTTTGGCCCGATGCCACCTGTCCAGCTCGTCGGTGCAACTCCGGTGCGGCTGAGCCCGGGTGCGACCGCCTCCGTCCGTGTCCGGGTCCCCATGGGCGCGGGTCGACGCCGGTTCCAGCTGGACCTTAGCGACCCGCCCGAGGGGATCGGGTTGGACAAGGCCAACTGGAGCAGTGACCAGGTGGAGCTGCTGTTCAAAGCCGATCCGGAAAAGGCGAAGGCCGGCACGAGCGGGAATTTGATCGTGGAGATTCTTGCGGACGCGGGCGGTCGGCGCGTGCCGGTGGGGGTATTGCCCGCGATTCCTTTTGAAATTGTCCGCAACTAGGGACTTTCGGGCGCGCTTCCCTGCAGAGACGGCGCGGATGGGTGTTCCGGACGGAGTGGAAGCCGTCCCTCCAAGGTGACGGGTTCCTCCGCAATCTTCGGCGCAAATGGAGGGCCAGGTTCCACCCCGGCTGATGGATGGAGGGAGGGAGACTTCGGGGGTTTCGCGGACGGCGTGGAAGCCGTCCCTCCAGGGTGACGGGATCCTACTGGCTCCCTCGTCGGACCGATGGTTCGGCATCCCGCGGCAAGTCGGCGAACCAGCGCCATACTTCCTCAAGTCGTGACGGCGCTGGCATGCCCGAGTGCACGTAGAGTCCGTACCGCAAGCGCAGCGGCGGCTCTTCGCGCACCACCAGCGGCCCTCGCAGCGTAAGGCATGGTCCCATCCACCCATCATCCCGCACATGAAAGGGTGTTGGATGGTTCGGATTCTCGGGGTGATCGAGCAAGGTCAACCCCTCCACAATGCCGGGTGCAACCGGACCGGTGTAATCCACCCACTTCGCGGGACGCCGGAAGACGCCGGCTTCGTTGACGCCGCCTTCGGAATTGCGAATGGTCCCTCCCCCATCCTTCACGCCGAGGGTCTTCGCCACCCGCACTCCGAGGATGCCAAACGGTGTGGCACCAAGTTCAACCTCACCGGCGACCGCCCGCAGCTCAACGTCGAGCAAGAGAAGCCACTCGCGATTCGGCATCGCGCGTACCGCGATCCGGCGCCGCTCGAGCAGAATCGGCGCGCCGTTGGTGCCCAGCCACTCATTTTGGCAGAGCACCGCGGCCTCTTCCGCCCCGTCCGTCAAACGCTCGATCCGCCGGTGCGCGATCCGCGCCGGCCCGGGGCGGTCCTCCCAAAAGTTCACCCCCTCCACCGACTGGTGTGAGATCCAAACGGAGTTGTGATGCCCATGGCTCTCCGGATCGTGGGGATGTCCCATGCGCGTAAGGACGCGCCCCGCCGGGCCGATGACTGGAAACACGAACGGGCGGCGGAGCTCCGGCCCGAAGTGATAACGGGCGATCTCCAAACCGTCTCGCTGAAAAGAAATCTGATGGTAGGGCTGCGGGACCGCCTGCAGCGCCGGTACTACCGCCGTCGCCCCAGTCGCAAGGGCCATGAGCGCGACCTCGAGGGCCGCAAGACTAACAAGCGGACCAGGGATCTCGTGCTTCATCGGCTCCACTCGTCCAGGCCTCGGCCGCCCTCTGTGGGCCCACACCCCGCGCCCGGACGCAAGGTAAACTCATCGCAGAATTGTCACGGCGTGTAAACGTCTGCTCCGGCGCGCCCGCGGCCTCCAGTGTTTTTCCTCGCTCAACCATTGGGCAAGCTCTTGACGCCGGACCGCCGGTGAATATCATAGACGGCCGAATTGCTGCTATGGGCGCAAAGTTCCGACCCAAAGGCAGCATGGAGGACAAACAGAATGAAGACGATTGCGAAGGCACTCGCGCTGGTGGCGGCGATCGGCGTTGTGACCGCGATGGCGGACGCTGGCTGCGCGAAGAAGGAGGAGAAGAAGGAAGCTCCTGCGCAGACGAACGCCCCCGCGGAGAAGGCCCAGAGCCAGACCGGCGCGAACCAGTGACGTAGGCGGGGCCCGCGCGGTTCGCGCGGGAGACCGACGTTGTGAGCCCGTCGTCCTCTGGACGGCGGGCTCATTTCGTTTCCTCACCCGCTTTCCCGGTGGCCACCGGAGACTTTCGAGCCCGACCTACTTTTGCACGCCGCCGTCCAGAGTTCTCCGCCCGCCTTGTGGCCGGGCGGCCAACGATCACCACCTGAAACCGCCGATTTACAATGACAACTCGGGAGACGGCGAAGTGCTGCGTCATGACGCGGGAGCAGGAAGGACCGGGCGTCTCCTGCCGCACCTCTCACGAGGTCGTGGTCTGCCGCGGCACGCCCCCGGGTCAAGTTGACGTTCACCAGCCGCGCCGGCGGTGGTCGGATCCGACAGTGGACCGTCGACGCCCACCTGGAACCGCCGGAGGCTGGCCACGGCTCTCACGTGGAGGTCGAGAAGTTCCGCTGGAAGACATCCCCGTCCGCAATCCTAGCGCTGGCGATTGTCGACACGGATCTCGGCGGATGGGCGGAAGTGCTGTGCCGCCTAGTGGAGACCGACTACTTTCCGGAAACGTATCGAGGCCACGATGAGGTGTTCCGCGCGGTTGTTTCACCTCTCCGCATGACTCGGTTGACCAACCGACCCGCGCAGCCGTGGTACGGACGGATCACTGCGCCGCTGGTTCGGGCGTATGTGGGGCGGAAACGGGCCGTCCGGGTGCGCGTGGGGCCCGATGTCGGTCTTTGGAGGTCTTCTCGGAGCGTTGTCGGTGCCCGCGATCCCCGTCGAGGCCGTGGTCGACCGGATCCGGTCGCGACGGCTCGGCGAGGTGTTCTGGTTCGCAATGGTCTACCCATGGACGATCATGGTCACGATGGTCTCCTACCTCTCCTCGCTGCGCTGGCTGGCATGCGCGACGTATTTCCGCACACGGGTAGCGGGATTTCCAAGGCTGCCAGCATCGGGAGCTGGCAGAGGATCGCAACACGGGCACCGCAACGACACCAGCGACAGCAGCGAGGGGGAGACCGGCTGATCGCGGGTGCGACGCCAGAGACTCAACTGCGACAACGCGACCAGGACTCGGCGGCGACCCGGCGCTCATTCCTGAGGAGCCAGGGCGTCCTAACGTCGGACCCACACCTGAGTGTGGGGGGACTGCCCCTCGACAACCTCCAACACAAGCCGGTCGTTGGATTCCAAGCGGCCAATCTTCACCACATCATAGTTTTTGGATGGGTGATTCACATAAAGAATATGCTCTTCGACACGGACGCGCCCGTCCGGCGCAATCGCCGCTTCGGTCGGCACGGGGTACACGACCGGGTTCTTTGGATCCTGCCTGAATCCCTCGACCCGCGTGGTGCCGGCGTAGAGGCGACCATCCCACTTCAGCGTCATCGTCTCGGTTTTCCACGTCCAGGTGCCCTCGAGCGGGGCGGCGCGGTCGCGGTCATCGCGCTGGTCCGGCGGCGGAGACTCGTCGTCCCACGGCGCCTCGCAACTGGCAAGCAGCGCACCGACCGCGATCGCGAAGAACAGCTGGAAGGTGTCACGACGACTGGCTCTTCGGTGGTGGTGCATGGGCTGTTGTGGTTTTCTTCGTTCCGATTAGATCGCGCACATTGCTAGCGGGAGACGTCGAGGCGGTCAACTCGAACCACAAACCGCTACGATCGCTCGTCGGCGAGCCCGATCCTACGGAGCGGCCGACGCTTGGCGGGAACCCCCTCATACGATATCGTGCGCGCGACAACAGGAGTTGTCCGTCATGAACTCGAGCACCCGCACTCCGGCCGCGATCGAGGCCCTCTACCAGACCCGTCTCCGGCGCTATGTCACCGCGTTGCGCAACGAGAAGCCCGACTGTGTGCCGGTCCGCCCCTTTGCGGCGGAAATGACCGCGGTGCACTGCGGCTACACCTGCCAGGAGGTCACCCACGACTACCGGCTCGCGTTCGAAGCGGTGATCCGCTGCTGCAAGGACTATGACTGGGACGCCGCGGTCGCGAACATGGTGTACGTCTGGACCGGGCTCAGCCAGGCGCTCGGCCTCACCTACTACGGGATTCCCGGCCTCGACGTGCCACCGGACACCGGCTTCCAATACCGAGAACCGGATGCGGAACATGCGTTCATGCGCGCCGACGAATACGACGCGCTGATCGCAGACCCCTGCGCGTTTCTCTATGAAACCTGGCTGCCCCGCGTTTCGAACGCGATCGCGGGACCCGACCGGCCGAACACGGCGCGCAGCATGCAGGCGCTGGTGAAGGGGGCGATGGCGATGCTCTCCTATTTCTCCGCGTTCGGTCCGCAGGTACAGCGCATGCGCACCGAATGCGGCACAGTTTCTGCGATCGCAGGTATTCTGAAGGCACCCATGGACATCCTCGCGGACAAGCTCCGCGGGTACCTCGGGCTTGCGGAGGATCTGATCGAACGTCCCGCGAAGGTGAAAGCCGCTTGCGAGGCGCTGATGCCGCATCTGTTTCACGTGGCGCTGACCTCCTCCGACCCCTCGGGGTTGGTGCCGATCGGGTTCTGGATGCATCGTGGTTGTGTGCCGTTCGTTTCGATGAACGACTTCGAGACGATCTTCTGGCCGACGCTGCGTCCGATCATCACGGAGCTCTGGCGGCACGGACGTCAGACGATGTTCTATGCGGAGGGCAACTGGGATGCGCACCTGGACCGGTTCGCGGAGCTGCCCGAACGCAGCATCATCTACCACGTGGACCGCGGCGACCTGCGCCTGGCCCACCGGAAACTGCACCACAAGTTTGCGCTCAGCGGCGGCATTCCGAACTTCTTGCTGGCGTACGGCACGCCCGAACAGGTTCGCGCCTGTGTGCGCGATGCGATCCGAGATGTCGGCGCGGACGGCGGGTACATCGTGGACGCGTGCGCGATCATGCAGAACGAGGTGCGACCCGAAAACGTGCGGGCGATGACGGAGGCCGCGCGCGAGTTCGGAGTCTACAGCGGAGCGCCGACCGGTGACCTGCCCGTGCGACCGCCGGCCGACGGCGCCGAACGCCCGCCGCCCGCGCCCGAGCTGGCAGTGCCGCGCGTGCCACCGCCCGGCGTCTGCCGGACCTGGGACCAGGTTGCGCCCGAAATGCCCCCCGTCACCGGCGACGCAGACCTCGTGCGCCGCATCTGGACGGAGGTCGAGGGGTTCGCACACATGTTCATCTGGCAGGTGCTACTCTCCTTCTGATGATGGTGCCGGTCCGGTGTTGGCGGAGCGCGGCGGCGATCGGTGCGATCGGGGCGGCCGCAGCGGGGGGCGAGGTCCCCCTGAGCGCGATCTTCACCGGTTCCTCCGCCTGCCGCGACTGCCACCCGCGCTTCTACGAGCTCTGGGAGTCGTCGCACCACGGTCGCGCGATGCAGCCGGTCGGCGCGGTGCTTGCGCGCGGCGAATTGACCCCGCACGAAACACCGCTCGAGATCCCGCCGTACCGCTACCAGATGAGGCTGGAGGGCAATCGCGCTGACATGCTGGAAGAAGGGCCGGAGGGGCGAAAGACCTACCCGGTGCTGTACACGCTGGGCGGAAAAAACGTGTTCTACTTCCTCACGCTGCTGGACGGCGGACGCCTGCAGGTGATGCCGGTCGCCTACGACGTGGTCGGCCGGCGCTGGATCGACACCACTGGCAGCATGGTGCGCCACGCGGAAGGTCTGAACGACGAGGCGCTGTACTGGAAGGAACGGCCACTGACGTTCAACACCTCCTGCTTTGACTGCCACGTCAGCCAGATGTCCCGCGGCTACGACCCGGCGACCGACTCCTACCGCACCACCTGGAACGAGCCCGGCATCAACTGTGAGGTCTGCCACGGCCCCGGCGCTGAACACGTCCGCCGCTTCCGCGAAGCGCAGCAGCGCGGCGAACCGCCGCCCACGAACCTGTTTCTGATCCGAATGAAGGACCTCACGCCGCAGCAGCGCAACGACGCTTGTTCGCCCTGCCACGCAAAAATGCGGCCGCTGACGCCGCAGTACATCCCTGGCCAACGGTTTTGGGACCACTACGACCTGGTCACCTGGGAACACCCGGACTACTACCCTGACGGGCGCGACCTCGGCGAAAACTACACCCTGGGCTCCTGGTTGATGAGCCCCTGCGCGCGCAAGGGGGGCATGGACTGTCTCCACTGCCACACGTCCAGCGGCCGCTACCGCTTTCGCGGAGAAACCGCCAATCACGCCTGTCTGCCCTGCCACCGCGAGCGAGTGGAGAACGCAGCGGCACATACCCACCATCCCGTCGGCAGCAAGGGCAACGAGTGTGTGTCCTGCCACATGCCGATGACGTGGTTCGCCCAAATGCGCCGCAGCGATCATTCGATGCGCCCTCCCGCACCGGCCGCAACGATCGCGTTCGGCTCGCCGAACGCCTGCAACCTCTGCCACTCGAACCAGACGCCCCAGTGGGCCGACACGAAGGTGCGGGAGTGGCGCACGCGTGATTACCAGGCGCCGGTGCTCGCGCTCGGCCGGCTTGTGCAAGCGGCCCGTTCCAACGACTGGTCGCGGCTGCCGGCGATCCTCGAGTATCTGGGCCGACCCGATGCGGAAGTGATGGCCGCCGCCTCGTTGCTGCGCCTGCTGGCGGACTGCCCCGACCCGCGCGCCGCAGCGGCCGCCCGCCAGCGCCTTGCCATCGACCCCTCACCCCTGGTGCGCGCGGCCGCGACCGAACTGCTCGGACGACAGCGCGACGCTCCCCCCAATCGTGCCGCGCTGTTCGCCGGCTGCCGTGACGAGGCGCGCCTGGTGCGCATCCGCAGCGCGCTGGCTCTGTCCGGCGCGGTCGGACCAGCCGATCCCGAACCCGACCGCACCGCCTGGTCGGCCGCCATCGCGGAATACCGTGCCTCGCTCGACTGTCGGCCGGACGACTGGGCCTCGCACTACAACCTCGGCAATCTCCATCTCGACCAGGGCGACCCGCGCGCGGCGGTCGCCGCGTTCGCTGCCGCGGTGCGGATCGCCCCCGAACAACCCATGGCCTGGGTGAACGGTGCGATCGCGCACGCCCGCGCGGGCGACCTGGCACAAAGCGAGCAATGGCTCCGCCGTGCGCTTGCGATCGCGCCTACCAACGCGGTGGCAAACTTCAACCTCGCTCTCGCCGTCGCGGAGCGCGGCCGCCTCGACGAGGCCGAAACGCTGCTGCGCCGCGCGCTGGCCAGCGATCCACGCATGGCCGAGGCCGCGTACAACCTCGGGGTGCTGCTCGGGCGCCGATCGCCGGCGGAAGCCATCGAGTGGACCGCGCGGGCGGTTCGTTTTCGTCCGGCCGACCCGCGGTATCGCTGGACACATGCGTTCTACCTGCACCGCGCCGGGCGAATCGCGGAGGCGCGCGCGGAGCTTGAAGACCTGATGCAGCGGCGCCCGGTCTTTCCGGACGCGGTGATCCTGCTCGGCGAAATCTACGAAACCGAGGGCCGCGCGGCGGACGCGCGCAAGATCTACGAACTGGCGCTCCAAGACCCGGCACTCCCGTCCGACGCAGTACGCACGATCCGCGCCCGCCTTCGCGCGATGCGATGAGACGCCGCTCGGCCGTTGTCCCCATTCGCTTCCGAGACCCCGACCGCGGCGTCGAGTGGCGATTCTGGGCCACGGATGTGTTGTGCGCGAACCGACTTGCCGACGTGTTTCCGCTGCTGGAGGAGGTGGCCGCCGCGACGCGACGGGGCTGGTGGGCGGCGGGTTTTCTCGCGTACGACGCCGCGCCCGCCCTCGACCCGGCGATGCGGGTTCGCGGCGGCTGGCGCGGGCCGCTGGCGTGGTTCGCGCTGGCCCACGCCCCGCGCACCACTCCCGCCCTGCCCCCCGCGCGACCGCCCGCACCGCCGCGCGTGCAGTGGCACCCCCGGCCGGGTTCACTGACGTTTCGCGCCGCGGTCGCGGAAATCCGCCGCCGCATCGCCGCCGGTCGCGTGTACCAGATCAACTACACGATTCGTTGGTGCGCACGGCTGGCACCGCATATCGCACCCCGCTGGTTCGCCGCGCTGCTGGCAGCTCAGCCGCGCTCGTTTGCGGCGCTCATCCGGACCGCCACATGGACAGTCTTGTCGGTCTCACCGGAACTGTTTTTCCGGTTGGAAGGCACCCACATCGAAAGCCGGCCGATGAAAGGCACACGCCCCCGCGCGCCGGACGCGGCCGGTGACCAGCAACGCCGTTGGGAACTGGCCGCCTCGCCGAAAGACCGCGCCGAGAACGTGATGATCCTCGACATGGTCCGCAACGACCTCGGCCGAATCGCGCGGCCCGGCAGCGTGACGGTGCCCGCACTATGGACGGTCGAGCGGCATCCCACCGTCTGGCAGATGACGTCCACCGCCGCGGCGAAAACCGATGCGCCGTTGCCGGAGATCTTCCGCGCGCTGTTCCCGGCCGCCTCGATCACCGGCGCCCCGAAAATCGAGGCGATGCGCACCATCGCGGAGCTCGAACGCGCACCGCGTGGCCTCTACACCGGCGCCATCGGCGTGGTCGCACCGCGCCGCCGCGCCGTCTTCAGCGTCGCCATCCGTACCATCTGGCACGCTCACCACCGCGCAAGCGCCCGGTATGGCGCCGGCTGCGGAATCGTCTGGGACTCCGAGCCGCACCGGGAGTGGCGTGAGGCGGCCGACAAGACCCGCGTGCTCCAGCACCGATGGCCCCGCTTCGATCTGCTAGAGACCCTTTTGTGGCGGCCGAACCACGGCTACCGCTACCTGCGCGCCCACCTCGCGCGGCTTCGCGCCAGCGCTGAGTACTTCGAACGGCGCTTCGATCCGGCGGGCGTTCGTTCCTCGCTCGCCCGCGCAGTGCATGGCGCCGCCACCCCTCTGCGGGTACGGCTGCGGCTCGATCCGCAAGGACGCGCATCGGTCCAGGCAGAACCGTTACGCAACGGCCCCGCCGTTCGAATCGTTGGTCTCGCGCGCACCCCGGTGCGATCGGACGACCCGTTCCTACACCACAAAACCACCCACCGCGAAGTCTATGAGCGCGCGCGCCGGGAGCGGCCCGAGTGCGACGATGCGATCCTTGTGAACGAACGCGGCGAGATCACCGAGAGCACCATCGCCAATGTCGTGGTACGGCGAAACGGCGAGTGGTTGACGCCGGACGCCCGTTGCGGCCTGCTCCGAGGCATCCTTCGGGAAGTGCTTCTGGCGCAGGAACGAATCCGCGAAGCGGTGCTGCGGCCGGCCGACCTGCGCACCGCAGAACAGATCTGGCTGATCAACTCCGTTCGCGGCTGGATGCCGGCGCGCCTGCGCGATTGACCCCCGTTACTCCCGGTCACCCCGGAGGGACGGTCTGGCACCGGTATTGTCAGGTACCCCAGTCTGGGGCATGTTGTTCAGGTCCGACGAGGTGGTGTTCGCCAGGCCGCTGAATGCTCGAACGGAGGTGCGCGATGGGTGGGATACAATGGCGATTGGGTCTGGTGGCGTTGCTGACGGGATTCGGCGCACAGGGCGCGGTGCTGATCGAAGCGGAGTCGTTCGAGAACCTCGGCGGGTGGACGCTCGATACGCAGTTCATCCACATCATGGGGTCGCCCTATCTGCTCGCGCACGGTCTTGGCCGGCCCGTCGCTGACGCGGTAACGCGCGTGCGTCTGCCCAGCGCCGGCCGGTACCGCGTTTGGGCGCGCACAAAAGACTGGGTGGCGCGATGGGGGGCACCCGGCGCACCGGGTCGCTTCCAGATCCTGATCAACGGCCGCCCCCTTCCGCAGACCTTTGGCGACCGTGGCGCCGAGTGGCACTGGCAGGACGGCGGCGTTGTCGAACTCGACTCCGCGGAGGCGACGATTGCGCTGCGGGACCTCACGGGGTTTGACGGCCGTTGTGATGCGATCGTGCTCGCCGCGCCCGACGCCCCGCCACCGCCGGCCGGTGGCGACGCGCTATGGCGCTGGCGTCGGGAACGGCTCAACGCAACCGAGCCCGAGGACGGCGGCGAAGCCGATGTGGTGGTCGCCGGTGGGGGGTTGGCCGGCACGGCCGCGGCGATCTCCGCCGCGCGGATGGGATGCCGCGTGATTCTGATCCAGAACCGACCCGTGCTCGGCGGCAACGCGAGCGCGGAGATCCGCGTGTGGCCGCAGGGCAACACGCGGCTGCCACCTTTCCCGCGCATCGGTGAAATCGTCGAGGAGATCGCCGGCAAACCCAGCGAGAGTCCCGCGCGAACGGAGGAGTACATCGACGACAAACGCGAGGCGGTCGTCCGCGCGGAGCCGAACATCGCCCTGTATCTCCTCCATCACGTTCACCGCGTCGAAATGGAGGGCGGGCGCATCCGCGCGGTGATCGCGCTGGACGTGCGGCGCGGCGTCGACAAGCGGTTCCGGGGCCGCATCTTCGTCGACGCGACCGGCCACGCGGATCTCGGGGTGCTTGCGGGCGCGGACCACACGATCGCGGAGCGCGGCCACATGGGCATGAGCAACATGTGGCGGTGGCGCCGCGCGGACGGCCCACGGCCGTTCCCGGATGTGCCCTGGGCGCTGCCGCTGGAGCTGAACGACTTCCCCTTCCCGAAGAATTTCAAGGGCGAGTGGTTCTGGGAAAGCGGCTTTGACCTGCATCCGATCGACGATCTGGAAGAGGTGCGTGACCACAACCTTCGCGCGGTGTTCGGCGCGTTCGCAGCGATGAAGCGTGCGGAGGCGGGCGGCAAGCCGATGTTTCCGGATGCGGAGCTGGAATGGGTGGCTGCGATCGGCGGCACCCGCGAATCGCGCCAACTGCTCGGCGACGTGATCCTCACCGAGCAACACATCCGGCAGCGCACGGAGTTTCCGGACGCCTGCGTGCCGACCACCTGGGACATTGACCTGCACTATCCCGACCCGAAGTACACCAACGCCGCCCCCCATGCGCCGTTCATCTCTCGTGCGGTCTTCGGCAAGGCCGTGGACCGCACCGTCGGCTACCCGATTCCCTACCGCTGTTTTTACTCGCGCAACGTGCCGAACCTGTTCATGGCAGGTCGGTGCATCAGTGTCACCCGGGAGGCGCTCGGCACGATCCGGGTGATGAAGACGGGCGGCATGATGGGCGAGGTGGTGGGACGCGCCGCATCGGTGTGTCTGCGGAACAACGCGGATCCCCGCGACGTGTATCTGCGCCATTGGGCAGAGCTGCGGTCGCTGCTGGAGCTGCCGGGCGTCGCCCGACGTGCCCACTACCGGGATGAACCCGTCGTCCCACCCGACGCCCCCCCGCCCGCCCCGCCGCCGGCGCCGTCCAACCCAGATCGCAAACCGGGCATCTCGCCGGCAACCTTGCGGGGGGTGGTGGTCGACGACGAAGCTGCACGACTTTCGGGAACCTGGACGGCCGCCGACGGCTTGGAGGGATACGTCGGCATCGGCTACCGGTACAGCTCACCCGGCCGCGCCGCGACCGCGCGGTTTGAGTTCCCGCCCTCCCTCGCCGGTCGCCACGAAGTGCGCTTCGCCTATCGCCCGCACGAAAACCGCGCCTCGAACGTGTTGGTGCGCGTGATACACGCGGACGGCGAAGCGACCATCCGCCTCAACCAGCGGGAATCGCCGCCGCTGCCGGGCGGTATGGTCTCGCTCGGCACCTTTCGGTTCGAGGCCGGTCGCCCCGGCGCAGTGATCGTGGAGACCGGCGACGCGGGCGGTCACGTCTGTATCGACGCGGTGCAGGCGCTGCCATCCCCGTGAAACCGCAGCAAGTCGCCGCCGTACTCGGGTGGGCGGCGGGCGCTGGGTGGTCGGCTTCCGAAGAGATCACCGTGGACCGCGTCTGGGCAGGCCATCCCGTGCAGTTCGCACTGCTCACCGCCCCACCCCATCAATATGTCGGCTACTATGACGCCGACCGGTGGATGACCATTGCGCAGCGTCGGCTCGGCGCGACCAACTGGACCCGCTTGCGGCTGGACAGTCAGCTCGGCTGGGACTCGCACAATTCCATCGCGATGGCGGTGGATCGCACGGGTCGCCTCCACGTCGCTGGCAACATGCACTGCGTGCCGCTGGTGTACTACCGCAGCCGGGAACCTGCCGATGTCACGACACTTCAACGGCAACCCGGCATGGTCGGCGAACGGGAGAGCAGTGTCACCTACCCTGTTTTCTTTCGCGACGCGGCCGGCCGACTTCTGTTCCGATATCGGGAGGGACGCAGCGGCCGAGGGGATGACCTGCTGAACGTGTGGGACGATACGACGCAACGCTGGCGGCACTGGCTCGACACGCCCCTGTTCAGTGGAGAAGGCAAGATGAACGCCTATGCGACGGTGCCCACGCAGGGGCCGGACGGCCGGTTTCACATCGTGTGGGTCTGGCGCAACTCCCCCGACTGCGCCAGCTCGCACTCACCCGGCTACGCCCGCAGCCGCGATCTGTGCGCTTGGGAGGACGCGTTCGGACGGCCGCTGCCGCTGCCGATCACGCCGGCCGCCGGCGGAACCGTGGACCCTGTGGCCCCCGGCGGTGGCGTCATCAACGGCAATGTACGGCTGGGGTTTGACTCCGCAGCACGCCCCATTGTCACTTACCACAAGTACGACGTGAAGGGGGATCTCCAAATCTTTGTTGCGCGGCCGGAGTCAAACCACTGGCGGATTGTGCAGGTCAGCGATTGGGCCGGCTATCGGTGGTCGTTTGGTGGCGCAGGCTCGATTGCGTTCGAGGTACGGGTTCATCCGATCCGGTGGATCGCACCGGGCCGACTGCTATTGAGATGGCACCGACGCGACGAGTCCGGCGTATGGCTCCTGGACGAAACCACCCTTCGACTCCTCCCCGCGCAAGCGCCTCCTGACATCGCGGGGGCACGGGAGGCTGCGGAATGCCGACTTTTTTCAGAGCGGCCCGACCTCGAGCTGCGCACCGCACCCGACAGCGGTGAATCGCCGTCGGGCACCGTCTACCGACTTGTATGGGAAACCCTCGGCCCGAATCGCGACCGACCCCGCAACCCGCCATGGCCGGCCCCATCCCGGTTGCGTGTTGTCCGGATGAAGTAAGCGCGGCGCGGTTCTAGCGGCGAATCTGGGCGGCCGCGCAGGCCGTCACCTTCGCCAAGGGTCCCCCGGGCCGAACTACGTCCCCCGCCCCAGAACGGCGCCGACTTCTAGAGAACGCCACAAAAGCCGCCGCCAGACCCGGCAGACCATCGCGAGGGGCCACCCCCCTGCGGTTTGGTGAGGGGGTCGAACATTGTCAACAGCGGCATCCGTGGTAGTGTTGAGGTAATGAAGAAGGCTCCCTCACTTCTGCAGCCGCGTTACTTCGCGCACGCAGCGGCCATCGTGCTCGGGGTATCCGCCGCAGCGCAGGTTCCGACGACCGGTGTCTTTCGAGAAGTCTTTACTGACCTGGCCGGTAGTTCAGTCTGGAACCTCACGAACATGCCGGTCTATCCCCTCGGCCCGACCCTTGAAGGGTTCCTGCCCCACTTCGAAAGTCCGACGAACTGGGCGGACAACTACGGCCAGCGGTTGCGCGCACTGCTGCTGCCACCCACCAGCGGTCTGTACCGGTTTGCGATCGCCAGCGACGATGCGTCGGTGCTGTATTTGAGCCCGACCACGAATGAAGCCCAAAAAATCCCCATCGCCTCGGTCAGCGGCTGGACCAACTTCCGCCAGTTCGACAAGGAGACCAACCAGTGGTCGTCTCTGATTTCGCTGACGAACGGCTTCGCCTATTACATCGAAGCGATCCAGAAGGAGGGCACGGGGGGAGACAACCTGACCGTGATGTGGGTGCGTCCGGGCGGAGTGACGAACATCCCGATCCCCGGTGCAGTTCTTCGCCCGGTTGGTATGACTCCGCCGGTGATCACCTCGCAGCCGCCCGCCTCGCTGGTGATGATGGCCGGCGACCAGAGCGAATTCGCCGTCGCGGTGAGCCGCCAGCTGAACACCGGTTACCGATGGCAGCGGAACGAAACGGATATCCCCGGCGCAACGTTCTCCTCGTACTGGTTCGGCCCAGTGTCGCCGACGAACAACCAGGATCGGCTCCGCTGCATCGTCACGAACCTCCATGGCGCCACAACCACGCGCACCTGCGTGGTTACCGTCGTGCCGGACAACGTGCCCCCCACCATTACGGCCAGCCGCATGGTCGGCCCGCGCCACATTGAGATCTGGTTCAGCGAGCCGGTGAACGTGGACTCGGCGACCTGGGTGGTGGAGGGGGGAACGCCGACGACCGTGCGGCAATCGGGGGACCGTCGGTCGGTGTTGATCGCGTTGGCCGCGCCCGCGCCGACCGGTGTGACCGTGCGGGTGAGCGGAGTCCGCGATCTCGCGGAGCCACCGAACACGATTGCGGCGAACACACCAGCCGCGTCCGTGTTTGGGCCCGGCCCCACCCCCTTGGAGCTTTTGCTGGGAGGCCGCGAAATCGCCGGCCCCAGCAGCCGTCGCACCCCGATCGCGATCACCGAGATCCATTACAACCCGCCCGATCGGGCCGACGGTCGAGATGTGGAGTTCATCGAACTGTACAACTCGGTGGAATGGCCCTGGGACATCAGTGGGTACCGACTTGGTGGTGAGATCAGTTTCACCTTCCCGCCGGGTACCGTGATTTCCGGCCGCTCATACCGGGTGGTCGCGAAGGTGCCCGCCGACGTGCAGGCCGTCTATGGATTGGCCGCCGTGGACGGTCCATACGACGGGCGACTGTCCAACGGGGGCGGCGACCTCCGGCTCTACGGGCGCCTGGGCGAGCTGCTGCTCGAAATGGAGTACGACGACGAGGCGCCCTGGCCGGCTGCGGCGGATGGCGCCGGCCACTCGCTGGTGCTTGCGCGGCCGTCGTACGGCGAACGCGACCCCCGCGCGTGGTCCTCCAGTACACTCTTCGGCGGATCGCCCGGCGGCGGCGACCCGGTCGCCACCCAGTCCTGGCGGGGAGTCCTGATCAACGAGTGGCTCGCCCACACGGACGATCCGCAACAGGACTTTATTGAGCTCTACAACGCGACGACGCAGGCAGTCAGCCTCGCAGGGTTCTGGCTGTCCGACGACCCATCCACAAACAAGTTTCGCATACCCGAGGGCACCGTGATCCCCGCGGGAGGGCATCTGGTGTGGACACAATCGCAACTGGGGTTTGCGCTGGACGCCGCAGGGGAGTTCGTGGTGCTGCGCGCACCTGACGGTGCGACGGTGGTGGACATGGTCGCCTTCGGGCCCTCCGCGAACGGCGTCGGCTCCGGCCGCGTGCCCGATGGCGCGCCGGACTGGTGTGAACTTGCGGCGCTCACGCCCGGTGCGCCGAACGCGGGGCGGCGTTTGCGGCCCGTCGTGATCAACGAGGTGATGTATCACCCGATCACCGAGGACGACCTCGACGAGTTCATCGAGCTGCACAACTGGAGCGACCAACCCGTGAACGTGGGCGGCTGGCGCATCCGTGGCGGCATTTCGTTCAACATCCCCACGGGCATCGTGATCCCGGCCGGTGGCCATTTGGTGATTGCGGCCGATGCGGCGCGCCTGCGCCAACGCTGCTCGTGGCTGAACACGACGAACTGCGTCGGCAATTTCGCCGGCCGCCTCTCCGACCGAACCGACACGATCCGGCTGCAGATGCCGGAAGACCTCATCGCCACGAATGCCGCCGGCCAGTGGACCACTAACCGCGTGTACGTGATGGTGAACGAGGTCACCTACTGGGATGGCGGCCAGTGGGGCAGGTGGTCGGACGGCGGCGGCAGCAGCCTGGAGCTGACCGATCCTCGGGCCGATAATCGGCGCCCCGCCGCGTGGGCCGACAGCGACGAGAGCCAGACGTGTGGGTGGGTGACGATCGAGCACACCGGCGTGCTCGACCATGGCCACAGCTCCTATTCCGCAAACGAGCTCCACCTGATGGCGCTGGGGGCCGGCGAGTACGACGTCGACAACGTGCAGGTGTTGAACGCCTCGGGGCAGAACCTAATCACCAATGGCACCTTCACCACCGGCGCGGAGGGATGGACGCTGCGTGGCTCGCACCAGGACAGCACCTGGCGCGCGGACGCCGGCGAAAGTGGCGGCGGACTGCGACTGATCGCTTCGTGGCGCGGCGACCCCGGCGTGAATCGCGCCGGCGCAAAACTCACCGCAACCCTCGCCACCGGCACCGTC
The DNA here is from genome assembly GCA_026417735.1 of Kiritimatiellia bacterium. Taxonomy (NCBI): domain Bacteria; kingdom Pseudomonadati; phylum Kiritimatiellota; class Kiritimatiellia; species Kiritimatiellia bacterium. Next base: position 31,752 of record JAOACR010000014.1, read on the forward strand.
GCCACCCTCCGCGCCCGCGTCCGTTGGCGCGCAGGCCACCCCGAGGTGCTACTGCGACTGCGCGGCAACTGGCTGGAGGCAACGGGGCCGTTGCTGACCACGCAGGTGTTCGGTACGCCAGGCCGGCCGAACAGCCGTCGCACCACGAACTCGCCGCCGCAGATCTGGAACGTCACCCATCGCCCGATCCTGCCAGCGACCAACCAGCCCGTGGAAGTCTGGGCGCAGGTGGACGACCCGGACGGTTTCTTCATGCCGCGCTTGGTGTACCGATTGGACGGTGCCCCCGTCCGCAGTGTGGTGCCGATGGAGCCGCGCCGCGGCGGCTACTTTGTCGGCTCCATCCCGCCACCGGGCGGCACTACGGCGGTCACGTTCTACGTCGAGGTGGAAGACGCTGCGGCCGCGGGATCGTATCGTCGTTTCCCCGCAAATGCGCCCGCCAACGAGGGTCTGATCCGTTGGGGCGAGACCAACCTCGCCGGCACGTTCGCGCACTACCGGCTCTGGATCACGGAAGCAACGCGACGGATCTGGACCGACCGTGACAAAAACAGCAACCACCCTCTGCCCGGCACCTTTGTCTACAACGCGGATCGGGTGATCTACGACATGCGCTGCATGTACAGCGGCAGCCCCTTCCACACGCGTGGCTTCAATGGGCCGACGGGCAGCGCCTGGTGCGACTACTCCCTGGAAATGCCGAAGGATCAGCGGCTGCTGAACGCGACCGACTTCGTGCTGCAAATGGTCAGCGATGACGGCACCCGTCTGCGCCAGCAGGTCGGCTACTGGGCGGCTGAGCAGCTCGGCGTCCCCTACCTGCACCGTCGCTATCACCACCTCTCCGTCAACGGCGTCCGCCGCACGCCGCTGTCCGAGGATTCCCAGCAGCCTGCCGGCGACGTGGTCGAAGAGTTTTATCCGAACGATGATCGCGGGCCGTTGTACAAGATTGAAGATTGGTTCGAGTTCCAGGACGACGGCCTCACCTTCGCGAACGTGAACGCGACGCTGGGTGATTTCCGGACCGCCGGCGGCGTCCGCAAAACCGCGCGCTATCGCTGGAACTGGCGCCCGCGCGCGATCCGCGGCACCGCGAACGATTTCTCCCAGCTCTTCACTCTCGTGGACGCGGTGAACGCCACATCGCCCTACCCCTACGAGGCGGTCGTGCCGGCCACGCTGGACGTCCGCGAATGGATGCGGGTGTTCGCGTTCGAGCGGGTGTTCCGCAACTATGACTCCTACGGGTTTCAGCGGGGCAAGAACATGTACGCGTACAAGCCGGCGCAAAGCCCGTGGCAACTGCTGATGTGGGACATTGACTTTATCTTCGCCACCAGCAGCACGAACGAACCGCTGTTCGGCAGCGAAAACGACCCCGCGATGGCCCGGCTGAAGTCGTATCCACCGTTTCAGCGTCTGTTCTGGGCCGCGGTAAAAGAACTGCTGGACGGCCCGTTCCGCGAAGAAGTACTCGGCCCCCAGATGCAGATGCGGTATTCCGCGCTCGTCAGCAACGGTGCGACGCCCTCCGCCTACAGCAGTCTGCTCACCTTCGTGCGGGACCGCCGCGCGTACGTGCTGCAGCAGCTCGCGAGCGTGCAGTCGCCGTTCACCGTTGCACTGCCGCCGATCGTCTCCACGAACGCGAACTTCATCGAGTTGACCGGTACCGCACCGGTCGAGGCCGACCGGATCACCGTCAACGGCGTGGCGCGGACGCCGGAGTGGCTCTCGATGAACCAGTGGCGCGTGTACCTGCCCCTGGCGGAGGGCACCAACGCGATGCGCATCCACGCGGTGGACGTGCGGGGCTCGCCGATCACCAACGCGGCGGTCGATCGTGTGATCATCTCTGGCGCCGCGACCGAACCGGCCGTCGGCAATGTGGTGATCAATGAAATCATGTACCAGCCCGTCACCTCCGGCGCTGCGTTCGTGGAACTGCACAACGCGGCGACCTCCACCTGGTACGACCTCTCGCGCTGGGTGCTGCGCGGGGTGGGGCTGACGATCCCCGACGGCACGGTCCTGCCCCCCGGCGGCTTTGCAGTGTTTGCGGCGAACCGGGCGATGTTCGCACAGGTTTACGGGGCCGGCGTGCCGGTGGCGGCTGAATATCCGGGCGGGCTGGCCGACGAGGGCGAAACGCTCGCCCTCATCCGGCCGGGCCCCACCCCGGCGGAGGACGTCATCGTGGACCAGGTCGCCTATGAGTCCCGCCCGCCCTGGCCCCTCGAGGCCGCAGGACTGGGCGCATCCTTGCAGCTGCGTCATCCCCGGCTCGACCGACGACGCGCCGGCAACTGGGCCGCCACGCTCGGCTCCACCACCGCCACACCCGCGCAAACGCTGGTCGCGATGACAAACCTCTGGCGATACAACACCGGCGGCACAAATCTCGGCGCCGGTTGGATCGTCCCCACCTACAACGACACCGGATGGTCCACCGGCCGCGCGCTGCTCTACAACGACATTGCGCCGATGCCCGCCCCCACCAACACCTGGCTGCCGCTCACCAATGCCGCGGGCGACCGCATTGTCACCTATTATTTCCGCACACCCTTCGTGTACACCGGCAACCCCGCCGACATCACGCTGCGCATGACCACTGCGCTGGACGATGGTGCCATCGTGTACCTCAACGGCACCGAGGCACTCCGCATCGGCATGCCCGATGGACCCGCCGCGTGGACCACGCTGGCCGCGCGCGCCGTCGGTCACGCGGTGATCGAAGGCCCCTTCGATCTGCCCGCCGAGCTGCTGGTCCCCGGCACCAACTTCGTCGCGGTCGAGGTCCACCAGAACGCCACCAACAGCTCCGACGTCGCCTTTGGTCTGGCGCTCGTCGCGGAGCCTCGCTCCGTCGCCGCGGCGACGCCCGGCACGACGAACGCCGTGCTGTGCAGTCTGACCGACGTTCCCCCGTTGTGGATCAACGAACTGGTGGTCTCGAACCTGACCGGCCACACCGACAACGCCGGCCAGCGTGACCCGTGGCTTGAGCTCTACAACGCCCACTCCAACGCGATTCCGCTCGACGGCTGGGCGCTCACCGATGACCCTGCCGTGCCGTTGAAATGGCCGTTCCCCGCCGGCTCGTCCGTGCCCGGCCGCGGCTTCCTCGTCGTCTGGCTGGACGGCCAACCGACCCAGTCCGTTGCGGGTGTACCCCACACCTCGTTCCGAATCGGCGGATCGACCGGCGTCGTCGCGCTCGTGTGGGCGGGCTCCAACCGCGTGGCCGTCGCCGATCACATTCGGTGGAGCGGCGTCCCGGCCGACCGTGCGTTTGGGTCGTGGCCCGACGGCGACCCGATCGCCCGCAAGCTGCTTCGCACGCCCACCCCCGCCGCGCCGAACGACGGCACCGCCCCCCCTCTCCAGCTCCGCATCAACGAGTATCTGGCCGACAACGTCGCCGCGTTCGCCGATCCGGCAGACGGTCAGTTTGAGGACTGGTTCGAACTGTACAACCCGACCGACGACCCGATGGATCTGGGTGGTGCGTACCTGACCGACGATCTCTCCAACCCGACGAAGTACAGAATCCCCGCGGGCTTCTCAGTGCCAGCGCGCGGCTTTCTTCTGGTGTGGGCCGACAACGAACCTTCCCAGAACAACCTTTCGGTGCGTCCCGATCTACACGTGGGTTTTGCACTGAGCAAATCGGGCGAGGCCATCGCGCTCTACGACGCGGACCGCCGGCTCGTGGACTCCGTTGTGTTCGGCCCTCAGGTGACCGATGTCACCGAGGGCCGCTATCCCGATGGCGGCCCGCTCGTGGGGCGGCTCCCACGCCCGACCCCCGGCGCCGCGAATGCCGCGCCGGTGACGAACACCCCTCCACGCCTGCGGCCGCTGCCCGTCCAAACGGTGTTCCGCGGAGCTGTGCTGCGGCTGACATTCGTCGCGGACGATGCGGACCTGCCCCCGCAGACTCTCACGTACGCGGTGGACGGTCTGCCGCCGCTCGCGCAGTTTGATGCTGACACCGGCGAGCTGGTGTGGGCAGTGCCGGCAGTCGGTGGAGTGGAATCCATCCGTCTGGTCGCCCGCGTCACCGACTCGGGCACACCACCGCTGTCGGACGAACGCGAAGTGTTCGTGGTGGTGCTGCCGCTGCCAGAACTATCAGCGGCAGTGCCCGGCTCGCTCCCACCGGGCGCCGCGCCGCCCGGTTTCCGATTCGGCACGGTGCCGGGTCGCACCTATCAGATCGAATACACCGACTCGCTGTCGCCGGCGAACTGGCGCCCCTGGAGCTCGCTCTTCGTGGCGGAGGGCGAAACCGTGGAGTTTTACGACCCGGGCGTTGGTCGGCAGCGGTTTTACCGCGTCCGCGACGCCACCGCTCCCTGAGCGCCGGCCCATCCCGCGCTCGACAAGCGCATCGGGGAGGGGCAAAATGCCGCCGTTCCATCTGCGGTAGTTGAAGCCGAGGGAAAGGTGCACAGCATGCAGAAGATCATCCTGAGCCTGTCGCTGGGGGCCGCCGTCGCCATCGCCGTCGCGCAGCAGCCCGGTGCGACCAACGTGTTGCCCCACGTGGTGGACCAGACGATCGCCGCGGAACTGCTTCGGGGCGCAGTCGCCAATCAGTCCCTCAATGTGCTGGTCCAAAGTCCGGACCTTCAACGCAACTACGTCATCGGTGTGATCGAACAAGAGCTCGTGCAGGAGGCCGCCCGGCGGGGTCTGCAGGAACGGCTCGACGTACAGCGCGCTCTGATGCAAAGCCGCTACCAGATCCTCATCCAAGCGCTGCAGCAGGATGTCATGCGGCGCGTTCCACCACCCGCGGATGCGGAAGTGCAGGCCGCCTATCGCAAGGACAAGGATCGCTGGGTGATGCCGGAAGCGTATCGGCTCCTGATCTTCGCGGCCGACGACACCAACACCAACGCGGTCGCCGCGCTGCGCGCAGCCGCCGGCACAACCCCGCCGAACGCGGAGCGACTCACCGCCGCCGGCGCCCGCCCGCTGCTGCCCCCCGCCGCCGGGGAGATCTGGGTGACCGAGCGCGACATCGTGCCCGAAGTCTGGAAGGCGCTGCCCTCGCTGCGCGATGGCGAGTCGCGGACGTTCGGCGTACAAAACAGCGTATGGCTCGTCCACCGCATCGCCTACCGCAAGAGCGGGCCGATGACCTTCGAACAGGCGAGGGATGCGATTCGCGCCGAACTGTTGCAGCAGCGGCAGCGGCAGGAATGGGAGGCGTTCCTGGATGCCCGCCGCCGCGCGCTCGGGCTCTGAACCGACCGACCGGCCGGTGAGCGACACCCCCGATTCCGCCCCCACCGTCACCGAGGTCGCGCAGAGGACGGCGGCCGCCGTAGCGGAAATCAGCGCGGCGCAGGACCTCACCGCGCTCGAGGCGCTTCGCATCCGATACCTGGGGCGCAAAGGCCTCGTGCCCGCGCTAATGGACCGGCTGCGCGAACTGCCGGCCGAACAGCGCCGGGAGTACGGACGGGCAGTGAACGCACTGAAGGATGCGGTTGCGCAAGCCGTGGCCGAACGGAAGGCCACACTCGAGCGCGCCGCCGCACAGCACCCCCGCGCCGACGTCGACTGGACGCTGCCCGGCGAATGGCGCGGCCTCGGCCGGCTGCACCCCGTCACCCAGATCATCGAGCGGTCGGTCCAGATTTTTCGATCGCTCGGTTTCACCGTCGCGACGGGACCGGACGTTGAAACCGTGTACAACAACTTCGATGCGCTCAATACGCCGCCTGACCATCCCTCGCGCGACCCCCAGGACACGTTCTACCTTGACAATGGTGACCTGCTGCGCTGCCACACCTCGCCGGTGCAGGTGCGCTACATGATGTCGCGCCCGCCGCCGGTGCGAATCGTCGCGCCGGGACGCTGCTACCGGCGGGACACTCCCGACGCGACCCACAGCGCGAACTTTCATCAGATCGAGGGTCTCTATGTGGACCGCGCGGTCTCGCTCGCCGACCTAAAAGGCGACCTCTCCTACTTTGCGCGCGAGCTGATGGGGCCGGACGTACGCGTACGATTTCGCCCCCATTTCTTCCCGTTCACCGAGCCGAGCGTCGAGGTGGACTTCTCCTGCCACGCCTGCCGCGGCAGCGGTTGCCGGATCTGTAAGCAGAGCGGATGGATCGAGATCGCGGGCGCGGGCATGGTGCATCCAAACGTGTTCCGCGCAGTGGGCTATGACCCAGAGGAGGTCAGCGGCTACGCGTTCGGGATGGGCATCGAGCGCATCGCGATGATCCTGTTCGGCATTCCCGATATCCGCCTCCTCTACGAGAACGATCTTCGTTACCTCTCGCAGTTCTGAGCTGGCGCGGCGCCCCGCTCGTGGCTGGCGACAACCGGTTGGAGTTTTCCCGGGTCGCACGATATGCTTCGTTTTTGTGTGATGCGGCCCCGATGAGCGGGCCGCAAGGGGATAGCGCGATGAATCAGGTCGTTTTGATCCGACGTTGTGTCTGGCTCGCCGTCGCGACACTGTCCGTCGCCGCGCTCGCCGACGAGCCGACCGCTACGGACGCCGCGACGCGGATGATGACGCTGCGCGAGATCCTCGAGGCCGGCGGTGCGCTGATGTATGTGCTCGGCGCGCTCTCGGTCGCCGCGCTCGCGTCGATCCTGTACCTCGCGGTGACGCTGCGCCCAGCCGCGGTCGCGCCGGCGGATCTGCTGCATGACCTGCGCGAAATGCTCGGCGCGGGCCGCCGCGAAGAAGCGCGGCTGGCCTGCCGCCGAAGCCGCTCCGCACTGGCCGCGATCGGCGAGACCGCGCTCACCTGGCTGCAGCGTAACGAGGGCGGCGACCCGGCGATGTTGAAGGAGGTGATGGAAGGAGAGGGCAGCCGCCAGGCCGCGCTGCTGCAAAACTCGACCCAGTACCTGCACGACATCGCGGTGATCGCGCCGATGGTCGGCCTGCTGGGCACGGTGATCGGCATGTTGCGCGCGTTCAACGCGGTCGCGCTGGACCTCGCGCGCGCGCGCCCCATGACGCTCGCCGCCGGCGTTGCGCAGGCGCTGATCACCACCGCCGCCGGCCTCATCGTCGGCATTCCCGCGATGGCCTTCTACTCCTACTTCCGCGGCCGCGTCGCGAAGCTCACCGCCCAGCTCGAGACCGCCGCCGCGGACCTGCTGGCGATTCTGTCACCGGAGCGGAGGACCCGATGAACTTCCACGCCCGGCTGCGGCCCGAACCAATCGGCTTCCAGCTCGCACCGATGATTGATGTCGTATTTCTGCTGCTCTGCTTTTTCATGACCAGCCAGTTGTTTGCGCAGTGGGAGACGGACGTTCCGCTCACGCTGCCCACCGCGCGCACCGGGGAGACCTCCCGCCGATTGCCCGGCGAGATCACCCTCAACATCACAGCGGACGGGCGGGTGATCGTGAACGCAAAACCGTACACCGATGAGGAGCTCGCCCGTATGCTGGAACGGCTCGCCAAGCTGTATCCCGGCCAGCCCGTGGTGCTGCGCGCCGATCGCTCCACCCCCTACGAGCAGATCATCCGCGTGCTCGATCTGTGCCGTCAATCCGACATCTGGAATATCTCGTTCGCGACGCTGCCGCCGTCCCGTTGAGCCCTCGCGCCCCTTGGGCGGCGACCCTCGCGATCGCGGCGCTGCTCGGCCTGGCGACCGGTGCCGGCCATTGCGCCACGCTCGAAGAGCAGCAGCAGTTCGCCGATGGTCTTTACGCACGCGGACTCTACGAACTGGCTCTGCGCGAGTACATGGCGATTCTTCGCGTCGCACCGCAGTACTCCGCGCTGGACCAGGTGCTCTACCGTGTCGGCGAATGCTACCGCGAGCGCGGCAACGTCGCCGCCGCGGACCTGTTCTACCGGCGCGTGATCGCCGAACATCCCAACAGCCCCTTCCGCGCGCGGGCGGAACTCCGCCGTGCAGAACTGTTCCTCGGCGAGCGACGACCCGCCGAGGCGATCCAGATGCTCCGCGAGCTGGTCGCGCGGGCTCCGCCACCCGAGATCGAAGCCGGCGCGCACTACTACATCGGGATCGCGGCCCGCATGACCAACGGCCTCGCGGACGCGGAGGCCGAACTGCGCCAGGTGCTCGAGCGGTTTGCAAAAACGCCCTTCCATCCGCTCGCCGCAATGGAGCTGGCGGACCTCCGTCAGCGCGCCGGCGCGCCGCTCGATGAAGTGGCGCAGCTCTATCGCGAGGCGGCGGTTCATGCCGCTTCCAGTAACCTCGCCGCGGAGGCCTGGCAGCGGCTCGGCAACGCCGCGTATGCGGCCACGAACTACCCGCTGGCGGCGGAGGCCTACGGTCGCCTGCTCCAAGACCATCCCGGACATCCACGCGCGGCCGAGGCCTCGCTGCCCGCCGCCTGGTCGCTCTACCACGTCGGCCGGCCCGCCGACGCGCTCGCGCTCGCGGAGCGCGAAATCGCCGCGCGAGGCGAAACGGAGGAGTGGCTGTACCTAGCTGCAAATGCGCGCCGGGCGCTGCTGGACACGGATCGCGCAGTCGACACGTACGACGCGCTTGCCCGTCGGTTCCCCGCCAGCCGCCTCGCCGCGGCCGCGCGCTTTGAAAGCGCGCAGGCGCTCTTCCGCCAGCGCCGCTACGTGGAGGTGATCCGCCGTCTCGATCGCGCAGACTGGGAACCCGACCTGCGCGCAGAGGTGGACTGGATGCTCGCCGAATCGTACGCGCAGACCGGCTCGCCGGAGACCGCAATCCAGCACTACCGGCGCGTCGTCGAGGCGCAGCCCCCCTCCCCACGTGCGCCGGAGGCAATGTACCGGCTCGGCACGATGCTGGTGGAGCGCGGTGCGCGCGCGGAAGCCTCCGAGCTTCTGCGTGCGATGGTGGCCCGATATCCCGATCACCCGATGGCGCCCGCCGCGCTGCTGACCTCGGGCTTCGCGCACGCCGCCGACGAACGGTGGGAGGAAGCGATCGTGGACTGGGGCCGCGTGGAACGGTCCTGGACGAACTCTCCCCACGCGGAGGAAGCGCTCTTTCAGAAGGGTCTCGCGGAGCTGCGGCTGAAGCGCCACGCCGCCGCCACCGCATCGCTGCAGGCGCTGCTGCGCCGCTTTCCCTCCACCGAGCGCGCGGCAGAGGCGAACTACTGGCTGGCCGTCCTCGCCGACCAGTCCGGCGAAACGGCCGAGGCGGAAAACCGGCTCCGGCGCGTTTTGGAACTCGACCCGTCGCCGGATCTGCGCCGCAACGCGCGTTTTCTGCTCGCGCGCACGCTGCAGAAGCTGCGGCGCGACGCGGAGGCCGCCGACCTCTGGCAGGAGCTGCTCGCAACACCGTCGCGCGCAGAGATGCCCCCCGATCTGTTGGAATGGCTCGCGCTGTTCCGCCTCGAGCACCGCGCCTACTCGAACGCGCTCGCGGTCGCCGAAACGCTGCTCGCCGGTGCGCCAGACGACGCCTGGCGGCAAATCGGCGCTCATCTGCTCGGACGCGCGCGCGAGGGGCTCGGCGACACGACGGGCGCGCTGGCGGCGTTCGAGCAGGCCGATCGTGGCGCACCGGTCACCCGCGCTCGCGTCGAAGCACTGCTCGCCGCCGCCCGTCTGCGGCTGGCCGCCGGCGAAACGGAACGCGCCGAGCACGCCGCCCGCCGCGCTGCGGAGTTCGCCTCCGACGACCGCCTCGCCGAGCTGAAGGCGCGCGCGCTCCGCCTGCTCGGCGAAATTGCAGAAGCGCGCCGTGATCTCCCCTCCGCCGCCCGCTACTATCTCAGCGTCGCGATTCTCTACGACCACCCGGAGCTGTCGCCGGAGTGCCTCTGGCGCGCGGCCGCCCACCTCGCAACGCTCGGCGATACCAACGAGGCCGCTCGGCTGCGCGCGGAGCTCCGTCAGAGGTATCCCGACAGCAGCTACGCAAAACAGCGCTGACCAACCCCCGCGCGTTCAGCGTCCGCCACGCGCGCGCAACCACTGCCGGATCTTTTCTGCCTTCGGATCGTTTGGCGACAGCTCAAGGAACTTCCGCAACGCGCGGGCCGCCTCGATCTCACTGCCCGGATCGCGACTGAGAATCACGCCCAGCAGATAGTGCGCCGCCGCATGGTTCGGATCCCGCGCGATCAGCTGCGCCAGCTGCTCGCGCGCCACCGCGGTCTCGCCCAGCATGTCGAGCACCAGCGCCAGGTTGTAGCGGGAGTCGTTGTAGTCCGGATTCACCATCAGCGCCCGCCGAAACGCCTCGCGGGCCAGGTCCAGTTCGCCGGCGCGCAGGTACACGTCGCCCAAGTTGTGATAGGCCAGTAGAGACTGCGGATCGAGTTCGATCGCGCGCAGATATTCCTTTGCGGCACGGTCGAGGTCGCCGCGCTGCACGTACGCCCGCGCTCGATTGAACGCCTCCGTCGACGCCTTCAGGTCCCGCCGGTCCGACGCACGCACCGGCAGCGGCCGGCCGGCCGGCGGCGGCACCGCCGGGTCGGGTGCGGCCGGCGCAGCGGGGCGAACCGGCGGCGCGGCGGTCACCGCCAGCACGGGGAGACGAGCCGGTTGCGCGATCGCCCGCAACCGCTCCGCCGCCGTCAACGAGCGCGGGTCGCCCGCCGCGCGCCGCACGAACTCCTCGTATTCGCGTCGCGCATCGGCGGGGCGGTTCAACTGCTCGTCGTACAGCCGCGCCAGCGTCCAGCGCGACTCCGTGTCATCCGGATCAATCTCGAGCACTCGCCGCAGCGAGAGCACCGCCGCATCCATCTCCTCGCCGTTGCTGGACAGTGCGAGCCGGGCAAGCCCCCGATGCGCGTCGGCCAGCGCGGGGTTCAGCTCAGCCGCCTTCGCATAGGCCGCCCGCGCTCCCGTCGAGTCGCCCCGCGCCTCCAACCAGCGCGCCAACGCCAGATGCGCGGCCGGCTCCTCCGGCCCCAGCTGCACCGCGATCCGCAACGCGGTCTCCTCCGCCGCAGCGTCGCCCGCCGCGCGCGCCCGCGCGGCCGCCTCCAGGCACCGCTCCACCGCCTCCGCAGGCCGCCCGCGTGCGGCCAGGCGACGGCCGGCCTCGACCAGATCCGCCGGCGTGGGCGAACGTGCGCTGACGACTACACCGGTCGGTACCGGGACCGCACCTACCGCCGAGGTCGGAGCCGGCGGTCCTTTCACCACCGCCGCCGTGGCGGTGCCCAGCAGAGCCCGCGGCGCAACCACCCGGCTGCCCCCGCGCCGCGCTTCCAGCCACGCCCGGACCCCTACCGCTCGCGGGTCCTCCGCCGGCGCCGCTTCGAGAAACTGTTGCGCATAGGGTTCGGCCGCCGTCGCGTCGCCCAGCGCATGCGCATGGATCACATACAAGTTGTAGAGCGCCGGCGCATACCGCCGGTCGTGTTCCAGCGCTTTCAGCAGAAACTGAACCGCGGCCGCCGGACCGCGCCGGTGCAGTTCCACCTCCGCGAGCGAGGTGAGAATGCGCGGCGAAGTCGGGGCACGCTCGTGCGCGGCCTGCCACCGCGCCGCCGCGTCGTTCCACTGGCGGTGATCCGCGTGAATGCGGCCGATCATCTCCAACGGGCGGGGATCGTCCGGCGCCAGCCGCGCCGCCTCCGCAAAAAACTCGATCGCACGGTCGTACTGGCGCGCCTGGCGATACAGACATCCCAGGTTGTACCACGGCGCCGCCAGCGCCGGATTTAGACGGCGGCTCTCTTCAAACGCCCGCGCCGACGCGCCGAGATCCCCCAGCGCATGATGCGCCAGCCCCAGCAGATTGTACGCGACCGCGTTGGTCGGATGCCCCGGGCGCAGCTGAATCGAACGGTCCAACAAATCCCGGGCACGCACCGCCCGCCCGCGCTCCAGTTCGCGCCGGCCCAGCTCAAATTCCGCCTCGCCGCGCCCGCGGCAGGCGGCGGCCAGCACACACACGCCCAGCCCGCAGACAAGGCCCCGCCACCACCCAGCATCGGGAAGAGTCTTCACATCGGCGTCGCGCGATGGTAGGCCCCCGCACCGTCGCGGGCAAGCGCCCTCTCCAGACGCGATCCGCAGCCCGACTCCGCCCGAACTCAGCGGCCCGTCGGCCCTCCCCCAGCGCCGGCGAGATCGCGAATCCGAATGTTGCGGAACGCCACCTCGTCCCCATGGCCCAGAAAACCGATCCGCCCCGACCGGCGGTGGACGCCGCCGTGCTGATCCAGCCCCTTGCCATCTGCGGTGCCGCTCAGTTGCGAAAGATCCGCGTCCATGATCGTGCGGCCGTTCAGCACCACCGTGATCCGACTGCCGACCGCCCGCACCTCCTGCTCGTTCCACTCTCCCGGCGGTCGCAGCGCTCCCGGCGTCGCAGCCACCACTCCGTAGATCGAGCCGTGCTTCTGCCACGGCTGAAGTCGGTAATTGTGCACTTCAAAGTAGTTGTCGTCGTCAATGATCTGAATCTCCAGACCGTCATACGACGGATTTCCTCGCTCCGGAGCTCGGATCGCCAGGCCGTTGTTCGCACCGCGTGTGAGCCGGAACTCAAACCGAATCACGAAGTCGGAGAATTCCCGCCCGTAAAAAAGATTGTTCTTGCACCCCTTCGGGCAGATCAGCAGCCCGTCGCGCACCTCGTACCCGCTGCCGTCCGCCAACCATCCCTCCAGATCCCGTCCGTTGAACAGAGGGACAAATCCCTCCTCGCCACCGTTGGTCGCCGCCGGCCCCGCGCCGCGAGACGTGACCCCGATGCCCAGCACCAACGCCGCGATCACTGCCGCGCGCTTTCCCACGCCGCCACCCGCCCGATTCATGTGCTCTCCTTCCCTGGCGCCGGCCCGCCTCCCGTGGCCGGCTGCCTTCCATCCTGTGCCAGCGGAGGCGCCGGGCGCAACCGCCACCACGCCGCCAGCGCCGCCCCAATCACACAGTGGCAGAACGCCGAGATGGCAGCGGGCGCCGCGGCCGCCGGATGCGGCAAGTTCCTCGCCAGTGCCGAACCCAACCCCGAATTTTGCATGCCGACTTCGATGCTGATCGTCCGCCTCCACATCACCGGATATCCCCACGCGCGTGCCAGCGCATACCCCAGCGAAAATCCGAGCCCATGAAGCGCAACCACCGCACCAACCAGCCGCACGCCGCTCTCCAGGATCACCCGCCGCTGCGCGCCCGCGATCGCGCCGACGATCAGCACGATCCCCACCACTGAGATGAGCGGCGAAATTCGTTTCACCACGCCGAGATACCGGCCGGACATCTGGTTGATCGTAATGCCCGCCGCAACCGGCAGCAGCACGACCATCGCCGTGTCGCGGATGAGCGCAGCGCGGTCCACCGGCACGTACTGACCGGCCAGCCATCCGGTCAACAGCGGCGTCATCACCACCGCCAGCAACGTCGAGCACATCGTCATCAGCACGCTCAGACACGTGTCGCCGCGCGCCAAATGCGTGATCACGTTGCTGGCGGTCCCGCCCGGACAACACGCCACCAGAACCAGACCGGCCGCCAGACCCGCGGGCAAATTCGAGAGCCGGGCGATGAGCCAACCGCACAGCGGCATGATCAGATACTGGGCGAACACCCCGCTGCCAACCACCACCGGGCGGCGAGCGACCTCCCGAAATTCCCGCACCGTCAGCGTCAGCCCCATGCCGAGCATGATTACCGCCAGCCCCGGCGCAATGTAGGGCAGGAACCACGTGAAATCCGTCGGCCGCCACCAGGCCCACCCCACCCCCAGTACCGTCCACAGCCAAAAGAGATTTGTCAGCCGCTCAATGAACATCCGCATCCCGTCATCGTGCCCGATTTTTGAAGCCCCGCAACCCGCCACCCTTCCCGAGCCGGGGATGGACAGCGCGGCCGCGGGCGGCACAGCTTGCATTCGTGTATCGCGAGCCGATAATGCAGATGGAGAGCGGTAGGCCCCGTTGCGGCGGCGCCGCCGCTCCGAACCCGAGGTGCGCGATGACGTGTCCGCCCAGCCGAACGCGAAACCGACGGCGGCGCGCCATTCGGAGTCGGCGAAGCCTCCGCGCGACCGCGTTCACACTGGTCGAAATGCTCATTGTGATGGGCATCATCGGCATTCTGGTCGCGCTGCTCTACCCCACCATTCGAAGTTCACGGCTCGCCGCCGAACGCAACGAGGCCGGCCGCGCGGTCGCCGCGATCGAGGCTGCGATGAACGCCTACCAGAACGAATACGGGCGGTTCCCGCTCCAGCAAAGCGGCGCCGGCGATCGCGAGTACACCGGCAGCGACTACGTCGCTCTCTGGCGCATCTTGAGGGGACTCGATGCCCAGTGGAACCCCAAGGGACTGCCGTTCATGGACCTCCCCGACAAGGCGCTGACCTCCGACGGCCGTTTTCTCGACCCGTGGGACACCGAGTTCCGCGTCTTCGCCGATTTCAACAACGATCGGCAGATCAGCGCGGGCCCGTACGGGGTGGTCTTCGGGCGCAGCGTGGTGGTCTGGTCCCGGGGACCTGACCGGCAGGACACCACCCCCACCAACCGCGCCGACGACGTGCGCTCCTGGGGAGGCTGACCGATGAGCGCATCGGTGGTTCGCGGTGGCTGGAGCCGACGGGTGGACCGGCGGCGCGCGATGATTCGAAGGGCGTTCACGCTCGTCGAGCTGCTCGTCGTCGTCGGGATCATGGGCATGATGCTGGCGATCACCGTCGTCGCGTTCGAGGGAATCGGTCGCGGCGCGAAGATGCGGGCGGCTCTGATGACGATCAAATCCACCCTCGCGCTCGCCCGGCAGTATTCGATCACCGATCGCACTCTCTGCTTCGTGGTTTTTCCGGACGATCAGGTGAATTTCTCCGCCGTGACGAACCTCGGCGCGACCCGCTACTCGGCGATGTTCATCGGCACCACCGCTCGATGGAGCCGTATGCTCGCAAAGTGGTACCACCTGCCGCGGGGCATTGTGTTCGACCGCGACCGGCAGCCCCCCGCCTACCCCCGAGTGCTCAACGTGTTCGACCGCAGCAATACTAACAACGTCTCCGGGATTCCCTTTCCGATTGAGGCATCGAACCAGGTGGACCAACTGGTCGCATGCATGCGCTTTCACCCGAACGGCCGGCTGCATCAGCCCGACGCGATGACCGACCCGGCGATCATCATCACGGAGGGGACCATTCGCTACGATCCGTCAACCTCCGCGCTTCTGGAGTACTTCAAACAGCCGAATGCACCGGCGTACATGATCGAGGTGCGACCGCTCACCGGACGGACGAAAATCACGGAGCTTCCGCCGAACCCATGATCTTCCGACGACGTGTCTGCGGCCGTCAGGGCTTCACGCTCATCGAGATCGCGCTCGCACTGCTGGTGATTTCGATCGGAGTGCTCGGCGCGTTTTCGCTTTTCCCCCATGGCCTCGCCGAAGCGCAAATGGCGAGCTTCGAGACGCAGGCCGGCCTGATCGGCGAAATGATCTTCCGAAGCTACCGGGCGCTGGCGGTGACGCAGTCATGGAATTCGATCAACTCCTCGCTGCGAGTCCGCGTGCCCGGGGTGGAACCCGGCATCTGGAGCGGTAGCAGCACCACCGCGGAAATCTTCCCCGACGGCGCGGTGCGCGAACTGGTAATGGCCGCCAACATCCCCGCCGCGACCGGCGGCACCGGCGAGACCATTGACCATGCGATGCGCTACCGGCTGATCATCGAGGACCGGGTGCCGCAGCGGTTGAAGCGGTTCACGCTGTACCTCTGGCCGGGCCGCTACGGCTCGACCGACCCGTCGCTCGCCCGGATCTATGTGACGGAAATCTACAACATCCGAATGCAATAGGGGGCCCCATGAACCGGAGGCACCGGGCCGGCTTCAGTCTGATCGAAGTTCTCTCCGCGATGGCGATCCTCTCGATCATCGTGTTGATGGCCGCCCGGCTGTTCAACGACAGCGTTCAGATGTGGAAGATCGGCAGCCGCCGCGTCGAACAGGACATCAATGCGCGCGCATCGCTGGAGCTGATCGGTCGGCAGCTGACGATGGCGATGGTGGATCCAGTGCTGCAGATGCGAGTCGCGAACGGCGCGCAGGACTTGTACGGCAATCTCAGCCACACCGTCACCTTCGCCTCGTTCGATCACCGCGCGGAAAACAAGTGGTTTCAGAGCCTCAACGCGTCCCGCCCGTACCGTGACATTCAGCAGACGCGGTACGCCCTCTTCCGCCCCGCCACCAATCCGCCGATCGGCTTTCTGCTCCTGCGGGTGGTCACCGAAGACGAGTCGTGGACCACCTTTCGCGCCTACAGCGACCCCGCCTGGGCCGAGACGTTCACCGTCGGCATCACGAACGTGATGGCGGAACACGTCGCGCGCTTCAACATCTACACCTATTTGCCCGGCCCCGGCGGCCAGCCCGTGCGGCGCGACAGCTACGACTCCCGCTACGATCCGCCGCCGCTGTGGTTTGACATCGTGCTGTACCTGCTAGATGAAGACGACGCGATCAAGGCCGCGAACCTCACCGGCGGCACGCGCAACAACTTCCTCGATCGCAACGTGCGACGGTACGTCCATCGCGCCTATCCCCACAACGTGCCGGGCATGAACATCCTCGGGAGACCGACGCCGTGACCACCGCAGCCGCCGACCGCCGCCGCGGCATCGCCCTGGTGATCGTGCTGGGCCTGATGGCGATGCTCGCGATTCTCGGCATCAGCTTCGCGACGACCATGCGCACCGAACACCGCGCCGCCCGGATGGGTGGCGACAACCTCGGCGCGATCGAAATGACCTACTACGGCCTCGCCGAGGCGCTCTACCACATCGACCGCGACTCCGAATCGGCTCAGTGGGTCGCGCCAAACTGGACAAAATATACGATCCACTCCGGCCAGAACAGCTACCACCCCGACCGACAGGGTTCCGGGTTGAACGACATGCTCGTCGGCTACGGCGTGTGGTTCACCCCCAGCGCGATCGTCGGCGGCCCCGCGGGCGGCGGGGCGCGGGACGAGACGAACAACGTCCGCTGGATCCGCGTAAAGAGCCCCGAAGGTCAAGTGATTGGCCAGTTCTGCTACATGCTGATCGACGTCAGCGGCTTTCTCGACCCGAACGGCAACTACAGCATGGTCCCGGAGCTTGCCCGCAGCCAGCCGCGAATGTTCGGGACCAACGTGACGGAATTGGCGTTGACGAACCCGATCCTCCGGGAATTGAGAACCGGCCGCGAGCGCTTCATCTACGATGGCCGCATCGGCACGCCGCGGCGAAAACCCTACGGCCGCATCGAAACGCTCGCCGACATGCGACCGGCGCTCGCCTGGCAGGACCTCTGGGAAGGTACCGCGCCGATGTTGAACATCATCGCCACCAATTTCTTCCCCTTCTCGTACTTCCTCCCCGGTTATGCGGATGCCGCCACCCGAGAGGCAAAGCCCCAGACCGACCTGCGCGGGGGCGGCGCAGAGCTGGCCGCGCGCATCAACGAAATCCGCGCCGCCTGTCAGGGAATCCTCCCGTCCTCCGAGGTCGACATGTTCGTGAACAATTTGATTGATTACGTCGACAGCGACTATGTGCCGGGCGGTCT
The DNA here is from genome assembly GCA_026417735.1 of Kiritimatiellia bacterium. Taxonomy (NCBI): domain Bacteria; kingdom Pseudomonadati; phylum Kiritimatiellota; class Kiritimatiellia; species Kiritimatiellia bacterium. Next base: position 49,263 of record JAOACR010000014.1, read on the forward strand.
CGAAGAAACGATCAAACCGGGCGAGAACAACGCCGACTCGTTCTGCACCGAACCGGTGCCGATGCTCAACGAGCTGCAAATCGGCTGCGTGTATCAGGCCAGCGGAACGAAGTATCTTCTGCGGTTCCGCATTCATACCGAACTTTTCTTCCCGTTCCTGTTCACCAGCAATTCGATCGCCTCGGCACCGCCGTCCCCGATTCAGCTTCGTTTCCGCGGCCGCCTCGAGGGCGGCACGTTCGAGCCGAAAACCTTCAATGAAGTCATGACAATCGGATGGAACCCAAACTGGTGGGTCCGCAACCACGCCACCGCCGCGGCAGATCCGACCAGCCCGCAGATCACCACCTACGCGATGAACCTGACCATGTCCGCGGACAACACCAACGCGGTGGCGCCCGAGCGTTTCGTGATTGAAGACTGGAGCGTCACGCTGCCCAATGGCGTCGTACTGGACCGCCTCTCGCCCGCTGCGGGCGGGGTCGTCGCCTCGCTGCCGATGGATGAATATCTCAGCAGGAACATCAACTCACCTCAGGCCTTCTATTGCGGCTGGGAGTGCAATGACCCGCGCATCAACTGGCTGCTCGGGAACACGACCCACTGGCCCTATTCATACAAGGCCCGCGCGCTGAGCAACCCCTTCGATCCCGACGCAACCACTCTGAACAGGATCAACCGGTTAGCCGCCAAGGAGCAGGGCGAATGGGTGATGTACGTCAGCAACGGCCCGCTCTATTCGATCGGCGAACTGGGGTACCTTCTGTTTCACCGGAACCGGCCTTGGACGACCATTTCGTTCTTCCCCGCCGCCGGCGGCAGCGTGGCGATCATGCCCGTGCTGGACCGTTTCACGTTGTTCCCATATCCCCGACACGGGCTGGTCAACATCAACACCCGCATCACCAACGTCCTGGCCACCGCGTTCCACATGTGCCCGGTGGAGCTGGCGCCAGGAATACGCCTCAGCGGCAGCGCCGGCAACCCCGTGAACCCCGCCGAGGCCATGGAGCTGGCGGGCTGGATCGTCAGCCGACGTCCTTCCGTCGGATTCATCAACATGTCGGACATTCGAAACGTTCCGGAACTAGGCACCGCCGTGCCGCGCATCACCTCCTGGCTCGCCCGGGAAGGCCTCATCCGCAACACCCATGGGCTGCTCGGTATCCGGCAAAACCTGATCATGGCCCTCATCGCGGGACAGTCTCTCGAGCAGTTCACCGACCCAGAGAGCGGCAGCACCTCCGTCACCCGACTCGCCGGCCACCGCGCGTTCGCAACGATCTGGCGCGACCCCTACAAGGAAAATATCGGCGGACAGCTCATGCACCGGACGTTCGTCCGCAACTTCCGCTGGTACGACGAGTGGGTTGGCACCGGTGAAATCGTCGAGCCGGGCCTGCCGTAACCCCCCCGCGGCGCCGTTCGTTCATGTGGAAATGGTTTGAGCGGGCGATCCTTCGTTTAGGCCTCTTCGTTCGCCCCGTGTCTCCGCGTCGACCGGGCGAGTGGGGCGAGCGGGTCGCCGAGTGCCACCTTCGGCGCGCCGGCATTCGGATCATCGGCCGGAACGTCCGCGTCGGCCGACGTGACGAGCTGGACCTCATCGGTTGGGACAGCGACACGCTGGTCTTCGTAGAGGTCAAGACCCGCGCCTCTGAAGAGTTTGGCCCGCCGGTGAGCGCGGTCGGGCCGGCGAAACGCCGCCATCTCTCGAGGGCCGCGGTGCGCTTTCTCCGCGGACGATACCGCGGCCCGCCACCGGCCTATCTTCGTTTCGATGTGGTCGAGGTCGTTGGTCGGCCCGATCAGGGCAAGCCGCTCGTCCGGCACCTGCGCAACGTCTTCCCTCTCGAAGGCGGTTACCGCCCCTAAGCGCGGCCTTCGATGTCCGGGCTCGGCCGAACGCCCAGCCGCTGCAGCTCCACGACCACTTCCGCCAGGGGCAGCCCAATCACATTCGTCACTGAGCCGCACACCGCGCGCACAAAATGGGCCGCTCCCTCCTGAATCCCGTACGCGCCGGCCTTGTCCATGGGATCACCACTGCGGACATACGCCGCAATTTCCGCCGCCGAGAGACGGCGGAAAAGCACTCGAGTCTCCACCGCGAATACTCGCCGCCGCGGCCGCTGGCCCGGCGCTTGCCGGATCAGCGCCACGCCAGTGATCACCGAGTGCGAGCGGCCGCTGAGTTGCCGAAGCATCCGCCGCGCTTCCGCAGCATCCCTCGGCTTGCCAAGGATGCAACCGCCGAGCGCCACCACCGTATCGCACGCCAGTACAACCCGGAGCCGGCGGGCGGCAGCGAGCCCGTCAGCGGCCGCCCGTGCCTTCTCCAGTGCCAAACGCTGAGCACAGTCCGCCGGCGACTCTCCCCGGCGCGGCCGCTCGTCCACCGTCGGCACCACGACCCGCGGCCGATAGCCCGCCCGCCGCAACAGCACACGACGCCGCGGCGAAGCGCTGGCCAGCACCAGCTCAATCTCGCCGGCCGGCGCAGGAGGCATCGGCGGCCGCCTCACGCCAGCGGCGGCGGCTTCGGCAGGTTCGCCACCGCCTCCAGCGAACGCCGCATCTCCTCCTCCGTCATCACGTAGTTCTGCAGCCGGCCCGACAGAAACGCGTCGTAACCCGTCAGATCCATCAGCCCGTGCCCGGACCAGTTCAGTAGGATCACCTTCTCCCGCCCCTCCTCCGCCGCACGACGCGCCTCCCGGACCGCGGCCGCAATCGCGTGGGAAGTCTCCGGCGCCGGAATGAAGCCCTCGGTCCGCGCCCACATCACCGCCGCCTCATAACACTCCAGCTGCGGCAACGCGACCGCTTCGATCAAATCCAGCCGGCGCAAATGGGAAACCAGCGGCGCCATGCCGTGGTAGCGCAGACCGCCCGCGTGGATCGGCGGCGGCACAAATGTGTGCCCGAGGCTGTACATCGGCAGCAGCGGCGTCATCATCGCAACGTCGCCCGAGTCATACACGTACGGTGCCATGCTCATGCGCGGCGCCGCCGCCGGCTCCGCCGCAATCACCCGCAGATCGCGGCCATGAATCTTGTCGCACACAAACGGAAAACTGATCCCCGCAAAGTTGGACCCGCCACCCGCGCAGCCGATCACAATGTCCGGATACTCGCCGAACGCCGCCATCTGCTTCTTCGCCTCCAGACCGATGATCGTCTGGTGCAGGCACACATGGTTCAACACGCTGCCCAGCGAATAGCGCGTGTTCGGCGAGGTCACGCAGTCCTCAATGGCCTCGCTGATCGCAATACCAAGACTCCCCGGGGTGTTCGGATCCTTCTCCAGGATCGCCCGACCGGTCTTCGTCGCCGGGTTCGGGCTCGGCAAACACTCCGCGCCCCACGTCTGCATCATCATCTTGCGAAACGGTTTCTGATCGAACGAAATCCGTACCATGTAGACGCGGCACTGCAGCCCGAACAACCGGCACGCAAATGCCAGCGCGCTGCCCCACTGCCCCGCGCCCGTCTCGGTGGTCAATCGCTGAATGCCGAACACCTTGTTGTAGTAGGCCTGCGGCACCGCGGTGTTCGGCTTGTGGCTGCCGGCGGGAGAGACGCCCTCGTTCTTGTAGTAGATCCGGGCGGGCGTCTTCAGTGCCTGTTCGAGCGCGCGCGCCCGATACAGCGGCGTTGGCCGCCACAGCAGCAGTTTGTCCAACACCGGCTCCGGAATATCAATCCAACGCTCGGTCGAGACCTCCTGCTCGATGATGTTCATCGGGAAGACCGGCGCCAGGTCCTCCGGCCGCACCGGAGATCCGTCCGGTCGGATCGGTGGCGGCATCGGTTTGGGCAAGTCTGCCGCGATGTTGTACCACTGCCGCGGAATGTCCCGCTCGTCCAGCGTCACCTTGATTCGTTCCACCATGTGCGTCACCTCCCGCCGCCCCGGCGGCGCTTCCTCAGCTTCCCGGATGCTCTGCTCGTGAGCCGGCCGCGCACAGCGGACAGCTCGCCGGCGCCCACGTCGAGGGCGTGATCCTCAACAGCGAGATCAGCGGCACCGAAAACTGCGCCGCGCCCCCGCTGCGGTCCACCAGCACTGTAACGCCCACCGCGATCCCGCCGCCCTCGCGCACAATGTCGAGCGTCTCCTGCACCCGCCCCCCGCGCGTCACCACGTCCTCCGCAACCAGAAACCGCTCGCCCGGCCGGATTCGGAAGCCCCTGCGCAACACGAGCCGCCCCTCCTGCTTCTCCGCAAAAATCGACCGCACGCCCAGCGCGCGCGCCAGCTCGTGGCCCACAAACAACCCCCCCATCGCCGGCGCGATCACCGCATCCGCGGTCCACCCCGCCGCGCGCACGCGCCGCGCCAGCTCACCGCACAGCCGCGCCGCATGCGCGGGCCACTGCAGCACCAGCGCACACTGCACGTACTGGTCGCTGTGCAGTCCCGACCGCAACTCAAAATGCCCCGAGAGCACCGCGCCGGTCTCGCGCAGAATCGCGAGCACATCCGCATCGCTCATCGGACCGCCGCCGCCAACCCCGTCCGCACCCACACCGGCACCTCCCGCCTCCAAGGCTTGGAAGCACTCACCGCCAGCCCGTCCAACCCTTGGAATCGCGCACATTCTGCCGGCCTCACCGCAAAAGAAAAGCCGTTTCACCATCGCCGTGGGCATCTGGCACCTACGGCCGGGAACCCGCCGCCGGCCCTCCGAAATCCACCGGCCGCAGCGGGCATTGCGTTCCCCAACATTCGGTGTAGAGTTTGTCCGCGCTCGCCTATGGGTTGTGGTTTGGCCCGCGAGTGGCGGAGCTGGACGGCCGAGGTGAAAACGCGGATCATGAAACCCGGAGGATCTCTTCGATGATCGAACACGGCGGACGATTGTCTCCGACGAACACCGACGATCAGTCCACCGCGGCCCGCAGTGTGGACGCGACGGCGCGGCCGCGCAGCGCGCGCGGTCGGCGTCCGCGGCCGCTGAGCTGGCAGCGCGTGTTCACCGATCCGGCACGCGACGTCTTTGACACCGTCACCTGGGAAACGCGCAAGGCGCAAATCACCGACGACCGCGGCGAGGTGATCTTCGAGCAAAGCAACGTCGAGGTGCCCGCGTTCTGGTCGCAGCTGGCGACCAATGTGGTCGCGTCGAAGTACTTCTACGGGCCGCACGGCTCGCCCGAGCGCGAACATTCGGTCCGTCAGCTCGTTCACCGTGTCGCCCGCACCATCGCGGACTGGGGTCTTGAGGACGGCGTCTTTGCGTCCGCGGCCGACGCGGAGTCGTTCTATCAGGAGCTCGCCTGGCTCTGCCTGCATCAGTACGGCTCGTTCAACTCGCCGGTGTGGTTCAACTGCGGTCTGTACCAGATGTACGGCGTCGGGCGAGATGGCGGCCCGGGCCTGTGGTATTTCGACCGCGAGCTGAACGCGGTGCAGCGCGCATTGACCCAGTACGAGCACCCGCAGTGCTCCGCCTGCTTTATTCAGTCGGTGCAGGACACGATGGAGAGCATCATGGACCTCGCCCGCAGCGAGGCGATGCTCTTCAAGTACGGCAGCGGCAGCGGCACAGATCTCTCGCCGCTGCGGTCGTCGCGCGAGCGCCTCAGCGGCGGCGGCAAGCCGAGCGGCCCGCTTTCGTTTCTGAAGGTGTACGACGCGATCGCGAGCGTCGTGAAGTCGGGCGGCAAAACCCGGCGCGCCGCAAAGATGAACACGCTGAAGATCAGTCATCCGGACATCAAGGAGTTCATCCTCGCCAAGCTGAATGAGGAGAAGAAGGCCTGGGCGCTGATCGAACAGGGCTATTCTGGCAGCTTCAACGGCGAGGCCTACGCGTCGGTCGCATTTCAGAACGAAAACCTCAGTGTGCGTGTCACCGACGAGTTTCTGCGCGCGGTGGAAGAGGATCGGGAGTGGACCACCCGCTGGGTCACCGATCCCTCGAAGCCCGGGCCGACCTACCGTGCGCGCGACCTGATGCGGTGGATCGCGGAGGGCGCCTGGACCTGCGGCGATCCTGGTGTGCAGTACGAGGATACGATCCAGCGCTGGCACACCTGCAAGGCCGACGGCCCCATCAACTCGAGCAACCCCTGCAGCGAGTACATGTTTCTCGACGACAGCGCCTGCAACCTCGCCTCGCTGAACCTGATGAAGTTCTGGCGTGAGGAGACCGGCGTGTTCGATGTGCCGCGATTCCTCGCCGCGGTGGAAACGTTCATCACCGCGCAAGAAATCATCGTGGACCGCGCCAGCTATCCGACCGAGCGGATCGCGCTGAACAGCCACCGGTACCGGCCGCTCGGGCTCGGCTACGCGAACCTCGGCGCGCTGCTGATGGCGATGGGGCTGCCCTACGACAGCGACGAGGGCCGCGCGGTCGCCGCCTGCCTGACCGCGCTGATGCACGGGCACGCGTATGCGCACTCCGCCCGCCTCGCCGAGGCGCTCGGGCCGTTCGAGGCGTTCGAGCGCAACCGCGAGCCGATGCTCGGCGTGCTCGAACTGCACCGCAACGCCGCGCTCGCGATCCCGACGCTCGCGCCCCCCGAGCTGCGCACCGCCGCAATCGAACGCGCCGAGGCCGCGCTCGCCGCAGGCCGCACGCACGGCTTCCGCAACGCCCAGGTCACCGTGCTGGCGCCCACCGGCACCATCGGCTTCATGATGGACTGCGATACCACCGGCGTGGAACCGGACATTGCGCTGGTCAAGTACAAGACGCTCGCGGGCGGCGGGCTACTGAAAATCGTGAACCGCACCGTCCCGCTCGCGCTGCGCCGTCTCGGCTACGACGAACGCACCATCGCCGCGATCGTCGACCACATCGACCGCACCGACACGATCGAGGGCGCGCCCGGGCTGAAACCCGAGCATCTGCCGGTGTTCGACTGCGCGTTCCCACCCCGCAACGGGCGCCGCAGCATCCACTATCTCGCCCACCTGAAAATGATGGCGGCGGTGCAGCCGTTCCTTTCCGGCGCGATCTCCAAAACCGTCAACATGCCGAACTCTGCGACGGTGGAGGACGTCATGCAGGTCTACATGACCGGCTGGAAACTCGGCCTGAAGGCGGTCGCGATCTACCGCGACGGCAGCAAACGCAGCCAGCCGGTCAGCACTGCGAAGGAGGGCGAACGGAAGCCCTCCGCGGCCACCGTTTCGGCCGCCGCCGCACCGGGCGGCAACGGCGCACGCGCACGCCCGCTGCGCCGTCGCATGCCCACCACGCGACGCTCAATCACCCACAAGTTCGACATCGTCGGCCATGAGGGCTACCTCACCGTCGGCCTGTATGACGACGGCACGCCCGGCGAGCTGTTCATCACGATGGCGAAGGAGGGCAGCACCATCGGCGGATTGATGGACTCTTTCGGCACCGCCATCTCGCTCTGCCTCCAGTACGGCGTGCCGCTGAAGACGCTGGTCGAAAAGTTCGCGCACTCGCGGTTTGAACCCAGCGGCTTCACGAAGAATCCGGACATTCCGATCGCAAAGTCCATCACCGACTACATCTTCCGCTGGATGGCGCTGACCTTCATCGAGCGCCGCGAACCGTCGGAGCCGGACTCCGGCGCCACCTCGAGCAACGACACGCCCGAGCGCCGCACCATGTCCGGGACCGCGACCAGTGCGCCGCCGGCGAAACCGGCCCGGCCAGAGCCAGCCAGTGACCGAATCGACGCGCAGTTCCGGCACTTCATGGAGGACGCCCCGGTCTGCGACCAGTGCGGTGCGATCACCGTCCGCAACGGCGCCTGCTATCGCTGCTACAACTGCGGAAACTCGATGGGATGCTCGTAGTTCCGCGGGCGCGTCCCAGCGCCTCCCCGGCAGGCGCTCAGTTGCCGGCGGGCGGTGGGGTGTCGGTGTCGGCGGGGTCGGGCTCTTCGGGAGGGGAGTCGAGCGCCCAGATCGCGCGCCGGACCGCACGGGCGAACGCCCGCACGGAGGCGCGGTCGGCACCCGTCGCGGTGATCCACCGACCATCCGTCACCATCGCGCCGCCGACGTAGCGGCCGCCCAGCCTCTTCACTTCCGCTGAAAGTGCCGGATCCGTCGTCAGCTTTCGGTTGCGCAACTCCGGTACGCCCTCCAGCACCACCAGCACCGCCGGCCCCATCGCCGCCACCACACCGCCGCCCGCCCACACCGCCGCCAGCTGCCGCGCCACATCCGCGCGTCCCCGAAGACCTCCGACCGCATCGGCCAGCACCACCATCGCGTCCGGCGCCGCTGCCGAGCCGCTCTCCACCGTTTCAATCTCCGCGCCGTCCGCCAGCAGCTCCCGCCGCACCAGGTCCGCAAACACTGTGTTGGTGGTCGCCGCCAGCCATCCCACACGACGGCCTGCCAGCGGATAGGCCGGCGCCAGCGCGGTGGGCAGCCGCCGCCGTCCGCGCACCGCCTCGAGCTCAATCTCGGGAAGCCGCCGGGCCAGATTCGACTCGAGCACGGCGACGAACGTCGCCGCGTCCGGCGTCGGCCGGCCACCGAGCGATGTGACGATGTCGAACCTCCGCAGCCCCGCGCGCGCAGCCGCGCTGTAGGGTTGGACCGTCTGCACCAGCACGCCGCAGTCGTCCGGCAGCGAATGCAGCAGGCGGTGCAGCGTCACGATGGGCAACACTCCCAGCCCAAGCGCCTCAATGCGGGTCTCAACCAGTTCCCCGGCATGCCGCCCCATCGCCGGCAGCGGCTCCAACGCTTCCAGCCGCGCCCGTACCGTCAGGTTCGTGACGCCGTGGGCTGTCCGCCGCCGCACCGTGTAGGCCACCGTTTCTCCCGGCTGCCGAATGGACTGCTCCCACTCGAAGTCCAGCAGCTCCACCCGCCGCCGCGCCGAGCAGGGACGGCCGTCCACCTCGATCAACACGTCGCCATCCCGCAGCCCGGCGCGATGCGCGGCCGAACCTGGCAGCACGAAGTGAATCAAGATGCCGCGGTCTACGCCCATCGCGCGCGCGAGCTCGTCGTAGAGCTCGTCGGTGAGGAACAGCGGCACCACCGCCCGCACAAACCGCCCATACCGCAGGAAGTGGTCACGCAACACCAACGCGACATCAATCGGGATCGTAAAGCCGAGATTCTGCCCGCGCCCCGCATAGGTGTTCAGCCCCAGGACCCGCCCGTCACGGTCAAACAAAGGGCCGCCGCTGTTGCCCGGATTGATCGCAGCGTCCGTTTGGAACACCCGGGTCTCCGTACCGAGGTCCGCGCGTTCCACATTGCTCAGAATGCCGCGCGTGTAGGTCCGTTTGAGCCCAATCGGCGTGCCCACCGCGAAACACACCTGCCCGACGTGCGCCTCCCGAGGGTTCGCGAACTCGACCGGCCGCACCGGCCGGGGCGGATCCACTTTGAGCAGCGCGACGTCCGGATCCAGCGAAAACCCGATCACGCGCGCGGGCAGCTTCTGTTCGTCGTACATCACCACTGTGATCGAGCGCGCCGGCTGCGTCGGGTCCTCTTCGTCGTTGCCGCGCACCACGTGGCCGTTCGTGAGAAGGTAACCATCCTCCGAGATGAAAAACCCGCTGCCGGCCGCCCGCTCGTGCTGAATCGCGACGACGGAGGGATCGACCCGTCGCACGACATCATCGGTGATCTCATCCGTCGGCGCGGCCGCCAGCCGCATCCGGGTCGCGGTGGCGAGGATCACCATTGTCCACCGCCGGCCTGCGCTCATGGCGCAGCCCTCCGCGCCGCCCGGCCCAGCGTCAGGTTGAGCGCCTCGAAGTCGGTGGTACGGCCGCGCACGAGCCGGATCAACACCACCTCCGCGCGGCGCGCGCGCAGATCGTCGAGCACCGCGCGGAACCGGGCGACGTCGGGCGTCGGCCGCCCATCCATCTCCACAATCACATCGCCCGGCATGATCAGATTCCTACCAAACGCGCTGCCGGTCGCCGCGGGGCTGCCCTTCTCCACCGCGGTCACCAGCACGCCCCGCTCGACGAACAGCGAGCGCTGAAACACATCGAAGTCTTTCACCGTCTGCACGGTCAGGCCGAGATCCTCCGCCTGCAGTGTCTCCGGCTCGGGCCGCCGCTCGAGACGCCCCGCCAGCTCGAGAGTCCTCCCCTCCCGAAGCACGCGCAGACGGAACGGTTGGCCGGGCCGGTTACCCAACGTCTGAAAGAAAAACTCCGTCGCTCGGGCGCCGTAGAGCCGGATCGCTTGCCCGTTCACGTGCGTGACGACATCCCCCGCCCGCAGGCCGACCTTCGCGGCGGGGCTGCCCCCCGCGACGTGCGTCACCCAGATCGCCGAGGCCGGCCAGCCGCGACGCCTTGCAAGATCGCGATTCACCGGCTCGATGAACACGCCCAGCCAGCCCCGCGCCGCCATCACCGTGCCCGTGCCGCCGTCGCCGCGCGCCTCCGCCAGCAGCACCTCCAAATCCTCCGCCAGATCTTGGGCAACCAGCACCGATCGCCCGTCGAAAATGCCGGCCCAACGGCCCCGCAGGTCCGCCACCGGCGCTCCCCGCGCCTCCGACGGCAGCGACTCCACCAGATGACGGCGATATCGGCCCGCAATCTCGCCACGGCTGATCGCGGGAAACATGAAGCGTTCGTCCGCCTCCGCGGTGACGGTCGGCACGACCGCGACCAGCCAGTCGCCGGCGGCTGGCGGCGGCGCGGGCGACCGGTCCAGCGGCGCGAGCGGTGCCCGAGGCCGAAACTTTAGAATCGTGAGGTTCAGCGTGTCGCTCGATCGAACCGGCCGAGCGGGGTACGCATCCACTCCGATTCGCACCTCGATGCGGCCACCGTAATCGCTTTTGTACCGACCGGGCACCAGCACATGGCCCTCCGGCGTAAGCACCGTTCCGGTCAGATGCACCGCCGTCGGCGCCGCCGCTGCGGCGCCCTCGCCGGTGCGGCCGCTCTCACCGGCGGGGGGCGGTTCCGGCTCGATCGTGACGGCAACCACCGATGGCTCAATCGCGCGGGCCGCGTCGGCAAGGCCCGCGCGCAGCGACGCAGCGGCCAGCCGGCCCACGGCCGGTCTTGCGAAGCCTGCACACCCGCCGGCCGCCACGGCCGCCAGCAACACCGCGCCCACGCGGACCGCTGTCGCCACCAGGCGGCCTGTGCTCATGGCTGCAGTGGCCAGCCGTCCCGGTAGGTCCGCCGGAGATACGCGTTGGCGTCCGGCACGTTTGTGACCACGCCCCGCTCGCCGTCGTACTGCAGCTTCTTCCCCGCACGGTACGCCACCAGCCCCAGCAGCATCATCTCGATCATCAACCCCGCGTAGTCGAAGTTGCACGAGGTGCGCTTGTCCCCCTTGCACGCCTCGATCCATTCCCGCTGAAAGTGCTTCGGTTTCGGCAGCCGTTGGTCCGGCGAGCGCGGCCGGTAGTAAGTAAAGTCTGCTCCGTCGCCGACCGGAATCACCATCCGCGAGGTGAAATCGGCAACCACCACGCCCTGCGTACCCTTGAACATCGCGCCGTGGTCGATCTTCTTCAGATCCACCCAATCCTTGGGCGACTTCGGCATGTGCCCCCCCTGGCACCACTGCACCGTGATCGCGGGCCGCCAGTCGTTTTTCGGTAGCTCGAATGTCGCGGTGAGTTCCACCGGCGTGACGTCCGGGTTGAACGGCTCGCCCGTCGCCTCCGCCGACACCGGATGCGTGCCGTCCACGACGTTCCACACGATGTCCATCGTGTGACTGCCCATGTCGCCCACCTGGCCGCTGCCAAAGTCCCAGTACATGTTCCACTGCAGACAGTTCGCACCCGGGCCGCCCGAGAAATAGCCGGGGTTGTACGGATGGTACGGTGAGGGTCCCAGCCAAAGGTCCCAATGCAGCCACGGGGGCGGGTCGCCCGCGGGGGGCAGGTAGCCGCTGCGGCGGATCTGGCGATTGCCCCACGCCCACGCCGCCCGCAGCTCACCAATCACGCCGTCGTGAATCATTTCGCGCAGCCGGTTGAAGTTCTCGTGGGCATGGCGCTGCGTGCCCACCTGCGTGGCCAGCCGGTCGCGATTCTTCAGGTAGGTTGCGCGCACCACCCGGGCTTCCTCGACGCTGTTCGCGAGGGGCTTCTCCATGTACACGTGCAGCCCCCGGTGCATCGCCCAGTTCGCAATGTGCGCGTGCGTGTGATCCGCGGTGCAACAAACGATCGCATCCAGGTCCTTCTGCTCGATGCACTTTCGCCAGTCCACATACGTCTTCGCGTTCGGATACTTCTTCGCCGCCTCCGCGAGATGCTGCTCGTTGATATCGCAGAGCGCCACAATGTTCTCGTCCTTCAGCGCGTCGTACAGCGCCAGCGCCCGCCCCCACACTCCGATCATCGCAATGTTCAAACGATTGCTCGGCGCACCTGGCCCTCCCAACGCTCCCCCGCGAAGAATCAGGAAGCTTCCCACCGACGCGCCGGCGCGAAGAAAGGTACGCCGTTTCATGCTGACCACTCCTTGGTTGGGGCACACACCGCGCCGCACTCTAACGGACCTGTCACACACCTTCAAGCATTGCCAGTGCCGCGGCGCCGCACCAACCGCCCGGCCACCGTTCCACCGGTTGACATCGCCGAGCCGGTCGAGCACCTTCTGCGGTCAAAGGAGCCTCCATGCCTTCGATCGAGCGGTTCCTCGCCGTCGTGGTTTTCGCGCTGTTGCCGCTGGTCGCCACCGGCTGGTCCGGTCACCACACCCACGCCGACGGGCTGTGGCTCTCGATCCCCGAGATCGCACCGGTCGAACAGCCCTCGCTGCCGCAGCCGGTGGTGGTCGTTGTGTCCAACGGGCGGTCGAGCGAATGGCGGGGGCAGCTGCGAATCGAACATCTCGTGGACGACTGGCACTGCGACGGGCCGGACCGATTCGCGATTCAGCTGCCGGCCGCATCGGCGACCGCGCTCTCCACCCGCATTCGCAGCGGAGCGTTCGTGTTCGATGCGCTCTATCCTCTGCACGCACGGCTCTACCCAGAAGGAGCCAGCACCGCGCAGCTGCACGCGGTCCGCATTTTCGAAGTGCGACGCCCGGCGACCGCCGTCCGGCCACCTACCGTCGCGACCAACCAGACGATTCGTCTGCCCTTCGATCGCGCGATCGCGCTGCGGCCGACCCGCGCCCACCGGTTCGGCTGGGCCTATGACGGCGGGCCCGAACGGTTCGCCGCGGCCCCCGGCTGGACCGGCTCGGACCCCGTCTCGCGCGCGTCCATCGTGTTCGAACGGGTGTCGGCACCGGATCCCCGAGATGCGGTTGGACTGCACGTCCCCTTTGAAGGCGGTGTCGGCCGTGCCTGGGTTGAATGGACGGTGTCGCTGCCGCCGGCTGGCCCGGTGGAACTGCGCAGCGCTACGACGATCTACCACGCCGGTGAGAGCGCTCGCGGCCGCAGCGACGGCATCGTGTTTCGCGCGATGGTGATCGCCCCCCCGGCGCCACCGGTGTTGGTTCGCGAAGAAATGTGCACGAACCGCCAGTGGCAGAGTTTTTCTGCGGACCTCAGCGCTTGGACGGGCCGAACCGTCGCGATCCGTCTCGAGTGCGATCCAGGCCCGAAACGCAACACCGCATTTGACCAGGCATGGTGGGCGGAGCCGGTGCTGGTGGCCGGCAGCGCGCGCGAGCTGCTCCCCCCGCCCCGGTTGCTGCCGCCGCAACCGGAGCAGACGCGTTCGCTGCGACAGTTGGCCGAGGAGGTTGCCGCAGGACGGCGGAGCGCCGACGGCGCGGAGAGCTTTGCGCTTGGCCACAGCGCCGCGGCGGCACTGCGGCCAGGGCCGGCAGGTCTGCTGGACGGCCTCATCGCGCTGGCTGCACACAACGCCGGTTCGGTTGCGTTGGCCGGGCTGGAAGTGGATGTGGAAGGCCGTCCCGCCGGCCGTTATCCGAGTACCGTGCTATGCCGTGGAGCCGACGTCATGCGAGTTGATCGCGGGGTGCGCGTTCGTCACCGCATGGCGGACGAGCGGGGCGAGTTTCTCCTCGACGTGTCCGTGTGCGCAGAACGTGGCGCGCTGCGCCTGGCCGTCCAGTGTGAGCGCGAGGTGACCGCATTGCGGCTCGCTCCATGGGACCGTGTCCCGGCACGGGTGTACTGGGGTCACGGATACGTGGTGGAACAGCCGGACGCGAACGTCTGGCATGCCGGCGGCCACGGCATGGCCAGCAGCCATGTCGGCATCGAGTTCGAAGGGGGACCCGCGGTGCTGCAGGGGCTGGACGTTCCGCCCGCGTTGTTCACCGTGGACCCGGCTCGTCGGGTCGCCGCGATCGAGACCCGCATGGCCGGCACGCTCTCCCTCATGGTGGGGCGCCGCGCGATGGACCTGGCGATTGGCTGGCGCCAGGCCGATCCACGGCGCGCCGCCCCCGCGGTGCCCACGCTCGCCGGACGCTACGTTTTTGATATCTGGGGCGGCCGTTTCGCCGAGATCGAGACAAATCTCAACTGGATGGTGCGTTACGGGCTCACGAACGCCGTTCTGATCATCCACAGCTGGCAGCGGTGGGGCTACGACTATCGCCTGCCGGACATCTGGCCGCCCGATCCGCAAATCGGCACGATCGAGGACCTCCGACGCATCGAAGCGCTCGCTCGGACCTCGAACGTGCTGTGGGGGCTCCACGACAATTACATCGACTTCTACCCGGACGCGGAGGGCTACAGCTACCGACGCATCTACTTTACCGCCGATGGCCGACCGCACCCCGCCTGGTACAACGAGGGTCGCGACGCGCGCTCCTATAAATGGCGGCCGGACGCCATTCTGCCCTTCGTCCAGCGCAACGTGGGCCTGATCCGTGCGCACGTCCGACCCACCTGCAGTTTCGTGGACGTGTTTGCGTCGCAACCGTGCTGCGTCTGGTACGACCACGAAGGGCGCCGACACACTCCGGCTGAAATGCGCGACCACTGGGGCGCGGCGTTCGATCTGATTCGCCGCACGTTCGACGGCGCCCCCACAACCTCCGAGGCGGGCCATGATCACCTGATCGGCTGGCTCGACGGTGCCGACTGCCAGTGGCTGCGCCTGACCGACGAACCCCGCGCAACGTTTTCGATCTTCACCCGCGCCCGTCGTTGGGCGCGTGTGCCGTGGATGGATGCCGCCCACCACGACCGGTTCGTGCTGTATGGCGCGGGATATTCCTCCCGGTTCGCCGCCGGTCGCGGCCGATGGCACGGCATCAACAGCGACGAGTACCTCGCCGCCGAAATCCTTGGCGGTCATCCCCCCATGACGGACGCACCTTCATGGGGAGCCGCCGCGGTCCGCAAATACTGGCTGATGGCAGAGGTGGCGCGCACGCTGGCCATGTGCCAAATCGTCGCGCACGAGTTTGCCGATGACGACATCGCACGCCAGACCGTCCGATGGAGCAACGGCTCGATCGTGTCCGTGAATCTCGGCGACAATGACTGGAGCGTCGGCGGGCACACACTGCCCCCTCGCGGCTGGTATGCGGCGACGCCCACCGTCACCGCCGCGGTGGAGCGGATCGGTGCTCACCTTGTCGAGTGGGCGATCGGGCGCGGCACCGCCTACCTCTCCGCACGCACCTCGTTCCACGAACCCGAATCGCGTCCCCTTCGCGTGCGCCCGAGCGTCTCGAATCTCCGGATGGAAAACGGACGGCTCCACTATGAACTGAGCTGGGACTGCCGTCAGTCGCCGGGACGCAACCTGACGGTCTTCGTTCATCTCGCCCGGGAGAAGTTCGCCGACGAGAGCGGACCCACCGTCGCGCAGGACGATCACGAGCCGCCGCGCCCGACGCAGGAGTGGAGCGGCCAGCTGCAGTACGAACGCACGATGACGCTCCCGCCCGGGCTCCGCGGACGTCACCGCCTCCTGGTGGGCCTGTACAACCGGTGGGGACGCCGCCGGCTCGAAGGCACCGACGACGGCGAACTGCGGATCTGGGTCGCCACGTTGAAGTTCACCCCCTCCCCAACCGGGTCTCCTTCGCTCACCGTCAGTGCGCCGCCCGCCGCGCCGATCGCAGATCCTCCCGGCCTCAATCCGGAGGGAACCGCGGTGGACATCGGATGGGCCGCGACCGACGGTGCGTTCCGCCTCGAACTCGACGGAGCCGGCGGAGGGCGCATCGTCCCGTTGCCCGGCCACCCGCCCTGCGAAATTCGTCTTCGCCCGGCCCGTCTGCCCAATCTGGCCGACCCCAGGGTGGTTGAAGGTGAGCCGGCCTCGGACGCCACCACCGTTCCACCGGTAACATTCCGCTGGCAGGACGGCGAGCTGGTCATCCGTCACAACCCGGTGTTCCGCGCATATCGCTGGGCTCCAGCGCCCGGCCGCTGACCACTGCCGCGCGCGGTTGGCGGGTTGCGGCTGCCCCCTGGCAAGGCTAGCATGAAGCGCCGTGAACGGGACGCCCCCTGCGCGCGCAAAGCAAGAAATTTTATTTGTCTGCACCGGGAACACGTGCCGAAGCCCGATGGCCGAGGCGCTCTTCCGGCTTCGCAGCGGGCCCCGTTCCGACTGGACCGCGGCCTCGGCCGGCCTTGCGGCGGCGCGGGGCCATCCGCCCTCCTCGGCGAGCATTGAGGTGATGCGAGAGCTGGGCGTGGACATTTCCGGACACCGCACGCGCCCGCTGACCGCCGAACTGGTCGAGCGCGCCGCGTGGATCATCACAATGACCGGTGCACAGGCAGCAGAGATCACAGAGCGTTTCCCCGGAGTGACAGGCCGTGTACGAAGGCTTGGCTCGTTCCGGGTTGGCGATGCCGGCGACATCCCTGACCCGCTCGGCGGTCCCGTCGAATCTTACCGCCAGGTGCGCGACGAGATTGACAGGTGCGTGATGGATCTCGTGTTGACGTTGCGCGATGCGGACCCGGCCACGCACCGAGGCGAAAGGACCAGCGCATGAAGCTCGCCATTGCTTCCGACCACGGCGGATTTGCACTGAAACAGCACCTCGTCCGCCGGCTCACCGATCTCGGCCACGAGGTGGAGGACCTCGGCCCACAGACCGCCGAACCAGTGGACTATCCCGACTACGCGGTGAAGGTCGCCCGACGCGTCGCGGAAGGCCGCGCCGATCAGGGAGTCGTGGTCTGCACCACCGGCATCGGCGTTTCCATGGCCGCCAACAAGGTGCCCGGTGTCCGAGCGGCGCTCTGCATGACGCCGCGCATGGCGGAGATGGCGCGCCGCCACAACAACGCCAACGTGCTGGCGCTCGGCGGCGGACTGATTCCCCCCGCCGACGCCGACCGGATTCTGGAGGCGTGGCTCGCCTCCGACTTCGAGGGGGGACGCCACGAGCGCCGGGTTGGCAAGATCCGGTCACTCGAAGCGGCCGCGGGCAGCGAACTGCTCGCGAGGGAGGACCCCGAAGTGGCGGACGCGATCGCGGCGGAAGCCGCGCGCCAGCGAGACAATCTTGAGCTCATCGCTTCGGAGAACTACACCAGCCGCGCGGTGAGGGAGGCGACCGCCTCCGTGCTGACCAACAAGTACGCGGAGGGCTATCCCGGTAAACGATGGTACGGTGGCTGCGAACACGTGGACGTCGTCGAGCGCCTCGCGATCGAGCGCGCAAAAGCGCTCTTTGGCGCCGAGCACGCGAACGTGCAGCCGCACTCCGGCAGCAATGCGAACCTCACCGTCTACCTCGCACTGCTGAAACCGGGCGACACGCTGATGGCGATGAGCCTCGCGGAAGGCGGCCATCTGACGCACGGTCATCCGATGAACATCTCCGGCCGCCTCTATCGGATTGTCCCCTACGGTGTCGCGCGCGACACCGAGCGCATCGACTACGATCAGCTCGAGCGCATCGCGACGGAATCCCGTCCCGCCATGATCATGGCCGGCGCCAGCGCCTATCCGCGCCTTTGGGACTTCGAACGTTTGCGCGCCATCGCTGACAAGGTCGGTGCGCGGCTTGTCTTCGACATGGCCCACATCGCCGGTCTCGTCGCCGGCGGCGCGCATCCGAACCCCGTGCCGTGGTGCGACGTGGTCACCACCACCACCCACAAAACTCTCCGCGGCCCCCGCAGCGGCTTGATCCTTTGCCGCGCTCAGTTTGCCGCCGAGATCGATAAAGCCTGCTTCCCCGGCGTGCAGGGAGGGCCGCTGATGCATGTGATCGCGGCGAAGGCCGTCTGCCTGAAAGAGGCGATGAGCCCGGAGTTCCGCGACTACGCGCGCCGCGTCGTTGAAAATGCGCGCGTGCTGGCCGCCGCACTGGCGGAGGGCGGCGTGCGCCTCGTGTCCGGCGGCACCGACAACCACTTGATGCTCGCCGATGTCGGCGCGATCGGGTGGACCGGCAAAGACGCCGCCGCCGCGCTCGACCGCGCCGGCATCACCGTGAACAAGAATGCGATTCCGTTCGACTCTCGCAGCCCCTTTGTGACCTCCGGCATCCGGATCGGCACACCCGCGGTGACGACTCGAGGCATGGGGCCGGAAGAAATGCGGGCAATCGCCGGCTGGATCTTGGAAGTCCTGCGCACGCCTGGCGATGAATCCGTGATTGCGCGCGTCGGCGCGCAGGTGCGCGAACTCACCAGCCGGTTCCCCGTTCCCTAGCGGCGCAAGGACCATATGGCAGGCTCCTCCGATGGGGGGGCTTGCGGACCGCGGCGCGCCGCCGGCTGTGCGCGAGAACACACGGCAGCTCAACTTCCGGCCCGCGAGACTGTGCCCGAGGGCACCCTCCTCGCTCCGTCCCCGTTCGACTCAAGCGACCCTCAGCAGGGATGGAGATTCGCACGCGCTCGCCGCGAATCAAGTTTGGGCTTCCGCCGAGCAGAGTTTTGTACGGGTGCCCCGCAGTCCCTCGTCACTCCCGGCCGAAGGATCCATCCCGGGAAACAACCCGTGCCCGGAAACGCAAGGTGGGGCAGACCTTCAATTCTTGAACGCCCTGAGCACTCAGAGCTCGGTTCTCCAACGATTTCCAGGTCGCTCCACCTCCGCCGCGCCGCCCCCCCCCCGCGCCCGACCGGAATACGACGGCCCCAAGCTCTGTCCCTAAGGCCTTCCCTCAAGCTCCCCTCAAGCTCTGTCCCTTGGGTGCTTATCAGCTTTGTCTCTCGGGCGCTCTACCCGGCAGTCGAATCAGAGGACAAAAGTAACCGAGCTTCAGCCAATGCCCCCTCGGCACGCTCCCTGAAGGTGTCTGCGGTAAAAGTGAATATTCCGTGGAGACACTCGCGCCATGCACATGGGCGGCGCCGGCTGTGTGGTCAGCGCTGTCGCCCGGCTGGCCACACGGAGAACTGGAGCGTTGGGCGCGCGCGTCCAAGCTTTGGACACTGCCGGGCCAAACCTGTCCAAGAATTGGAAGACACCCGCCGATGGGATTTCCGCGCTGTCCGATGGGCGAAAACCTGGTTCAATGGCAGCGACGAGCTTCACGCGGGAATCCTGTGACCGCCCCGTGAAAGGCTAGCTCTGGCGCCAACTGGCCGGCCGTGGGCGACCGGCAACTACACACACCCACTCGGACAATGCCAGAACCTAACGCACCGGTTGCATCACAGCTGCGGAGGTGCACTTTCAGCAACGGCCAGTTGGTGCCGCACAGCCACCTTGGTATCATGGAAGGCACGATGAAGGCGCAGATCGCTAGATTGCTTGGCTGCATCGGCGTGCTCGTCAGCCTCTCCGGCGCACTGGCGGACGAGCGGCTCAATTTCGTGGTCATCTTTATGGACGACATGGGCTATGCCGATCCGGGTTGTTTCGGCGGCGCCGCCGGCCTGACGCCGAACATTGACCGGTTGGCGACGGAGGGCATGCGGTTTACGAACTTTCTCGTGTCGCAGGCGGTGTGCAGCGCGTCGCGAGCGGCCCTCCTCACCGGTTGTCACGCAGTCCGCGTGGGGGTGCTGGGTGCGCTGCCCCCCAACGCTCCGAAGGGGCTGGCGCCGGAAGAAGAGACGATTGCCGATGTTCTGAAGAAGCTTGGTTATGTGTCGGCGATGATCGGCAAGTGGCATCTCGGCGATCGGCCGCCCTGGCTGCCCCTGCAGCAGGGGTTCGACGAGTTCTTCGGCCTGCCCTACTCCAACGACATGTGGCCGGTGGACTTCGATGGCACCCCGATTCCGCCCGAGGGCCAGCCGTGGCCACCGAAGGATGGCCGTCCTCACCGCCCGCGCTATCCACCCCTGTACCTCATGGAGGGCAACGAGCAAGTCCGGGAGATCCGCACGCTCAGCGATCAGAACGAGCTGACGCGGCTTTACACCGAACGCGCGGTCCGATTCATCGAGCAAAACCGTCAGCGACCCTTCTTTCTGTATCTCGCCCACTCAATGGTGCACGTGCCCTTGGCGGTGTCCGACCGCTTCCGCGGGCGTAGCGGCCGGGGGCTGTACGGCGACGTGCTGATGGAGGTGGACTGGTCGGTCGGCGAGATCGTCGCGGCGCTGCGCCGCAACGCGCTGGAGCGGCGCACACTGCTAGTGTTGACCTCCGACAACGGCCCGTGGCTGAACTATGGTGACCACGCAGGTCAGGCCCGGCCGCTGCGGGAGGGCAAGGGCACCTCGTGGGAGGGGGGCGCGCGGGTCCCCTGCATCGCGTGGTGGCCGGGCCGCGTGCCGGCCGGCACGGTGTGCGACCGCCTGGCCGCCACGATCGACCTGCTACCGACCTTCGCAACCCTCGCCGGCGCGCCCCTGCCAAACCGCAAACTCGACGGGGTGGATATTTCGCCGCTGCTGTTCGGACAGCCCGATGCCGAGCCCCGCACGGAATACTGGTACTACTACGGGCGCACACTCACCGCGGTCCGGTGGCGCAACTGGAAGCTCATGCTCCCGCACGAGTCCCGAACCTATGAAGGGTTCGAACCCGGCCGCGGCGGCTTGCCCGGCCCCACCGGCATGCGGCAGGTGCCACAGGCGCTGTACGATCTGGACCGCGACGTCGGCGAGACGACGGACGTCCAGGATCGTCATCCCGAAATTGTTGAGCGCCTGCGAAGCATCGCCGCGGCCGCTCGCGCGGAGCTCGGTGACGAACCCTCGCGCCCCGCCGGCGGCCGCGCGTCTCGCTCGCAAGCCGAGGCGCCGCCCTCCCCCCCCAACCGGAGATGATTCCATGACCCTCCTTCTCGAAGACCTCGCCCAGCGGCGTGATCGCCTGGCGGCCCGCATGGACGACATGCGGGACTATCTTTGACCTGGAACATCGCCAGCGGCAGTTGACCGAGCTGGAAACGGCCGCCGCCGCGCCGGACTTCTGGAACGACACCGCGCGCGCCCGGGAGACCCTGGCTCGCGCAAACCGGTTGCGCTCGGTGCTGAACGCGTGGCGCGAAGCCCGCCAGGCGGTCGACGACGCCGCCATCTACGTCGAAATGGCATCCACGGAAACCGCCGAAACCGCGCGGCAGGCCGCGATCGCGGAGGGCAACGCGTTGCTCGATCGGGCCGAGACCATCTTGAACGATCTTGAAATCCGTTCGCTGCTGAGTGGCCGGTTCGACGAGCGCAACTGTTATCTCGAGCTCCACGCGGGCGCAGGCGGCACCGAGTCGTGCGACTGGGCCGCGATGCTGCTGCGGATGTTCAGCCGCTACGCGGAACGCAACGGATTCGCAGTCGAGGTGCTCGACGTCCAGCCGGGGGATGAGGCCGGCATCAAAAGCGCCAGCCTCTTCGTCTCCGGCCCCTACGCCTACGGCTATTTCAAATCCGAACGCGGCGTGCATCGTCTTGTCCGCATCAGCCCCTTCGATGCGAACCGGCGCCGGCATACGTCGTTCGCGGCGCTGGACGTCGTCGCGGAGCTGGACGACGACGTGGAAATTGAAATTCAGGACAAAGATCTGCGCATCGACACCTACCGCTCGGGTGGCGCCGGCGGCCAGCATGTGAACAAGACCGATTCCGCAGTGCGGATTGTGCACCTGCCCACCGGGATTGTCGTCGCCTGCCAGGCGGAACGCTCCCAGCACGCAAATCGCGAACGGGCGATGCGCATGCTGAAGGCGCGCCTCTACGAGATGGAAATGGACCGCAAGCGGCGGGAAATGGAGCAGTTTTACGGCGAAAAAGGCGAGATCGCCTGGGGCCGTCAGATCCGCTCGTACGTGCTGCAGCCCTACCAGATGGTGAAAGACCACCGTACCGACGTCGAGGTCGGACGGGTGGACGCGGTGCTCGACGGCGACCTGCGCCCGTTTGTGGACGCGTATCTGCGGAAGTTTCGTCCGCGGGATGGAGACGGCATGTGAGCGTGCTGGAGCGGATCCTCGCGGACAAACGGGCGGAGATCGCGCGACGACGGCGCGGTGGCTCCCCCCCTCCTCCCACGCAGCCTCCGCCGCCTTTCGCCGCCGCGCTGCGCTCGGTGCCGATCGGCCTGATTGCGGAGGTCAAGCGGCGCTCGCCCTCGGCCGGCGTGATCCGCGAGCCCTGGGACCCCGCCGCAATCGCGCTCGCCTACGCCGCGGCGGGCGCGCAGGCGATCTCGGTGCTTGTGGACGAGCCGTACTTCGGCGGTGGCGAAGCGGACTTCCGGGCGGTGCGGTCGAACGTGCCACTGCCGCTCTTGTACAAGGAATTTGTGCTGGACGAGTGGCAGGTCGCGCACGCGGCGTCGCTGGGCGCCTCCGCGGTGTTGCTGATCGTCGCGGCACTGGACGACGTCGCGCTGAAAGATCTGTCGGCCGCGTCCGCCGCCTACGGCCTCGAAACCCTCGTGGAGGTGCACAACGAGCGGGAACTGGAGCGGGCGCTCGCGGCCGGCGCCACCCTGATCGGCATCAACAATCGGGACCTACGAACCTTTCGGACGGACCTCACCGTGAGTCTGCGGCTGGCGCCGGCAGTGCCGCGGGGAACGACGCTTGTCAGCGAAAGTGGCATCCGCGATGCGGAGGACGTCCGGCGTTTGCAGAGTGCCGGTGTGCATGCGATTCTCGTCGGCGAAAGCCTGCTGCGACAGTCCGATGTCGCCGCTGCGGTACGGCGCCTGATGGCGCCGGCGCGCGGCGGGGAGGTGCCAGGCGATGGATCAACCTACGGCCCGAAAATGGATTGAGCGCGGTCTCGTGATGCCGTTGCCAGAGACGGTCGAGATCGCCCCAGAGGTCCGCCCCGAGCGAATTGCGCCGGGTGTCGTGATCCACCCCGGCTGCCGCATTCGCGGCGCCGAGACCTCCATCGGCCCGGGCTGTGTGTTGGGCGAGGAAGCCCCCTTGACGCTGGACAACTGCCAGTTGGGACATCGCGTTCGGCTGGCCGGCGGCGCCTGTTCCGGCGCGACGTTCCTGGATGGGGCCGCACTCGGCAGCGCCGCGCACGTTCGGCCCGGCACATTGCTGGAGGAAGAGGCCTCCTGCGCGCACGCGGCGGGTCTCAAGCAGACCATCCTGCTGCCTTTTGTGACGACGGGTAGCCTCGTGAACCTGTGCGACCTGCTGATCGCGGGCGGCACGTCGCGACGTCACCACACCGAGGTCGGTTCGTCCTATGTTCACTTCAATTTCACCCCCCACGGCGACAAGGCCACCGCCTCCCTGGTCGGCGACGTGCCACGAGGGGTGTGGCTCGACCAGCCGCCAATCTTCCTGGGCGGCCAGGGAGGGCTCGTCGGGCCGTCGCGGGTCGCGTTCGGCGTCGTGATCCCGGCCGGCATCATCTGGCGCGGCGACGCACTGGAGCCGGAAACGGTCGCGGTGCCGCCCCCTTCGGCCTCGCCCATGGCCCGGCCGTTCGTCGCCGGTGCGTACCGATCGGTGCGGCGGATCGTGCACGCAAACCTGACGTTCGTGGGAAATCTGCTGGCGCTCACCGCGTGGTACCGCCACATCCGCGCGCGATGGATGCAGTCCGACCCTTGGCGCGCCGAGTGCCATGCGGGGGCGTTGAGGCGCCTCGCCGAGGGAGTGGAGGAGCGGCTGCGGCGCCTTGACGAGCTGGCCGACCGCATGGAGCGATCGGTCCAGCTGGCCCGCAGCGACCGCCGATGCGCAATTCCGGCGGACTTGATCGCGGAGCAAGAGCGGTTCCGCCGGCAGTGGCCGGCGATCCGCGAAGCGATCCGGTCCTGTGGTGACTTTGAACCGCCACCGGAACTGGTTGCCGCCGTCGCCGGCGCGACCGCCCGCGAGGCGACAGACTGGCCCGCGGTAGTTCGCGCCGTGCCGGACGAGGTTCGTCATGCCGGCCGGGAGTGGCTAGAGCGCTTCGTGGAACGCTGCCGCTCATTGTGGCCGGCCCGCACGGGCTGACCGCGATGTCGCGTCGCCTGCCGACCGTATTCTTCGCCGGGGCAGCGATCCGCGCCGCGGCGATGTCCGACAGTGTGGTGGATTGGGGACCGTTGTACTACCGCGTGCAGTTGTCCGGCAGCGGCACCATCGAACGGGCGGTCGGGCCATTGTGGGAACGGCGAATCTCCGCGGACGGTCGGCTTTGGGCTCTTCGGCCGTTCATCGCTCGCGCAGCCAGCGCGACAAACCGTGTCGAAGGGGATCTGCTTTGGCCGCTGGGCGAATTCTCTGCGCTGCCCCCCGAGCGAGGGTGGCGGGTGCTCACCGCGTGGTACCACTGCTTCGATACGACCGCGGCTCGTCCGCGCTGGCGCCTCTGGATTTTGCCCGTCTATATCCAGGGCCGCAGCGCGGCCGGCAGGGACTATCTCGGCGTGGTCCCGCTCGGCGGACGCATCGAGGAATTCTTCGGCCTGGACGAATGCACCTTCGTGCTGTGGCCGGTGTGGTCACGACAACGCGATGGCCATCTGCTGACCACCGCGTGGCTCTACCCGATCTGGAGCCGGACGCAGGGCCCGACGGAGGAACGGTTGCGGGTTTTCCCGTTCTACGGCCGCGCCCGGCGGCACGGCCAATACGAAAAGCAGTTCATCCTGTGGCCGATCTGGACCTGGGCCCGCTACCACTATCCCACTTCGCACGGCACCGGTTGGATCCTGTTTCCGTTCTACGGCCGTCTGGACCTCAGCGACCAGACTTCCCGCCTGATCCTGCCCCCCTTCATTCGGATCACGCACGGCCAGGAGGTCCGGGGCATGGATGCACCCTGGCCGTTCGTGCGGTACCAAACGGGGCGCCGCAATCGTCTGCACATCTGGCCGTTTTACGGGCGCACGACGGACCCGGCGATCGACCGGGCCTACTTTGTGTGGCCGCTGGTGTGGCGGCTGCGCGTCACCCGGCACGACGAGATCCATCGCTCTTGGCACATCGTGCCCTTCGCGCACTGGCGCAGCTCCACGCCGCCGCAGGCGTCGCCGTCGCGGCGAGAGGGGCGCATCTGGCCACTGCTCTCCTGGTCGTGCGAGGGCGAGGCGTGGCACTGGCGGGCACCCGAGCTGTGGCCCACCTGGCCGCTGGCGCCGGTGGAACGGTCGTGGTCGCCGCTCTGGACGCTGATCCGCTACAGTCGCAGCGCCGGCGAAACGGAGTGGGAACTGCTCTGGGGCCTCGTGCGCCACCGCCGCGACGCGCAGCTCCGCCACACATCCGTGTTTCCCCTATGGGAGGCCAGCACCGCGACGTCGGCCCACCGCACATCGTGGTCGGTCCTGAAGGGACTGGTGGGCGTCCGTTGCGACGGGGCGAACGTCCACCTGCGACTGCTCTACGCACTTGACGTTCCGATCGGAGGATCCCGGCCATCGTCCTGCACGAACCCGACCACTTCGAGCCGCCGCTGAACCTGTTCGCGGCGGTGGGGCGTCGGTTGCTACTGAGCTGCCGCAACGCCGGCCGCGGGCTGATCGTGCTCGGCGGGGCGCTGCTGGAGCTGCGTCACATGCTTTCGCGACGCAACCGTCGCGAAGTGCTCACGCAGCTGTTCATCACCGGCATCAAAAGCCTTGGGGTGCTGACCGTGGTGGCGATGTTCACCGGCATGATCCTCGCGCTGCAAACCGGCCTGGAACTGCGGCGCTACGGGCAGGAGGTGAACATCGGCACCGCGGTGACGGTGGTGATGGTCCGTGAAATGGGCCCCTTCATGACGGGGCTGGTGATCGCGGCGAGCGTGGGCTCCGCCATCGCCGCACAGCTGGCGACGATGACCGTATCCGAAGAGGTCGCGGCGCTCGAGGTGATGTCGATCAGCCCTGTCCGCTTCCTGGTGATGCCGCGGCTCGCCGCGCTCCTCATCATGATGCCGGTGCTCACCGTCTACACCAACGTGCTGGGCGTGATCGGCGGCGCGATCGTGGGCCGCACCCAGCTGGGCGTCTCGCTGCCGGCCTACTTCGATAACGCGATCCAATACGTGCGCAACAAGGACCTCTACGTCGGGCTGCTGAAAGCCACCGTGTTCGGCGTGGTGATCGCAACGGTCGCCTGCCAGCAGGGCTTCCAGGCGACGGAGGGCGCGGTCGGCGTGGGCCACGCGACCCGCCGGACCGTGATCATTTCCTTCCTGACCATCCTGATGCTCGGCTACATGATCACCAGGTTGTTCTACCAGTGAGTGCGACGCCGGCGATCCGATTTGAGCGGGTGGTGAAGCGGCTGGGCGGCCGCCTTGTGCTCGACGAGGTCTCGTTCGAGGTCCAGCGGGGCGAAGTGTTTGTGATCGTCGGCGCGTCGGGCTCGGGCAAAAGCGTCACGCTCAAACACATGGTGCGGCTGCTCACGCCGGACGAGGGCCGCGTCTGGGTCGGCGAGGACTGCATCAGCGAGGCGCGCGGCCGCCGGCTCGCCGAACTCCGCGACCGCTTCGGTGTGCTGTTCCAGAGTTCCGCGCTGCTGCAGTGGATGACCGTCGAGGAGAACGTCGCGCTGCCGCTGCGCGAGAAGACCGCGCTGAGCGAGCCCGAAATCGCAGAGCGGGTGCACCGGCAGCTCGCCGCGCTCGGCCTCGAGGACGCGGCCGACAAATTCCCCGCCGATCTCTCCGGCGGCATGCAGAAGCGCGTCGGCCTTGCCCGCGCAATGGTGCTGAACCCTGAAATCATCCTGTACGACGAGCCCACCTCCGGTCTGGACCCCGTCACCTCGCGCCGCATCGACGACCTGATCCTGGAGCTGCGCCAGCAACACGGCATCACGAGCGTGGTCGTCACGCACGACCTTCACTCCGCGCTCGCGATCGCGACCCGCATCGCGGTGATCCACCAGGGCCGCGTGGTCGAGGTCCGCCGGCCCGCAGAGTTTTTGCGCTCAACCAACGAGATTGTTCGGTCGTTTCTTGACGCGCAGTACATCACGCGCCGCGGCGCGTGGGAGATGGAGACGATTCAATGAGACGGGAACGGATTCGCGAGACTTCAATGGAGGTCACCGTCGGCGCGTTCCTGTTCATGGTGCTGCTCGCGCTGGCGGTCTTTACGATCATTCTCAGCCGCCAGAGCCTGTTCGAGCGCACCGTCTACTACGAGGTCACGTTCCGCACGGTGCTGGGTGTGCGCGAGGGGGACAACGTCTACCTCCGCGGCGTGATCATCGGCAAGGTGGACGACGTGATCGTGGAGCGCCAGGGGGTGCGCGTGCGACTGGCGGTGAACCGCCCTCTCGACCTTCGCGAAAATTACCGCATCGAAATCCTTCCCTCCTCGCTGCTGGGCGGCCGCTACCTCGAAATCGAGGAGGGCGACGAGGACCGGCCCGCGATCCCGCCCGGCACGCCGCTGGTGGGCACCACGCCGAAAGACCTGCTCGACGAAGCGACCCGCGTGGTCGCTTCGATCCGGTCCACGCTGGAGGGCGGCGTGCTCGACAATGCGCGCACGATCGTTTCGAACGTGAACGCGATCGTTGCGCGGGTCGAGCGCGGCGAGGGTACGCTCGGGCGGCTCGTTCGCGACGAGACGGTGTACAACGACGCTCGCGCGATCGTCGCCAACGTCCGCGAGATCAGCGAGCGGCTGAACCGCGGCGAAGGTTCACTCGGCCGGCTGCTATCGGACGACGGGTCGATCTACCGGGACATCGAACAAACCGCCGCGAATCTCCGGCGCGCCTCCGACGATCTCGCGCAGGGCCGCGGACTGCTCGGCAAGCTGATCTCAAGCGATGATGCCGTTTACGACGACCTGCGTGCCACGGTCGCGTCGGTCCGGGAGGTGGCGGAGGGGCTGCGGCGGGGTGAGGGCACGCTGGGCCGGCTGCTGAAAGAAACGGAGGTCTACGAAGACCTGAAACAGGCACTTCGTGAGCTGCGCGCGACCATTGACGACTTCCGCGAAACCGCACCGATCACCACTTTTTCGAGTATTTTCCTCGGAGCGTTCTGACGTGTGGCTCGGCCGCGAAACCGAAAAAACCTGACATGCTGACGACAGTGCTGGCGACGCTGCTGTGGATGACCGGCCTGGCGGAGCTGGTTGCCGCCGCGAGCCTATTCCGGCGCACCCGCCGCCCCGGCATCCGGCCGTTGGCCGTGTTGCTGGCCGCGCTCAGCGTGTACACGGTTGCGTACGGCTTTGAGATTCTGCGCCCGTCGATCCCCTGGATGCTCGGCTGGCTCCGGGTCGAATATCTGGGGGTACCGTTCATCGGATGGGCATGGTGGTGGCTCGCCTGGGAAGTCTCCTCCGGGCGCAGTGGCGCGCCCCGGTGGCGTGGCTGGCTCGCGGTGGTGCCGGCGTGCACCGCGGCGGTTGCGCTATTGGGCGGTGGGAGTCAGTGGATCCATGCCCCCCCACATGAGGTCCGACTTTCCCCGATACCGATCTTTCAGTTCGAGCCCGGTCCGCTCTACAGGGCGATTTGGGCCTACAACTGGACGCTCGCCGCGCTCGGCACATCGCGGCTGCTGACGCGAGCCGCCATTTATGGCGGTGTCTATCGGCGCCAGCTCCGCGTCTGGTTGGCCGCGTTTGCGGTGCCCGCGCTCGCCAATCTCGCCTATGCGGCCGGCCTGCAACCGTCGGGCGCGTTCGACATCAACCCGTTCGCCTTCGCCATCGGTGGGGCGATTGTCGCCCCCGTGGTTCTCCGTAGATCGCTGCTGGATGTGATCCCGATTGCGCGGGCCCGCGCGTTGGACGCGCTCAGCGAGGGTGTCATCGTGATGGACGCCGACGGTGTGGTGCTCGATGTGAATCCCGCCGCGGCTCGAATGATCGGTGCCGCCCGGATTGGGCGCTCCTGCGAGCTCGCGTTCGAGATGTCGGCGGAGTTCGGACGCGCAATCTCCGCTGCAGAGGGGAGTGGCCCCAAGATTCTCCATGACGCCGGGCCCTCCCGGCGAGTGATCGAGTGGCGGCAACAACCGATCGGCGATCCCGCCTCGCCGGAGGGCCGCGTGGTCTGGCTGCGGGACATTACGGAGGAGTACCGAATGCAGGCCGAGCTCCGCGCCCGGGACCGGTTGCTCGCCGCGCTCGCCCGATCGGCCCGGCTGCTGCTGGGGCCGGCCGGCCTGCCGGAACTGCGCGGCTACATCCACGAGCTCGGCCAATCCTCCGGGGTGGAGCGTCTGCACCTGATCCTCGGAACGTTGCCGGACGGCACCACGCTGAGCGCACCGGTGGAGGTCGCGCGGTGGGATGCCGCGGAGCCGACGGCGGTCTCGCCGACGCCACCGCGCTGCCCCGCCGAGAACGCTGCCGATGTGCTCCGCGAGTGGGTGGCCGACCTGCGAGGGGCACAGAGCGTGGCGGGCATGCGGGAGACGTTTGCGCCTCCCGCGCGCGCGCTCCTGGAAACCCTGGGCTTGTCGGCAGCGGTCGCCGCACCGATTCTCTGGGGTCGCGATGCCGGCGGTCTGCTGATGCTCGGCCTCACGCGCGAGCACCGCGCGCCCACCGCCGCGGAAATCGAGTTTGTGCACGGCGCCGCGCTGCATCTCGCGCTCGCGCTGCGGCGCGACCGGATGGAGGCCGCGGCGCACGAGGCGCGCCAGACCGAATCCGTCGGCCGGCTGGCGGCCGGTCTCGCGCGCGATTTTAATAATCTCAACCAGGTCGTGCTCGGCTACACGGAGACGCTGCGCGACGCGTTCTGCGAGGGGGATTCGCGCCGTGCCGACCTCGCAGAGATTGAAGGTGCGGCCCGGCGTGCCGTGCAGATCACCCGTCAGCTGCTGGCCGTCGGCGAATCGCTGAACCTCTCCATGGTACCGATGGAGGTGCACGCGCTGCTGCGCCATCTGGCCCCGATGATCGAACGCATGCTCGGTCCCTCAATCGTCATGGAGCTGCGACTGGACGCGCCCGACGACCACGTCATCGCCGACGCATCGCTCATCGAGTACGCGTTCCTCGGTCTGGTCGCGAACGCGCGGGACGCAATGCCGCTGGGGGGACAGCTTCTCATCCGTACCCGCAACATCGAAATTGCCACGGGAGACACTGCGATTGGCGAGCTTGCCGCCGGCCGCTACCTGGGTGTGGACGTTAGCGACAACGGCATCGGCATGAACGAGACCACGCGCAGCCATCTGTTCGAGCCGTTCTTTTCGAGGAACCCCGGGGGGCGGAGCATCGGCCTGAACCTCGCGGCAATTCGCGGCACGCTCAAGCAGCATGGAGGGGATGTTCGGGTCGAATCGGTTGAGGGCCGAGGTTCCACCTTCACCGTGCTGCTGCCGGTTCGCGCGCCTCCTTCCCCCTCGGCTGCGGCGCCGGCCACTGCGCAGGCCGTTTGAGTTTCTGCAGGTCCACGCCCATACTGGGGGGTTGAGATACGGCGATGAAACCAGCACTGGGCGTGGATTTTGGTGGCACCGCGGTGAAAATCGGCCTGGTCAACGCGCAGGGGCGCGTGCTCGGCGAGGACGGCTTCGCCACCGCCGGCGTCCGCGGAGTCGAGCGATGGCTGGACGAGGTCGCTGCCGCGGCAGAACGGCTGGGGGTTCCCGCCGGCCGGTGGTCGCGGGAGCTCTCCGGCATCGGCGTCGGCGTGCCCGGGTTTGTAGATTTCGAACGCGGATTCATTCACAACCTGACGAACGTACCCGGCTGGACCGCAGTACACCTCGCGCGGCTGATGCGGGAGCGGTTTGGTGTACCGGTGGTGGTGGACAACGACTGCAACGCAATGGCGTTCGGGGAGTGTCAGTTCGGCGCGGGCCGCCGCTATCGTCACGCGGTGTTTCTCACGCTCGGCACCGGTGTCGGCGGCGGGATTGTGCTGGATGGCCGCGTCTGGCGGGGCGCATATTCGATGGCCGGCGAGATCGGCCACGTGCCGATCGATCTGCACGGCGTGCGCACGCCGACCGGCCGCGGAGGACTGGAAGAATATGTCGGCAACCGGCAGATCGTCCGTCGTGCCCGCCGCCTGCTCCGTCACCGGCGGTCAATTCTGCCGGATCTGGTGGGTGGCAACCTGCGCGAGCTGACCCCGCGGCACCTCGCCGACGCCGCTGCGAAGGGCGACGCGGTTGCGCTGGAGGTGTTCGACTACATGGCCGACTGTCTGGCCACCGCGCTGGCCGGCATCACCTACCTGCTGCAGCCCGAGGCGTTCATCGTCGGTGGCGGCGTCGCAGCCGCCGGCGACGTGCTGTTTGGGCCGTTGCGCCGTCATCTGACAGAACGGCTGAGCCCGTTCTTCGCCAAATACATTCGCGTGGAACCAGCGGCGCTGGGCAACCGCGGTGGGATGATTGGCGCCGCCGCGCTGGTGTTGAAGTCGAACGAGTCTTCCCCATGCATCGGCCCGCGGTCCAGACGCGCTCGGCGGTCGTAACCGGCTGTTCAACCGGTATTGGTCGCGCGACCGCGCTGCTGCTTCGAGAGCGCGGCTGGCGGGTGCTGCCCACCGCGCGCAAGCCGGAGGACCTCGATCGCCTCCGGAGCGAAGGATTCGAGGCGGTGCGGCTCGATCTGGCCGATGAGGCCTCGGTCGAAGCGGCAGCCCGGGAAGTTCTGGAGCGGCTGCACGACGGCCTCGGCGGCATTGTAAACAATGCCGGCATCGGCGTGGGCGGTGCGGTCGAGGATCTCTCGCGCGAGGCGTTGCGCCGCCAGTTCGAGGTGAACGTGTTCGGATTGGTGGATTTCACAAACCGGCTTCTGCCCGCGATGCGCGCGCAGGGCTGGGGCCGCATTGTGAACGTCAGCTCCGTGCTCGGCCGTGTTGCGACGCCGCTGGTCGGCGCCTACTGTGCGAGCAAGTTTGCGCTCGAAGCGCTCTCCGACGCGTGGCGGGTGGAGTTGTGGGCGACTGGTATCGCCGTGAGTGTGATCGAGCCCGGGCCCATTGAGTCCGAGTTTCGACGCAACGCCGCGGAGACGGCAGCTCGGCTGCTGGATCCGGAGCGCTCGCGGTTCGGCCGGGAAATTCGCCGCCAGATTGAACGCCGACAGGCCCGCGACGAAGGCCGCCGCAGATGGATGTGGCCGCCGGAGACCGTCGCGCGGGCGATCGCGCACGCGCTGGAGTCGCAACGGCCACGCCGGAGGTATCCGGTCACCTGGCCGGCCCGGGCCGGCGCGCTTGCCGCGCGCTTCGCGCCGATGGCCTGGCTCGACTGGATCAATCGACGGGCCGTGCCGGACGGCTGAGCCGCCCGGCGGGCGCATCTCCTGCCGCGGGCAAGGGATCGAGAACCCAGCGCCGGTTGTACCAGAAATACTGTTCCGGCCGCTCGAGGATCACCGGCGTCAGCACATCAAGCACATCCTGCAGGAGGCGACGCCTCCGCTCATGCCGAGATCCCTCCGATGGCGGCCGCACCGCCGGCCAGATCCGCACGGTGTGATCGAAAGTGGAGGTTCGCCAGACCGCGCACGGTAGCACCGGCGCATGCCCCAGTTCCGCAAAAAAGGCGAGCCCGCCAGCGAGATTCGCCTCCCGGCCGAGAAACACCGCACGTACCCCAGGGCGCGGCGAGCGCAGATCGACCGGCATCGCCAGCACCGCCCCCTCCGCAAGCGCCCGGAGGATCCGTCGCGTCGCGGTTCCGCCCCGCGGCACCACCGTCACCCCCCGCCGCGCGCGCCAGCGAACGAGGTGGCGGTCCACCAGCGGATTCCGCTGCCGCGCGACGAGGGCGACCAGCCGGTAGCCGAACAGCGGTCCGAGCATGCCCGCCATCTCCCAGCTGCCGAGGTGGGGCACGGCGAGGACGGCGCCACGGCCCTCCGCCAGGGCTCGGCGAAGGTGATCCTCCCCCTCCACGCGAAAATGTCGCCGCACCCATTCGGGCGAATGTCGTGGGGCGTACACCGCATCCACCACCGCCCAGAAAAAATGGCGCAGCCCCTCCCTGGCGATTTTCTCCGCCGCCGCGCCCGCGCCCAACACCCCGGCCACGCGGCGCATCGCTTCGGACCGCCGCCACCCGAAGTCGAAGAGGATCCGCGCGGCCGCTGCCGCCAGCCGGAGCGCCACCCCGTAGGGGAGCACCCCGGCGACCATCAGCGCGCCGCGCAGCGCAACATACTCGGCAACATGCCGCGGCCGGGCCATTCGCCGGCGCCCGCTGCCTGCGGACCGTCGGCCGCCCTTACTCGGTCACCTGAATCGCCTGCACCGGGCAGTTGGCGGCCGCGTCGCGGACCGCATCCTCCAGCCCGGCCGGCACCTCGTCCACCTTCACCTTCGCGACCGAGCCGTCCATCACAAACACGTCCGGCACCGCATCACAGCAAAGCTCGCACCCGGTGCAGGTATTCGCGTCCACCGTCGCTTTCATCTTCGGCATCCTTTCACATCTCCGCCGGGCCGGGCGGACCTCGCCTCAGGCGATCGCATAGCGGCTCTTGTACTCTTCGAGAATCCGGATGTAGTTGGCGCGCTCGAACGCAGCCGGATTCGCGACCGCCCGCTGGCTCATCGCGCCGCGCATTTGTGCGACCGACTCGTACTCTTTTTCCGCCATCCAGCTCTCCAGCTCCTGCAACATGGTGCGCAGATGGCCGATCCCGTTTTTCAGCAACGCGGAGCAGGTCTGCACCAGGTCCGCGCCGGCCAGCAGAAGCTTTGCGACGTCTAGCCCGCTATGCACACCGGTGGTCGCCGCCAGCGAGAGGTTTACGCGGCCGTGCAGAATCGCGATCCACCGCAGCGGCAGCCGCATCTCCGCCGGCGTGCTCAGGTGAAGGTCCGAGCGGACGTCCATTTCGTCGAGGTCAAAGTCGGGCTGATAGAAACGGTTGAAGAGCACCACACCGCGCGCGCCGGCCTGCTCCAGCCGGCGCACCATGTTCGCGATCGAACTGAAGAACGGCCCGATTTTGACCGCGATCGGCACCTGAACCGATCGCGCGACCGCGCTGACGACATCCACGTACATCTGCTCGACCTCCGCGCCGGACCGATCCGGGTCGGTCGCCAGGTAGTAGGTGTTCAGCTCGATCGCCCGCGCGCCCGCCTGCTCGATGCGCCGCGCATAGTCAATCCAT
Source organism: Kiritimatiellia bacterium (assembly GCA_026417735.1). Taxonomy (NCBI): domain Bacteria; kingdom Pseudomonadati; phylum Kiritimatiellota; class Kiritimatiellia; species Kiritimatiellia bacterium. Next base: position 83,510 of record JAOACR010000014.1, read on the forward strand.
CCCTCCTTGGAAACGCCATTCAAGCTGCCGATCACCGGGATGGACAGCGCCTGCGATGCCTCGTGTACGAGCTCCAGATAGCGCTCCGGTCCCACCAGGTAGTCGCCCACATCCGGGAAGTAGGAGAGCGCCTCCGCGTAGCTTTCCGCGCCCGCGCTCATGAGGTGATCCAGCGCTTCCGCGTCGTGGTGAATCTGCTCCTCAAAGATCGAGAACATCACCACCGCGCCGGCGCCCGCGTCCTCCAAGCGGCGCAGGTCGTCCAGCCGCTGCGAAAGCGGCGAAGCGGCCGCGGCCAGCGGATTTCGAAGCTTCAAGCCCATGTAGGTGGTCGTCAGGTCCATGGTCGGCTCCTCGTCGTTCTGTCCGCTCAAGCCCGCGCCGGGGATTCCGCGGCCTTCGCATCTTCCGCCATCCAGCGCTGATAGAGCTGCCAGCGGCGCTCCACGTCCGCTTGCGCCAGCTGCAGCAGGCGTTCGGCCTCCTGCGGCCGGCTCATCGCCAGCATCTTGAAGCGCGTCTCGTTGTACGCGTAGGCCTTCAGCGGAATCGACGGCGCGCGGGAGTCGAGAATCAGCGGTGACTTGCCCTGCGCAGCCAGCTCGGGATTGTACCGGTACAGCAGCCAGTGGCCGCTCTGTACCGCCAGCTTCTGCTGCTCGAGCCCTTTCTGCATGTTGATGCCGTGCGCAATACAGTGTGAGTAGGCGATGATCAGCGACGGCCCGTCATACGCCTCCGCCTCAAGGAACGCCTGCAGCGTCTGCCGCGGATTGGCGCCCAGAGCGACGCGCGCCACGTAGATGTTGCCGTAGCACATCGCCATCATCCCCAGGTCCTTCTTCGCAGCGGGCTTACCACTGGCCGCAAACTTCGCCACTGCGCCGCGCGGCGTCGCCTTGGACGCCTGCCCACCGGTGTTCGAGTACACCTCGGTGTCGAGCACCAGCGCATTCACGTTCCGACCGCTCGCCAGCACGTGGTCCAGTCCCCCGTAACCGATGTCGTACGCCCAACCGTCCCCGCCCACCAGCCAAACGCTGCGGCGCACCAGGTTGTCCGCAATCGCATCGAGCTGTCGCGCCTCCGGCGACGACAGGCCGGCAATACGGCGCCGCAGCTCCGCAACCCGCGCCCGCTGCGCGGCGATGTCCGCCTCCGTCCGCTGCGGCGCCTGCAGCAGCGCCTCCACCAGATCCCCGCCGATCGACTCGCGCAGCCGGCCGAGCAGTTCCGCCGCATAGGCACGATGCTGATCGATCGTCAGCCGAAAGCCGAACCCAAACTCCGCGTTGTCCTCGAACAGCGAATTCGACCACGTCGGTCCCCGGCCATTCGCATCGGTACACCAGGGCGTGGTCGGCAGGTTGCCCCCGTAAATTGAGGAACAACCGGTCGCGTTCGCGATCAGCGCACGATCGCCGAACAGCTGGCTGAGGATCCGCACATATGGCGTCTCCCCACAGCCGGTGCAGGCACCGGAAAACTCAAACAGCGGCCGCGCAAACTGCACGTCACGAACGGAGCTCAAGTCCAGCTCGGCTCGATCGGTGTCGGGCAGCGAGAGGAAAAAGTCCCAGTGGCGACGGCCCCGTTCGTGGATCGGCTCCTTCTCGGCCATGTTGATCGCCTTCCGGCCGACTTGCTCCTTGCTTTTCTTCGGACAGGCCTCCACGCACAGCGCACAGCCGGTGCAATCCTCGATCGCGATCCCCAGCACGTACCGCAACCCCGGCCGCTGCGGGTCCTTCCACTCCGCAGAGAGAAAGCCCTCCGGCGCACCCGCCAGCGCCTCCGGCGGCACCCGCTTCGCGCGAATGCAGGAGTGCGGGCACACCAGCGCGCAGTTCCCGCACTGGATGCACAGCTCGGCATCCCAGACCGGCACAAACAACGAAATGTTCCGCTTCTCCCACTGCGTCGTCGCGGTGGGAAACGTCCCGTCCGGCGGAATCCGGCTGACCGGCACCTCGTCGCCCCGCCCCGCGATGATCGGCGCCAGCACCTCGCGCACAAAGGGCGGGGCGGACTCCGGCACCGGCGGCGGCAGCTCCCGCGTGCTTGTTGGGGCGGCCGGCACCGGAATCTCCCGCAGGTGCTCCAGCGTCATGTCCACCGCACGGAAGTTCTTCTGAACGATCTCCTCCCCTTTGCGCCCGTAGGTCTTCCGGATCGCGGCCTTGATCTTCGCGATCGCCTCGTCCCGCGGCAGCACGCCCGAAATCGCAAAGAAACACGTCTGCATGATTGTGTTCACGCGGCTGCCCATCCCCGCCTCGATCGCAACCCGGGAGCCGTCAATCGCGTAAAACTTCAGCTTCTTCTCGATGATCTCCTGCTGCACCTTCCGCGGCAGGTGGTCCCACACTTCTTCCGGCTTCCAGGGACTCGAGTTCAACAGAAACACCGCGCCGGGCTTCGCGTACTTCAGGATGTCCACCTGGTCGAGAAACACGAACTGGTGGCAGGCGACAAAGTTCGCAGACTCGATCAGATACGGCGCCGGAATCGGCTCCGGTCCGAAGCGGAGATGCGACACCGTCCGCGAGCCGGCCTTCTTTGAGTCGTACACGAAGTAGCCCTGCGCGTACATGTCGGTCTCTTCGCCGATGATCTTGATCGAGTTCCGGTTCGCGCCGACCGTGCCATCCGCGCCCAGTCCAAAGAACATCGCGCGCACAACGTGGTCCGGCTCAATGATGAAGGAGGGGTCGTACTCCAGGCTCGTGTGCGTGACGTCGTCACGAATGCCCACTGTGAAGCGATTCTTCGGCTCCGGCTTCGCCAGCTCGTCGAACACCGCCTTCGCCATCGCCGGCGTGAACTCCTTGCACGAGAGCCCATAGCGGCCCCCGATCACGCGCGGCAGCGCAAACGGCAACCGCCCGGCCGCTGCACGCTCACCCAGCGCGGTCACCACATCCTGATACAGCGGCTCGCCCGCCGCGCCAGGCTCCTTCGTGCGGTCCAACACCGCGATCGCCCGCACGCTCGCCGGCAGCGCCGCGATGAAGGCGTCGGTGGAAAACGGCCGATACAGCCGCACCCGCACCACCCCAACCTTCGCGCCGCCGCGGTTCAACGCGCGGACCGTGTCCCATACCGTTTCCGCGGCCGACCCCATGATCACGATCACCCGGTCCGCGTCCGGAGCCCCATAGTAGTCGAAGAGCCGGTACGAGCGGCCGGTCAGCTGCGCGAAGCGGTCCATCATCGCCTGCACCACCGCCGGACACCGCTGATAAAACGGGTTGCACGCCTCGCGCGCCTGGAAGAAGAAATCAGGGTTCTGCGCGGTTCCCCGTATCACCGGCCGGTCGGGCGACAGCGCCCGCCGGCGATGCTCCAGCACTCGCTCCTCCGGAATCATCGCCCGGATCACGTCGTCCGTCACCAGCTCGATTTTCTGCACCTCGTGCGAGGTGCGAAAACCGTCGAAGAAGTGCAGAAACGGCACCCGCGACTCCAGCGTGGAGGCCTGCGCGATCAGGGCCATGTCCATGACTTCCTGCACGGAGGCCGACGCCAGCATCGCAAATCCCGTTTGCCGTACCGCCATCACATCCGAATGATCGCCAAAGATCGACAGCGCATGGGTCGCCACCGTCCGCGCCGACACGTGGAAAACCGTCGGCGTCAGCTCCCCCGCGATCTTGTACATGTTCGGGATCATCAACAGCAGTCCCTGCGCCGCAGTGAACGTCGTCGTCAGCGCGCCGGTCTGCAGCGCGCCATGGACCGCACCTGCTGCGCCCGCCTCGCTCTGCATCTCGATGACCGTGGGCACCGACCCCCAAATGTTGGTGCGCCCTTCAGCCGACCACTGGTCCGCCCACTCGCCCATGTTCGACGATGGCGTAATCGGATAAATTGCGCAGACTTCGTTGGTCTTGTGCGCGATGTACGCGGCGGCCTCGTTGCCGTCCATAATGACGATTTTGCTGCTGTCCATGGTCTGAATGTCTCTCCGCCGGCGAAAAACCGGACGGTCCTGTATACACGGTCATCTGCCCGCGGGCAAGCAGTTCCACCGGCCGCCAGAGTGCCGCACAACCCCTGCTGGCTCAGAGCGTCCCGCCTCCCAGCGCTCCCCCCTCTGGCCCACCGCCGGCCACCTCACATCGGAACACACCGGAACGGGCGGGCGCCGGTCGGAGGGAGGGGGCCCGAGATCCCCCCTGTACCCGGTCCAAGCGTTGGAGGCCTTGCTCCCGAAGCGCCCCAACCCTTGGAACACGTATGCCGGGCGGCATGGCCACCTCCCGACAGAACCAGCCCACCGCGTTCTCTCGACCCTCCGGTGAAGGCTTGCGATCTGCGCGCTCGGACTACCCGCACTGGGTCGCCCATCCGTGGCTCAGTTCGTGCCGACGCGGAGGCTGCGAACACCATCCGGACTCGTCGGTTGACGAAAAAGGATCGGAGCTGTATGGTATCGGAGGGTGGCGCGCGTTTTCCCTGGGTTCCCCACCCAACCTCCTTGGCGCGCGCCGCCCTTTTTTTTACCGGCTGCCCTCCGCCAGCGGCCGCGCGCTCTCCGCCACCCCCTACCTGAGAACGTGACCCCTCAGCCAATCCCTTCAAACAGAGCCGTGGAAAGGTAGCGCTCGCCCGCGTCGGGCAGCACAACGACAATCGTCTTGCCGGCCATCTCCGGTTCCCGCGCGACGCGCACCGCCACCGCCGCGGCCGCCCCGCACGAGATGCCGCTGAGAATTCCCTCCTCACGCGCGAGGCGGCGGGCCATTTCGATCGCCTCCTGGCTGTCCACCTGCTCCACGCGGTCCACCAGCGAAAGATCGAGCACATCCGGGATGAATCCGGCACCGATCCCTTGGATTTTGTGCGGGCCGGGCTTCAGCTCCTGCCCGGCCAGCTTCTGCGAGATCACGGGGCTCTCACGTGGCTCAACCGCGATCGACAGCAGCGGCCGTCCACGAACGCGCTCAAAATAGCGCGACACGCCAGTGATCGTCCCACCGGTGCCAACGCCGGCCACCAGCACATCCACCTGTCCATCCGTATCGTTCCAGATTTCCGGGCCGGTCGTCGCCTCGTGGATCGCCGGATTGGCGGGGGTTTTGAACTGCTGCGGCAGGAAATAGCGTTCCGGGTCCGAGGCGGCGATCTCCTCCGCGCGGCGGACCGCGCCGCGCATGCCCTCGTTGCCCGGCGTCAACACCAGCCGCGCGCCAAACATCGCCAGCACCCGGCGACGTTCCAGGCTCATCGTCTCCGGCATCGTCAACGTCAGCGGATAGCCTCGTGCGGCGGCGACGAACGCGAGCGCGATGCCCGTGTTGCCGCTGGTGGGTTCGATGATCTCCATCCCTGGCCGCAACACACCGCGCTTCTCCGCGTCCCATACCATCGAGGCGCCGATCCGGCACTTCACGGAATACGCGGGATTGCGTCCCTCGATCTTCGCCAGCACCGTTGCCTTTGCGTTGCCCACCACGCGATTCAGCTTCACCAGGGGCGTGCGGCCAATGGACTGCGAGTTGTCCGCGTAGATCGTGCTCATGCGTTCAGTCTCCTTTCGATGCCGCCGGCGCGCAATCCGGCTGCAGGCCCTGCGCGAGGTCGGCGATCAGATCGTCGGGGTGTTCCAGCCCGACCGATAGACGCACCAGGTTGTCGCCAATCCCACGCGCGCGCCGTTCGGACGGCGGAATCGAAGCGTGCGTCATCCGCGCGGGGTGGCACACCAGCGATTCGACCCCTCCCAAACTTTCGGCGAGCACAAACAGCTTCAGCCGGCTCACCAACCTCTCCACGGCGGCAAAACCGCCGGCCAGTTCGAAACTGACCATGCCCCCCCCAGCGCCACCCATCTGCCGCCGCACCAGCTCGGCCTGAGGATGGTCCTCCAATCCCGGATACAACACCCGCTCGACCGCGGGTTGGCCGCGCAACCACTCCGCGACACGCCGCGCGCCACGACAATGCGCCGCCATCCGAACACTCAGCGTCTTCAGACCGCGCAGCACCAGCCAGCAATCCCACGGTCCCGGCACTGCACCGAACGCGTTTTGGTATAGACGCAGCCGGCGCCCAAGCTCCGCGTCCGACCAGATCACCGCACCGCCAATCAAATCGCTGTGGCCGCCGATGTACTTCGTTGTGCTGTGGACCACCAGATCCGCCCCCAGCTCGAGCGGCCGTTGCAGACATGGAGTCGCAAAAGTGCTGTCCACCGCCAGGTGCGCGCCATGCTCGTGCGCCACCTGTGCGACCGCGGCGATGTCGACCAGCCGCAACAGGGGATTCGTCGGCGTTTCAATCCAGATCAGCCGGGTTTCCGGGCGCATCGCCCGACGATAGGCCTCGGGCTCGGTCGCGGTCACATAGTCGAATCTTAAGCCCCACGGCCGAAAGTATCGCTCGAACAGCCGGTACGTGCCGCCGTACAGATCGTCCGCCGCCACCACATGATCGCCGGGCCGCAACAGGTGAAGCACCGCCGCGGTCGCCGCAACGCCCGAAGCAAACGCCGCGGCGCCACCCCCTCCCTCCACCGCGGCCAGTGCCGTTTCCAGCGCGGTACGCGTCGGATTGCCCGTCCGGGAGTACTCGTAGCCGCGCGGCCGCCCGATTCCATCCTGCTGGAACGTCGAGGTCTGATACACCGGTACCGTCACCGCACCGGTCAGCCGGTCCGGATCCTGCCCCGCGTGAATGGCGAGCGTTTCGAACCTCACAGCCCGGCCCCCGGATCGCCGTCCTCCGGCTCGTCCTGCCGCATGATGAACAGGTCGATCAGATCCATTTTCGTCACCACGCCGGTCGGCGCCCCGTCTTTCGTCACCAGAATCGCGGGTGCACCGGCCAGGAAACGCCGATACGCCGCCGCAATGTCCACGCCCTCTTCCAGCTCCGGCAGCGGCCGGCCCATCACCGCGCCGACCTCCTGGTTCGATGCGTCGATGCCGTCGAGCAGCAGCTTCATGATCGTCGCTTCCTGCAGACTCCCGACCGCTCGCCCCCCCTCAATCACCGGCAGCTGCGAAATGTTGTAGACATGCATCAGCTCGACCGCGCGGCGCAGCCGGTCCCGCGGCGCCACCGCGATCAGCTCTGGCATCATGTATTTGCGACGCAGCACGTCCGCAAGCGTGCGGCGGCGGCGGTTCTCCCGCTCCCAAAAGCCGTGCTCTCGCATCCAGTCGTCATTGAAACACTTGGTCAAATAGTTCCGCGCGGTATCGGGCAGCAGCACCACAACGATCCGCGGCGGCGAGAGCGTCTCCGCGTATTTCAGCGCAGCAGCCACCGCCGTGCCGGACGATCCTCCCGCAAGGATGCCCTCTTCACGGGCCAAGCGCCGAGCGGTCTGAAAGGACTCGCGGTCGCTCACGCGGATCATCTCGTCCACCACGGGCCGATCAAACGTGCGGGGCACGAAATCCTCGCCGATACCCTCCACCAGGTAAGCCCGGGGCTGATCCCCCGAGAGGATCGAGCCTTCCGGATCCGCACCCACGATGCGGATCTCCGGGTTGCGCTCTTTCAGGAACCGGCCCACGCCGGAGATCGTTCCGCCGGTTCCCATCCCCGCGACAAACACGCCGATCCGCCCTTCCGTCTGCTCCCAGATTTCCGGGCCGGTCGTGCGGTAGTGCGCCTCCGGGTTCGCCTCGTTCGCAAACTGGTTCGGGCGGAACGCGCCGGGGATCTCACGGGCGAGACGGTCTGCGACACCGTTGTAGCTGTCCGGCGAATCCGGCGGGACATTCGTCGCAGTGACGACGACCTCCGCACCGAGTGCCCGCAGAAGCCGCATCTTGTCCTCGCTCATCTTATCCGGCATCACGACAATGAGCCGGTACCCCTTCACGGCTGCGACCAGCGCAAGCCCCACCCCCGTGTTGCCGGCGGTCGCCTCGATGATCGTGCCACCCGGCCGCAGCTGGCCGGAACGCTCCGCCGCCTCGATCATCGCTAGCGCCGGGCGGTCTTTCACACTGCCGCCCGGATTCATGAACTCGGCCTTCACGTAGATGGGCGATGCAAGATGTTGCGCCAGCCGATTGAGCCGAATCAGCGGCGTGCGGCCGATCGCCTCGAGCACGTTCGCACAGGTCTTCACTCGACCTCACCGCCCTCCGTTCAGACCGCCCGTTCGACCTCGACGCGCACCGGCGTCGTGTTCGCAAGGTTGTCCGACACGGGGCACCGACGCCGCACCGCCTCCAGCCAGCGATCGAGCGCGGCGGCGGACGCGTCCGAAACGACGCCCAGCTTCACGCGGATTTCGCGGAACCCGGCACGCGCCTCGGTGGGCTCCCCCAGAAATCGCGCCGGATCCAATACACCGCTCACCGAAATCCCCAGTGACCGGATGTGGATGCCCATCTCCTTCGCCACCACGTGCGCCACCACGTTCAGGCAGCCCGCCAACCCCGCCAGCACGTGTTCCACCGGGTTCGGGCCGCGATCACTGCCGCCGAGTTCGGCAGGTTCGTCCACGAGCAACTCGAATTGGCGCGCACGCACGCGCGTGCGAGTTGGCGATTCCGACGCGCCTTGCACCGCAAATGTCAGCTCCGGCATCGAGCAGACCCTCCAGCGGGCGGACCGTCCTCTCAGGCAGTTGCGGCCCGCAACGCCTGCGCGATGTCCGCCTGGATGTCGTCGAGGTCCTCCAGGCCCACCGAAATGCGGATGTAGTCCGGCGTGACACCAGTCTCCGCTTGCTCCTCGGGTGTCAGCTGCGAATGCGTCGTGGAGGCAGGATGGATCACCAGCGACTTCGCATCTCCGATGTTTGCGAGATGGGAGAGCAGTTTCACGTTGTTGATGAACCGCACCGCCGCGTCATAACCGCCGCGGATGCCGAAACCGACGATCCCGCCAAACCCGTTCTTCAGGTATTTGGCCGCCACGGCGTGGTCGGGCGAATCCGGCAGGCCGGGATACGTCACCCAGCTCACCTCGGGCTGTTCGCGCAGCCAGCGGGCGAGCGCGAGCGCGTTCTCCGAGTGTCGGCGCTGGCGCAGCGGCAGCGTCTCGAGGCCGAGCAGAAACTGATGAGCATTGAAAGGGCTGAGCGCGGCGCCAATGTCACGCAACAGCGTCACCCGCACCTTCAGGATGAACGCGACATTGCCCATGCCCGGCACGTTGCTGAGCGCGTCCCAGTACACCAGGCCGTGGTAGCTCGGGTCGGGCTCGGTGAATTCCGGGAACTTTCCATTGTTCCAGGCGAACCGACCGGAGTCCACGATCACCCCGCCAATCGACGTCCCGTGGCCGCCGATGTACTTGGTGGCCGACGAGACGATGATGTCCGCGCCAAACTCGATCGGCCGCACCAGTCCGATGCCGACGGTGTTGTCCACCACCAGCGGCACGCCCGCCTCATGGGCGATGGCAGCGATCACCTCGAAGTCCGGCACATCCAGCTTCGGGTTGCCGATGGTCTCCACATAAAGTGCGCGAGTGCGCTCGGTGATTGCGGCGCGAAACGCGTCCGGGTTTCGAGAGTCGACGAACTTCACCGTGCGGCCGAGCTTCGGCAGCGTGTAATGGAAGAGCTGGTAGGTGCCGCCGTAGAGATTGTTGGCGGAAACGATCTCGTCGCCGAGCCGCGTAATCGCGAGCAGCGCGTACGTGATCGCCGCCTGTCCCGAGGCGACCGCGAGTGCACCCGTCCCGCCTTCGAGCGCGGCAATGCGCCGCTCGAAGACATCCGTAGTCGGATTCATAATCCGCGTGTAGATGTTGCCGAACTCTTTCAACGCGAAGAGGTTCGCTGCGTGCTCGGTGCTGCGGAACACGTAGGATGTGGTTTGGTAGATCGGGACGGCCCGCGCTCCAGTCGTCGGATCGGGTACCTGCCCCGCATGCAGCGCGAGGGTGTGGAGGCCTGGGTTGTTGGATTGACTCATCGGGTTCTTCCTTTCTTCTCGTTCGGTGGTTTTGGTTCCTTCGAATCGGGCGATCCTTCGCCTCAAATTTGAAAATCTCCGACGAGCTCGCTTTGACGAGCCCGGTGCTCGCGAAGCAGCGTCTCCAGCGTTACGCTGCGAAGCTCCTGGCTCCAATCGGCCGCCAGTTTATGGCCGATCGCAGAGAGCACGGCGTTGAACGCTTCGTCACGCGCCGGGTCGAGACCATCCAGCCATTCGACCCAGCTGCCGTCACACGCCTCTATCACATCGCCCAAAGTGATCGCCGCGGCGGGACGAGCAAGTCGAAATCCGCCCAAGGGACCCCGGACTGCGTCGACGATCCCCGCTTTATGCAGGGAGGACGCGGCCAACCACAGATACTTTTCAGAGATCCCATGACGGCGAGCCACCTCGTGGGCGGTCACCGGCTTCTGATCGCCGTGCCCTGCGAGCTCCGCGAGGAGCCGCAGCGCATAGCCAACTCGCTTCGTAACTTTCATCTTCCAGTAATAGAATCGTCAGTGTTCAGAATATCCTGCCTAATGGATTTGTCAAGTTTGTCGATTCGTTTTTTCCATCAAGGTGTGTTTCGATGAGAAGGACGCGAGGAATTCCTCTTGCTTCGCTCAAACGGTGCCGAAGATTACCACGCTGCTTGGGTCTCTGTCCCTCTCCTCGCCCGGACCTCTATGGATCGGTTCCGCTCCGGGCCCCACCTCATGGAGAGCGATCAGATTCTCCCGCCCCGGCCCGCCGTGTTCTCTCTCCCCATCCCCGAACTTTTCGCTGCAATTCTCCGTTCCCCGGGTCGGCCTACCGCTCCATCTCGCACAGGCGTGCCATCCCTCATCTGCTATGCTGACCAGACCCGCCGCTTGAGCAGATCGCCTGAGAAGGCTCTGTCCCCAGCTCGTTTCGAGGGCCCGACGGATTCAATCCCCGCTGGAAACTACCCCCGCCGACCTCTCCAACCAAAGGCCCCTACCCCCCAGTATTCCCCTCCACACTTCACAGCACTCAACCCTTGCTCGATCTGAACTCCAACTCCGCCACCATCAGCGCCATCATCGCAATCGCCGCGGTCTCGACGCGTAAAATGAAGCCCCCGATTCTCACCGGCCGAAAGCCAGCTGCGCGGAAACGCGCAAGCTCTTCGGCCGTCCACCCCCCCTCCGGACCGACCGCCGCGCACACATGTTTCCAAGACGAAGAGCACCCCGCCGCGGCCCGCGCCTCCGCCCATGAGTGCACCCCTTCGCCCGCCTCGCATACGAACGACGCGCCCGCCTCACCGCCCGCTTCAAGGGCCCTCTCAATCTCCCCCGCCCAAACAATCTCCGGCAGCCAGTTACACCCTGACTGCTTCGCTGCCGCCACCGCGGCCGACCGCCAGCGTTGCCGCCACCGCTCCACCTCTCTTGGAGCGGGACGGGCCACGGAGCGCTCGGCGGGAAAGAACACGACTCGCTGAACGCCGAGCTCGACCGCCGCGCGAACGATCATCTCTTTCTTGTCACCTTTCGGCGCGCCTTGAATCAGCGTCGCGCGCCAATCCGGCAACACCTCCGCACGGGCAGGTCCAACCTCGATCCACACCTGCGTTCGCTGCACCTCGGCAATGCGCCCCAACGCGCGCCGGCCAGCCCCGTCAAACGCCTCCACCGCCGCTCCCGGCCCCAGACGCAACACGACCACCAAATGTCGTGCCTCTTCCGGCTCCAGCAGCACCATCCCCCCTTCGGGCGGAAGCAGCGGAGCGAAACAGCGTGGCGGCCGGTGAGTGGGACACACGCGCGCACGACCCCCCGCTTCACTGCTGGAGGGTGGCCTTGCGTTCATAATACCGCTGCACCCGCTGCTCAAACTCTGCGATCTGCGGGTAGTTGGACTCGTCTAGCACCGCCTTGAACTCCTCGAGCGCCCTCCGCTGCCGCGCCGACAGTCGGTGTGGCACTTCCACTCGCACGCGCACGAGATGGTCACCGTGGACCCCGTGGCGCGGGTTTCGGACACCCTGGCCGGAGAGCCGGAACACTCGCCCCGTCTCGGTGCCCGCCGGAATCTTCAGCCGCGCAATCCCGTGAATCGTCGGCACCTCGATCTCGCCGCCCGTGACCGCCACATCGAAGCGGATCGGTACCTCGCAGAGAATGTCATCGCCATGCCGCTGGAACACGTCGTGGGGCCGCACATGCAGCACAACGTAGAGGTCTCCCGCAGCACCACCACGAAATCCCGCTTCCCCGTGGCCGCTCAGCCGCAGCCGCGAACCCGTTTCCACTCCCGGCGGTATGCGCAGCTCAACCGTGCGACGGGCCTTCACCCGGCCCTCCCCCCGGCAGGTTCGGCACGGACGCGCCAACACCTCGCCCGTCCCCTGGCAATGCGGACACGTCCGCCGCACCTGGAAGAAGCCCTGGGAGTGAACAATCATCCCGCGGCCCCCACACTGCCGGCACCGCTCCCGCCCGCTCCCGCGCTCCGCCCCGCTACCGCCGCAGTCCGGGCAGGGCTGAAAAATCGGCAGCTGCAGCTCGCGCCGCGAGCCGAGCACCGCCTCCTCGAAGTCAATCTCCAGATCCAGCCGCAGATCCGAACCGCGGTGCGATTCCGCCGCCTCCTCCCGCGCTCCGCCGAAGAAATCGTCGAAGATGCTGCCCCCTCCGCCAAACGCGCTCATGAAGGTGCGCAGCGCCTCTTCGAGGTCGATACCTCCAAACCCTCCCTCGAACCCGCCGCCCGGGCCCGCGCCGGCACCAAATGCCGCATGTCCGAACTGGTCGTACTGTCGCCGCTTCTCCGGATCGCTCAGCACCTCGTACGCCTCAGAAATCTGCTTGAATTTCTCCTCAGCAGATTTGTCGCCCGGGTTGCGGTCCGGGTGATACTGGAGCGCAAGGCGCCGATATGCCTTTTTGATCTCCTCCGCGCTGGCGTCCCGCGAGACGCCCAGCACCTCGTAGTAGTCGGGGCGTCGCTCAGGCATCGTCGCTCTCCGAGGCTGCCGGCTGCGCCGGCCCGGCCACCACCACCTGGGCGGCCCGCAGCAGACGGTCGCCGATCCGATACCCCTTCCGCGTCACGCGCAGCACCGTCTCCGGCGGCACATCGGCCGTCGGCTCGTGCGCCACCGCCTCGTGCCAGTGCGGGTCAAACGGCCGACCGAGCGCCTCAATTTCCTCAACACCCCAGCGCTTCAACACCTCTCTAAACTGCGCCCGCACCGCCTCCAGCCCGGCACGAATCCCGTTGGAGAGCCCTCCGCGCTCGGCCGCTTGCAACCCCATTTCGAAGTGGTCCATCACCGGCAGAAGATCCGCCAGCAGCTCCTCCATCACCTGCCGGCGCAGCTCCAGCCGTTCGCGCTGCGACCGCTTCCGAAAGTTGTCAAAGTCGGCCTGCAACCGCAGCAACCGGTCGTTCAGCGCGGCGATGTCCGCCTGCAGCTCTGCGTCCGTCGTCGCCGCAGTTTCTGCGGCGGCCGGCAGCGCGTTCGCGTCCGATGGCCCAGAAGATCCTTCCGCTCCCGCGGCCGGGCCGGCAGCCGCACCGACTTCAGAAGCTTGCTGTTCCTCGTTCATGTGATGTCCGATTTGTCCCAAAATAACGCTTCAGCATAGCACATTCGGCCGGGACGCAACGCGAAGTCCCCTCCCGCCCTCGCGGTGCCCCAAAACTCCACAAGGCCGATCAGGTGGGCGCCCGCGGGAGCACGTCGCCCAGCGTGCGAAGCAGCGTATCGGGCAGGTACGGTTTGCGCAGTATTGCGTCGGCCAGCGCCCAGCGTACCGGGTCCTCTTCCGGCACGATCTCATGCCCGCTGGTCAGCACAATTCGCATGTCGGGGCAGCAGCGACGAACGGCGGCGGCCAGATCCAATCCATGGCCATCGGGCAACAGCACGTCGGAGAGGAGAACCGCGAAACGCTCACAGCCCTGCTCGAGCACCCGTCGCGCCGCGGCGAGGCTGCCGACCGCGGTCACGCGGTAGTTGCCCGCAGTCAGAACCCTCGTCGCAAGAGCCCGCAGACACTCCTCATCCTCCACCACCAACACCTCGTGGCCCGCTCCTTCTCCGGCGGATTGCCCGCCCTCGGCCACCTCGTCAGCCGCCGGTCGCCCGTTCCCCGCCGAACTGACCGGCAGATAGATCCGAAACACTGTTCCGCGCCCAACTTCGCTGGCCACATCGATGAAGCCCTCATGCTGGCGCACCAGACCGTATACCACTGAAAGCCCCAGCCCGGTGCCGTCCGAAGCCGGTTTCGTTGTGAAGAACGGCTCAAAAATCCGGGCCAGAACAGCCGGCGGCATGCCGTGCCCTTCATCCTCGACCTCCAACAGCACAAACCGGCCCGGACGCGCGCCCTCGACGGCCGGCACCTCCTCCGACCTGAGCTGCACCAGAGCCGTCCGAATGTGCAGCGCACCGCCCCGCGGCATCGCATCGCGCGCATTGACGGCCAGATTGACCAGAATCTGCTCCAGCTGAGCGGCGTTCCCCCGCACGGAGGGCAGATCGCCCGGAAGGTCCAACACCAGCCGCACGTGCTCCGGCAGCAGCCGCCCCAGCAACCGCGCAGCTCCCCGGATCACCTCGTTCAGATCCAGCGCCACCATCTCCGGCTTTTGGCGGCGGCTAAAGAGCAGCAGCTGGCGAGTGAGTTCCGCCGCGCGCCGAGCTGCCTTTTCGATTTCCATGACATCGGCTCGTCGCGGGTCGGATTCCGACAGATCGGCCCGCAGCAGCGCGCTGAACCCCAAAATCGCCTGCAACAGATTGTTGAAATCGTGCGCGATGCCGCCCGCGAGCCGGCCGATGCTCTCCAGCTTGTGCGCCTGAATCAGTTGCTCGCGCAGCTGCATGCGCTCGGTCACATCCTGCTTAATCGCGACAAAGTGCGTGACGCGGCCGCCCGCGTCCGTCACCGGCGTGATCGTCATTTCCTCTACGCAGATGCCGCCATCCTTCCGACGATTGCGAATCTCGCCAGCCCAGACCCGGCCGGCGCAGATCGTCTCCCACATCCGGTGGTAAAACTCCGCGTCGTGTTCACCGGATTTCAGAATCGCTGGCGTGCGGTCAATCAGTTCGTCCGCGGAGTAGCCCGACATGCGGCACATGGCCGCGTTGACCCAGAGAATACGTCCTCGCGCATCGGTAATCATCACGCCGCTGGCGGCGGTGGCCAGTGCGGTCCGTTGCAGCGCGGATTGCTCCTCCACGCGCTGACGATGAATCGCCTGGGCGAGGATCTCCGCGCCCACCCGCAAGGCCATCTGCTCCGCGGGCAGCCAGATCCGCTCGCTCAGACAGTCGTCAAATCCCAAAAATCCCCACCATTTGCCCTCCACGTGCACGGGCGTGACATGGATCGACCGGATCCCCTGCCGCTGCAGCAGCGGCCGCTCGCTCGGCGGTAGCAGCGCGACCGGCCCACTGATCGGCTCACCCGCTTCCAGCCTCTCGACCCAC
This sequence comes from Kiritimatiellia bacterium, assembly GCA_026417735.1. Taxonomy (NCBI): domain Bacteria; kingdom Pseudomonadati; phylum Kiritimatiellota; class Kiritimatiellia; species Kiritimatiellia bacterium. The sequence goes on from JAOACR010000014.1 coordinate 98,879, forward strand.
CGCTGGAAACCGGCGGCGCCCATATCCAGCTTCTGTAGTTCGGCGTTGTGGATCTGCGGCTCAATGCCCTCCGCCACCCACTCGAATAGCTGGCTTGTCAGCAACCGCCCGCGCTCGTCCCGCCAAACGTCAAACAGGTACGTGCGGCTGGCCTTCGCGGCGCGCCCCATGCGTTCGAGGAACTCGTTCATATGCGGCCGCCAGTCCACGTCGCGCAGAAACACGGCGGCGCACGCCGCAGCCGCCTCGAGCAGCGCATCGCGGCTGTCGCGTTCTTCCGCCAGCAGATGTGGCAGGATCGCCACGCTGATCGCATCGTTCACCGCGCACAGTCGCGCGCAGTGCACCGGCTCCAGTGCTGGTTCCCCTTCGTACGATTGCACCACCAGCACACCGTAACACTCGGACTGCCGCCGCAGCGGAATTCCGCACCACACTGCGGGCCGAACCGCCGGCAGCTCGAAGTGACCGGCGGCCGCCGCCTCCGTCAGCGCACGCGCATCCCCGACCCAGGGACGGCCCGTCCGCAGCACCTGTTCCACAGGACTCCGGCCGGATGCGGTGACCGCAGGCACAGGACTCCTTGAATCGCACCAATACACCACGCGGATCATCCCGCTCACCGGGCAGCGGATCGCCAGATGCACATTCGCCGCCGGCAACACCGAGGCCAGCGCCTCATGCACGCGACGGGCGACCTCCTCGAGGGAGGCCGCATCCGCTCCCGCGTTGCACAGTCGCTGGAACAGAAGGGTGATCTCGTGGTTGTCGGCCGCCATCACGAGACTTTCATTGCAGCTGGCGCCCTGCAGTTGTCGCGCCCCCTTCTCCCTCCCACCGCAGCTACTTCGGCGGAGCGGACGCTACCACCCCATGCTCGGCTGCCGGGGGCCAATGCGCACCTCTGCACCACCCATGCCGAAATTGTACGGCCATGTGGGTGTCCCGGCCCCCGTCGGGCGGAATGTCTCGACGCGATGGCGGCAATCCGGCCCCGCCAGCGGTGGCACAACGCCCCACGCCGGCACCCAGTAGACCCACGGCTCGACGTACCACACCGTCGTGTTGCCGCTCACCAGATAGGGTGGCGCAACGCGTCGCCGTTCGCGCCGGGCGCTCTCCTCCCGCTGCGCCTCCAGCTCCTCGGCCAGTTCGCGCGAGCGCCGCTCGCGGCGTTGTTCTTCTTCGAGCGCGCGTTGCGCCGCCAGCAGCGGTGCGGCGATGGAGACTCCAGGGTGCGCCTGCGCGAACCGGGCCAGTTGCTCGATCTGCTCCGCGGGCGTCAACGCGCGGTACTCCTCGCTCTCGATCAGCGCCCGCAGCTCGCGCTCACCTTGCGCCCGCCGGTGTCTCCGCTCCGCCTCCTCGCGGCGGCGTGCGAGCAGCTCCGCCTCCCGTTCCGCACGCGCCTGCTCCGCGGTGCGCATCTGAAGGGCAACCACCCGTCCCCCCCGAAGCTGGACGGTGCCAGAAGGATAGTAGAGAAGCTCGAAGTCCGAGCCGCGGATGTGCCCGCTCGGTGGGCCAAGTTCCGCCAGAACCTGCTCCCGTGGGTCACCGATGCGGACCGCTGCCCCCGCGCAGCCAGCCGCTGCGCAGAGCGCGACAACCATGGACCGCATCGCGCTCATTCGATTCACAATCTATGCCTCCGCGGTCCGTGTGCAAGCGCCGCCGGACTGCGCCGACGCGGACCTCATCACCTCGATGAACTTTAGAAACGCCCGCACATCGTGGTAGTTTGCCTTCCAGCCGTGGGCGCGCGCGGCACGCGCGGGCCGGCCATCCGCCTCCACCGAATCCCACCATACTCCCGTCTCGGGATCGGTCATCCATTGGTCCGCAAACTCCCACAGCCGGCGCATCGCCGCCGCCCAGCGCGGATCACGGTCCAGCGCCCAGGCTTCCGTAAGCGCCGCCAGCATCTCCGCCTGTACCCACCAGACCTTCCGTCGGTCCGTGGCGGGCTGTTCGCCCTCGCCGCGATGGTAAAGCCCCCCGCGCTCCGCATCCCAGCCGCACCGCAGCGCGTGGTCCAGATGTGCCCGAAAGTGCTCCAACGACAGCGGACGGCCCAGCGCCCGTTCCGCCTCGAGCATCAACCAGCCGAACTCGACGTTGTGACCGTAGGAGAGACCCGCACTGCGCGCATCGTCCACGGGGGACCAGTCCGGCTGACGGTGGAAGCAGGCCCGGGCGGGATCGCGCGGGTAGAACACTTCGCGATTGATCCGCAGCACTTCCTCCAACGCGTCGCGCACGTCCGCCTCACGCGTTTCCGCGTACAACTCGGTGAAGGCCTCCATCAGGTGCAGGTGGGTGTTCGCGCTCTTCAGTCCGGCCACTTCCGGCACCCCGGCGGGATCGCGCAGCGGCAGCGGCCGCCAGTCGCGCTCAAAGTGTTCCACCCAACCGCCGTGCCGGCGATCGTACGCTCGCTCGCGCAACAGCCGGAACCAGGCAAGCGCCCGCTCCAGCGGCTCGCGCCCTCCGCCCGCGCGCGCGTGTTCCACCAGCGCATAGATGCCGAACGCCTGGCCGTACATCATTTTTCTCGGATTGGTCGGCTGTCCGTCGGCGGCCACCGCCCAATACGCGCCGCCGTGCTCGGCGTCCCAGAACCGCCGCATCAGGTAGCGGTAGCCGGCGGCCGCGATCGCGCCATAGTCGCGGCGCGCGTCGCTGTAGCCAAGCCGGTGCACCCGCGAAAAGGTCCACACCATCCGGCTCTGCGTCACGAGCATCCGCTCCGGCGGGCCGCCCCGGGGCGGGTCATCCAACACAAACCCTTCCTGCTCGATCTGTTCGATGTTTCGGCCCCGCGCCGCCCAGTACGGCAGAATACGTTCGCGCAGATCGCGATCGAGACGCTCCGCCCGTGCCCTCAGCCACTCGATGTCATCCGCACCGCCCACGAGCGCCGCCGCCACGAGAGAGCCGGCCACACACCGCCAATCACAACACTTCATCTCCTCTTCACCTCCGGCACCTCGCTCCGATGAGTCAGTCTGAGCCGGCCGGTCTGCCCGCGCAACTCCCACCACTGCCGAACGCTCTCCAGCGGTCGCCGTCCTCCCCGAGAGCCGGCGCCGGCATCGGTTTCACCGATCGACGTCGCACCCCTGAACGCTCGCGACGCTCGCCGCTCAATCGCCCACCATTTCACTACCGCCAGCGCGTCTCTCCACGGCCGTTTTTACAACGGCGACTGCTTCGCACACAGATCGCCCAAGGACCTCCGCACAGCCCGTCCGCTCATCTCGGGCCGCGGCTCGACCGGCGCCGTGCCGAGACGGACGGCCGAAAGCTCTGCACCGAGCCCACGATCCCATCGGAAGTTTGGCCAAAAGCCGCCGCCCGTGGCCTCCTCGAGCGCGGAGCGCAGCTTCCCGATGCCAGCGCGGGCACGCACACTCGCCCCGGGCGATGCGCCCAAAACTCGAAACCGGTCATTCGGTCACGAAGACGCCGAACCGGTTGGAGTTGTACCGCCCCGTCGGCAGCGCAATGGCGACGGTGTTCGACGGCACCTGCACAATCGCCTGAAATTTCGTGACGCCCAGCCGCGGAAAATACCGGCTGGACACGATCACCTGCCGGGCCACCGTCTCACCCGGCGGCAGTTCCAACAACGCCTCTCGTCCCAGCGATACCTGGGACACCATCGGAGTCATTGTGTTATCTCTCTGCCCGGTCGGATAGGTCCAGACCAGCACCACCGTCGGCTCCTTCGGCAGCCAGATCGTCTGAGGGGAAACGTTTTGGATCACAACTTCAAAGGGGATCGGCTCGCCCCGGCGAACGCGGACTTGTTTGGAAGACAGCGCCACGGCGAGCGGCGGGTTCGTGACCGTCTCCTCCAGCCGCCCAACCGGCGCGGAAGGGCCGCCGGGCACAGTGGTGGTTGTCGCACAACCCGTCAGGCCAATGCACGTGGCCGCCATTGGGATCCATCTCCGCCGCCAGTCGCTCGGTTTCATGGTGGTGGACCTCTCGCCGCCGAACACGATCTCACCCTGCGCGCTCGAAACTCGCTCGCGTGGCCAAGAGGCGATTGCGGCGGACACCGAAACCATACGCCCGCCGCCGCGCTTCTGCGAATCGCGGCGCCATTACGGACGCAGAGCGAGGCCCGGCGGCCACCTGTTTTTCTCCGTCGCCCATGCTGGCGTCAATTCGCTGGTGCCAGCCGGCCCCGCTACTCACTCGATCAGCTCGAGCACTGCGACCGCCCGCTCCCACTTCTCGCGCAGCCGCCGGATCTGCAGCGTAAGCACCTGCGCCTCCCTGCGAAGCTCCTCCGCACGGGTGCCGTCCGCGACGGCTGCCTGCTGCAGCAGCTCCTGGCGGCGCCGGCTGAGATGGTTCCGCCAAAGCTGCAACACACACCCTCTGGCGGCCTCGAGCCTCATTTCCGGAGATCGGAGCGCCAGCGCGCGGTCCGACATCTCCAGCCGGGCAACGAGCCGCTCGAAGTCGGCGTCCTCTCCTCCCGGCGGCCACTCCACGGCGCCCTCGCCCGCGGCCAGCACCCGCTCATACACCCGCCGCAGCACTGGGTGGCTGATCAGTTCCGGTCGCGCGTAGGTCTGTAGCAGCGGTCGGCACTCGGGGTGGTGCAGCGCGATTTCCACCGTTTGCAGTTCGTCGTCGGGCGGCGGGGCGGCGGGAGCCGCCTCGGTCTCTTCGGAGACGCCGGGCTCCGCCCGGCCCTCATGGCGACGCCGCCATCCGTCAAACTCGTCGCGCATCGCCGCCGGCGTCACCCCCAACAGCTGCGCAATTCGCAGCAACATCTGCTCGCGCATCGCGGGAGAGGCAATCGCGCCAACCAGCTCCATCAATTGGCCCAGCAATCGCCGCCGTCCTGCGTCACTGCGCAGCTGCCCCCGCCCCGCGGCGACACGCACCACGAAGTCCACCACCGGCATCGCCGCCTCGATCGCGCTGGTCACCGCCTCCGCGCCGGCCCGCACGATCAGGGAATCCGGGTCCTCCCCCGCCGGCAGCACCGCGACGCGGACCGCCAGGTCCTCCTGCAGCAGTGTCTTCGCAGTGCGCACCGCCGCCGCCTCCCCCGCCAGATCGGCATCGAGCATCACAACGACCTCATCGGCATAGCGACGCAGCGTGCGCGCGTGGTCCGGCGTCACCGCGGTTCCCTGCGCGGCGACCGCCACCTCGATGCCGGCCAGCTGGCAGCGCAACGCGTCAATCTGCCCCTCGCACAGCACCGCCCGCCGCGTCTCGAGAATTCGCCGGCGCGCGAAGTGCAGCGCGTACAGCACCCGTCCCTTCTGAAACAGCGGCGTCTCCGGGCTGTTCAGGTATTTCGCGGGCGACTGGTCGTCGGGCAGGATTCGGCCGCTGAATGCGATCGGCCGGCCCTGCTCGTCGCAGATCGGGAACATCACGCGCCGGCGGAACCGGTCGCGGAGCCCGTCCTCCGTCCGCACCGCCAAGCCGGCGGCCTCCAGTAGCTCCGCGCTCCAGCCCGAGCGGGCGCCCCAGCGCAGCAGCGCGTCGCCGTCGCCCGGCGCCCAGCCGATCCGAAAGCGTCGCGCCGCCTCGCCGTCGAGGCGGCGTTCACGCAGATATCGGCGGGCCGCTTCCGCGTCCGCCGCTTCCGCCAGCGCGGCCTGAAAAAACGCCGTCGCGGCCTCATGCAGCGCCAGCAGCCTCGCGCGCTGGGAGACCGCCACCCGCTCACGCTCGTCCAGCTCGATCGGCACCCCCGCCCGCCCCGCCAGCATCCGCACCGCAGCGACAAAATCCAGCCGTTCGTATTCCATCACGAACCGGATCACGTCGCCGCCCGCACCGCATCCAAAGCAGTGATAAATCTGCCGCGCCGGGTTCACGTGAAACGACGGGGTTTTCTCCTTGTGGAACGGGCACAGCGCCCGGAACGAAGATCCCGCACGATGCAAAGGCAGATAACTGCTGACCACGTCTACGATGTCGCATCGCGACCGGATCAGCTCGATCGTTTGTCGGGAAATCGTCGCCACGGTGCCCGCCGAACTCTGCTCAAGTCTGTCCCCGACGGCCGCCGCCCGCAACCCCGCCGGCCGCCGCCGCGTGCTGCGGGCGCATCGGGCGCGCACGGTGGTGAGCGCGGCAGCCGCTGGAGACCGTGCGATGGTGGCAATGTCCAGTTCACCGGCTCGGTGGAGGGTGATAGGTCTTGACAGCGTACCTGTGCGGCGTTATGCTGGAGGACTCAAGAAGGTCCGCAGGACGTGAGCAGGAGCCTGAACAACTGCATGCAGCCCTCCATTCTCGGAGAGGGTCGGTGCTGATCCGCCCGATATGAGAAAGATCGAAAAACTGCTGGTGGCGAACCGAAGCGAGATCGCGATCCGCGTGATTCGCGGTGCGGCGGAGCTGGGCCTTCGGACCGTTGCGATCTACAGCCAGGAGGACCGCTTCGCGCTGCATCGGTTCAAGGCCGACGAGACCTACCTGATCGGCGAAGGCAAGGGGCCGGTCGGCGCCTACCTCGACATACCGGGCATCGTCGCACTGGCGAAAAAGGTTGGCGCGGACGCGATCCACCCCGGTTACGGGTTCCTTTCCGAGAATGCCGAGTTCGCGCGGGCGTGCCGCGACGCGGGCATTCTGTTCATCGGTCCGACGCCGGAAATGCTGGCGACGTTCGGCGACAAGATCGCGGCAAAGCAGATCGCGCAGCAGGTGGGGGTGCCGACGGTACCGGGCACCGACAAGCCGGTGCGTCCGGGTCCGGAGCTGCGACGGGCGGCGGCGCGGATTGGTTACCCCCTCATCCTGAAGGCCAGTTTCGGCGGAGGCGGACGGGGGATGCGGGTGGTCGAGAAGGCCGCCGACCTGGAGCCCAAGCTGGAGGAAGCGATGCGCGAGGCCGGCGGGGCGTTTGGCAACCCCGCGGTCTTCATTGAGCGCTACATCCGTCGCGCCCGCCACATCGAGGTGCAGATCCTCGGCGACGGCCGGGGCGGCATTCGGCATCTCTGGGAGCGCGACTGCTCCGTGCAGCGGCGCCACCAGAAGGTTGTGGAGATCGCGCCGGCGCCGAACCTCGACCCCGAGCTGCGCCGTCGCATCTGCGAGGCGGCCGTTCGGATGACCCGGGCGGTGAACTACCTGTGCGCGGGCACCGTCGAGTTTCTCGTGGATGCGGACACCGGCGAGTTCTATTTCATCGAAGTGAACCCGCGCATCCAGGTCGAGCACACCGTCACGGAGATGGTGACCGGCATTGACATCGTGCGGGCGCAGATCCTGCTGGCGCAGGGGCATGACTTTGACTCGCCCGAGCTCGCGATCCCGCCGCAGGAGGAGATCCGCGCCAACGGCTTCGCCATCCAGTGCCGCATCACCACGGAGGATCCCGAAAACCGGTTCATTCCGGATTACGGACGTATCTCGACCTATCGCTCGCCGGCCGGCTTCGGCATCCGGCTGGACGGCGGCACCGCCTACACCGGCGCGGTGATCACGCCCTACTACGACTCGCTGTTGGTGAAAGTGACCGCCTGGGCGCCGACCTTCGCGCAAACGATCCAGCGGATGAACCGCGCGCTGAGCGAGTTCCGGATCGGCGGCGTGCGCACCAACATCGCGTTCCTGAACCACCTGATTCTGCACCCGACGTTCCAGCGCGGCGAGGCCACCACCACGTTCATCGACGATACGCCCGAACTCTTCCGCTGGCCGAAGCGGCGCGACAGCGCGTCCCGGCTGCTCGCGTTCCTGGGCGAGGTGATCGTGAACGGCAACCCGGAGGTGAAGGGGCGCAGCGACGGCCGCGCGCTCCCCACCCCCCGCATTCCGCCCGTGCCCGCGGGTGAGCCGCCGGCGGGCCTGCGCCAGCAACTCCAGGCGCTCGGTCCCAAGAAATTTGCGGACTGGATCCTCACGCAGCGACGGCTGTTCCTCACCGACACCACCTTCCGCGACGCACACCAGTCGCTGCTGGCGACGCGGGTCCGCACCCGCGACATGGTCAATATCGCACCGTTCGTCGCGCACCGGCTGTCCGGCCTCTTCAGCCTCGAAATGTGGGGCGGCGCCACCTTCGACGCCGCGATGCGCTTCCTGAAGGAGGACCCCTTCGAGCGTCTCGCGGAGCTGCGCCGCGCGATTCCGAACATCCCGTTCCAGATGCTGCTGCGCGCGGGCAACGCGGTCGGCTACACCAACTATCCCGACGACGTCGTGCGTCGCTTCGTGCACGGCGCCGCGGAGCGCGGCATCGACATTTTCCGCATCTTCGACTGTCTGAACTGGCTGCCGAACCTCCGGCCGGCGATGGACGCGGTGCTCGAGACCGGCGCGGTCTGCGAGCCGGCGATCTGCTACACCGGCGACCTGCTCGACCCCCGGCGCGACAAGTACTCGCTGAAATATTACGTCAAGCTCGCGAAGCAGCTCGAGAAGGCCGGCGCCCACATTCTCGGCATCAAGGACATGGCGGGTCTCTGCAAGCCCTACGCGGCGGGCAAACTTGTGAAGGCGCTGCGGGAGGAGATCTCGATCCCGATCCACTTCCACACGCACGACACCGCCGGCGTGCAGGCGGCGGCCATCCTGCAGGCCGCCGAGGCCGGTGCCAGCATCGCGGACTGCGCGGTCGAGTCCATGAGCGGCTTCACCAGCCAAGTGAACCTGAACTCGATTGTCGCGGCGTTCCGAAATACGCCGCGCGACACCGGCCTGGATGCGGATGCGCTGAGCGAGTATGCGGCCTACTGGGAGGCGGTACGCGCGCTCTACTACCCCTTTGAAGCGGGGATGAAATCGAGCACCGCGGAGGTCTACCGCCACGAAATTCCAGGCGGCCAGGTCACCAACCTGCAGGAACAGGCCCGCAGCCTCGGCCTTGCGGACCGCTGGCCGGAAGTGCTGCGCGCCTACGCGCAAGTGAATGAGCTCTTCGGCGACATCGTCAAGGTCACGCCCACCAGCAAGGTCGTCGGCGACATGGCGCTGTTCATGGTCGCGAACAACTTGAAGCCAGAAGACGTGCTGGACGAAACGCGGCAACTGTCGTTCCCGGAGTCGGTGGTCGAACTCTTCGAGGGTAAGCTCGGCCAGCCGGTGGGCGGCTGGCCGAAGAAGCTGCAGCAGATCGTGCTGCGCGGCCGCAAGCCCCTCACCCGCCGGCCCGGTGAACTGCTGCCCCCGACCGACTTTGAGGCGATCCGACGCGAGCTGGCCGCAAAGCTGCACGAGGAGCCAACCGAAACGGACCTGCTGGCCTATCTCATGTACCCGAAGGTGTTCCTCGATTTCGCGCACCACCGGCGCCAGTACGGCGACACGTCGCTGCTGCCGACCGATGTCTTCTTCTACGGCATGACGCCGGGCCGCGAAATCACCGTCGACCTCGAACCCGGCAAGACGATCATCGTTCGATTGCTCGCGGTCGGTCAGCCGGGCGACGACGGCGCGCGCGATGTATTCTTCGAACTGAACGGCCAGCCGCAGAACGTCCGCATCGTGGATCGGTCGCACAAGAGCGCGACGGTCCGCCGCAAGAAGGCGGAACCCGACGCGCCGGGCCACATCGCCGCGCCGATGCCCGGCAAGATCTCCACGCTGGCGGTGCAGGTTGGCCAGTCGGTGAAACCGGGTGACAAACTGCTCAGCATCGAGGCGATGAAAATGGAGACCGCGGTCTATGCGCCGGTCGGCGGCGTGATCCGCGAACTCCACGTACAGCCCGGCACCGCGGTCGAGACGCGCGACCTGCTGCTGGTGATTGAACCTGCGGGCAGCAAAGCGGCCTGATCGTGCGCGACCCGATCCGTTCCGGTCCCTTGCGTCGCGCGGTCGCTCCGGCGCAGGTGCGAGTGTGGTCGCGGCTCGGTTCCACTCAGCAGCGCGCGATCGCAATGCTGGAGGCGGGCCGGCTCCGTCCGCCGGCGCTCCTGGTGGCCGCCCACCAGACCGCCGGCATCGGCCGGGGCACCAATCGATGGTGGGCGGATGAGGGATCCCTCTGCGCAACGCTGGTGCTCCCCGTGGTGCCAGCGATGCCCGTCGGCCAGGTGCCGCTGCGGGCCGGCCTGGCCGTCGCCGAGACGCTCGCCCGACATCTGCCGCCTCGCACCGTGCAGGTGAAGTGGCCGAACGACGTGTGGATGCGCGGCCGCAAGCTCGCCGGCATCCTCTCCGCCCGGGTGCGGGAAGCGGACGTGATCGGCATTGGCATCAACGTCACCACCGACCTGCGCCGCGCACCGGCCGACGTGCGCGCGATCGCCACCTCGCTGCGCGAGTGGCTCCCCGCTCCTCCTTCGCGCGCTGCGCTACTGGTAGAGATCTGGCAGGCCGTGCTCGCCACACGCGCGGCCACCGACTGGATGGAACGCTACCGTAAACGCCACGCGCTCGAAAACCGGCTCGTGCTCGCGGAGCTCAATGGCCGCCTCGTGCGGGGACGGTGCGAGGGCCTGGACAACGAGGGGCGGCTGCGCCTGGCCGTCGGTGGCGCACACCTGGCCATCACCGAAGCGACGGTGCAGCTCTGTGGCCGCTCCTCGGGCCAGCCGAAGTCCGCCACTGCAACCGGCCTCGAGATCGCCTGAGCGGCTCTGGCGCCGACTTCGTCGACGTTCGCGACGTGTCTTGCGGGGCGCTCTTCGGACCGCGCCACCCGAAGCCTGAGCGCCATTCCAAGGCTCGGAACCCGCTGCCTCGGCGGCATCCCACATTTGGAGGGATCTCCGCCGCTACTCTGCCGGCGCCATCCGCAGGCGGGCATCCCAACCCACGCGGCCCATCTGCGCGCGACGCGGCGGCCTATTGCACCCTTCCGGCTTTCCCTAGCCGCCCGGTTCGTCTATAGTGGCACTGGAGCTCATTCCGTGGCTCATCTCGTTGCTGGGCGGCCGATCCCGCCCCTTCGCGGAGGGACGGTAGGGGCCTTTTGTGCGACGATCGTCGCGATGGGACTGACCGGCTGCGCGACCGTACCCACGAATCCCTACTTTTCCTCCGTGCGCTCCGCCGCAAATGTGTATGTGGCGCCGGTGCGCGCCGACGTTGTGAAGATCGCGGTGTTGCCGTTCAAAGCGCCCACGGAGCTGATCGGCGCATCCGTCGCGGACATGGTGGTGACGGAAATGCTGAAGCTCGGCCGCTACACGCTGGTGGAGCGCAGCCAAATGGCCGGCGTGCTGAGCGAAACCGAGCTGGCGATGGCGGGCCTCTCCGAACGCCGAGCGATGGAAGTGGGCCGGATGCTGGGCGCTGATGGCGTCGTGATCGGCACGGTGGATGAATACTCCACCCAGGCGCGGGGCGGCCGCACCCACGCGGTGGTGGGTCTCTCGATCCGGCTGATCCACTCGCAGACCGGCCAGATTCTCTGGAGCGCGGACCTCGCGAAAATGGCGGAGGACCCGAACGTGCCGCTGGCCGCGCACGGTCGAGCGGTGGTGCACGAGCTGATCGCAGGCTTGTATCAGCGTTTGGGCGCGCAGCGCTCCACGCCGGCGCCGGGCACCGCGATGGGCGCGCCCGTGCCGGCTTCCGCCCCCGCGGCACCTGCCCCGCCGCCACCACCTCCTCCGCCACCGAGCGACCTGAAGGCTTCGGACCTCGGCCTTCGCGAGGTCACGCTGACCTGGAGCGTGCCGAGAGAAGCGATTTCGGCCTACCGCATCGAGCGCGCCGAGTCGCTGCAGGGGCCTTTCGTAAAGATTGCGGAAGTCTCACCCCTACGGGGCATGTACACCGATCGGGATGGCCTGAAAGATTCGTCGACCTACTACTACCGCATCATCGCGGTGGCTGGCCCCGGCCGACTGAGCGAGCCATCCAGGCCCGTCGAAAGCATGACTGCACCACCCCCGGATCCGCCGCCGACGGTGAGCGCCGTCGCCACGGGATCTCGCGCGGTGACGCTCACGTGGACCGCACCCCGCGCGGAGGGCATTGTGCGCTACCGGATAGAGCGCGCGTTGGCGGCGGACCTCCAGCGGCAGTGGGTCCCGCGGGGCGAGACCACCGGCACGACATTGGTCGACGGCGGCCGGCCCGGCACGGACCTACTGGATAGCACGGAGTACCTCTACCGCGTCGCTTCGATCAACCGGGTCGGCGCAGTGGGGCCGCCCTCCGAGCCGGTCCGAGTCATGACGCTGCCACCGCCGGCACCCATTGCGGATCTGCGCGCCGCCTCGGACGAAGTGCGGTGCGTTCCGCTGCGCTGGACGGCCAGCCCGGAAGGGGATGTGACGGGGTACGAAATTGAACGCCGCGCCCCCGGAGAGGACGCGTTCAGGCTGCTGGTGACCGTTCAGGGCCGACTGAGCACCAACCACCTCGACGGCCTGCGCGATCCCGGCAATCTGAAGGATGAGGCCTGCTACATCTACCGCATCCGGCCGTTCAATGCGGTGGGCTCTCGCGGCGCGTGGTCGCCGCCGGTGGAGGCCGTCACTCGGGCACCGCCGCCCGCTCCCCAAAGCGTCAGCGCACGCTCCGGCCTCCCGCGCGCGGTTGAAGTTGCGTGGGCCGCCTCGCCGGATTTAAAGGTCACCGGCTATCGAATCGAACGTGGGGAGGGTGAAACTGGCCCCTTCGTGCTCGTCGGCCAGGTGAGCGGCCTGACAACAACGCAGTTTCTGGACCGGGCCGGCGCGTCGAGGTCGTCGCCGGTCGGCCATTTGAAGGACGGTACGCGGTACCGTTACCGCGTCAGCGCGTTCAACACCGCGAATGCCGCGTCGCCGTGGTCCGAGACGGTGTTGGCGACCACGAAACCCGCGCCCTCCGTGCCGACCGGCCTCACCGCGACGACTAACCGCCCCAAGTCCGTTGCCCTCGCCTGGGCTCCCAACCCCGAGCCGGACATCGTCCGCTACGTGGTGGAATCCCGTGCGGCGGACAGTTCGCGCTGGCGCGAGGTGATCAGCACCAGCGGCACCGTCGCAGTGCACGCGGGGTTGAACGACGGCGAAGTTCGGTATTACCGCCTCCGCGCGGTGGATCGCGACACCCTGGAGAGCGCCGCCTCCGCAGAGGCCCGCGGCGCGGCGCGGCCGCTGCCGCCGGCGCCGGAGAGCCTGGCGGCGGAATGGACAGCGGAGGGCGCACGACTGAGCTGGGAGGGGCGGCCGGGCATGAAGGAATACCGCCTCTATCGCAAAGGATTTCTGTCGTCGGAACGGCTACTGGCGGTTGCCGGGCCGCCGGCATTGCTGCCGGCGGCGGTGGTCGGAAAAGGTTTGACGGTGGTGGTCACGGCGGTGGACGAGGAAGACCTGGAGAGCCGGCCATCGGCGGCGATTAAGATCCGCCCGCCGGCAGCGCCGCGTTGAGACCTCCGGATTCGGCGGCCCGCGCGGCACGAGGAGCCGTGCGATGAAGGATCGCCGCAGCATGCGGCATCGGTGCGCGAGGCCGTGCCCCGAGAAGCGGGTGGTGTTGAACGTGTTCGGCGGCAAGCCGTACAGGGAGGATCAGCATCATGAACGCGGTTGAGTTCCAGGGGGAGTCTGGTCGGCCCGGGACCGGGCACACCGTGTTCGCTACAACGGTTTTCTGCCTGACGATCCTCTCGGCAACGGTCGGGTCCGCCGCCGGTCCTCCCGGCTCGGACCGCGAGGAGAACGCGGGGGGGTATCGGGCGCCCGTGGGCACGGCCGGACATCGCGCGGGCGAGAGTGGCGGGGCGGCGGCCGCCCCATCCGCGGCGCGCGATCCCGAGCGCGAAGCCGCTTGGCAACGGGCGCGCGCGGAGGCAAACCGGCGGGTGCGGGAGTTTGAATCGGCGCTGCAGTCCGGCGATCCCGCGCGGATCCGGCGCAGCGCCCTTGACTTGCAATCGGACCCGCTGGCGATCCACCACATCAACCGCAACCGCCCGGATCTCGTGGAGGCGAACAATCAAGTGGTGCGCGAGATCCGCACCGAGGCGACCCGGCAGATGCGCGAGGCGGCGGCGCGAGAATGGAACCGCGCAAACCCCGACAAGCCGCCCGTCACCGCCGACGATGTCGAAATCTACCAACCCCGCAACTGGCGCAGCCCGGACGCGCCGGCGACCAGCCCCCAGGACTGGGACGTCACCGTCCGGGTGCGCGGACAGGATCTTCCGCCAAGCCGCGCACGACGCATCGTCGAGGAATCGTTTTACCACGCCGCGGGCGGCGAGCAGACCTTTGGCAAGGGAGCAACCCCGGAAAGTGTCGCACGACGCCAGCGCGTCGAGACCACCAGCGGCCGAAGCCCGGAAGCCTACAATGAACCGCAGAGAATTCTCGGTACACCGGACGCACCGCCGCGGCCCGGCGAACCACTCCGTGATCCGGAACAACTGACCCGCGCCATCGAGCACAAGAGCAACGCGGCGCGAAACGAGTCGGATGCCGCCCGAGGCCGGGGCGACCCCGTTCAGGCAGCGCACCACGAATTCGACCAGATGTACCAGGCCGCCAAACAGTACGAGCGCATCACCAGACCCCGCGTTGAAGCGGCGGGCGGGCGGGTGGATCCGCGGGTGGAGGAGGGCATGCGGATTCTGGGACAGGTCGGTCCGGACGGCATTTCGCCGGAAGAGGCACGGGCCCGGCTCGCGCAAATGGGCGAAACGCCAGAGTCGATCATCCGCAAGGCGTCGGGTCAGGCGGAGGCGGCCCAGGTGCTCGGCAGGGGACGCGGCACTCAGGCGGACACGCCGGAGGGGGCCGCACGCGGCGCCACAGATGCGCCCGAAGGCCGGGCTCGCGGCCCCTCGGATGCGCCGGAGGCCCCACCTCGAGGCCCCTCCGATACCCCCGACCGCGTGCCGGGCAGAGTCGGCAAAGCGCTGGAAACCGTTGGAAAGGGCATGCAGGCAGTGGACATCCTCGCAGGTGCGGACGACGCCAAAAAGGCAATCCAGGACGGGGACATGGGGAAACTGCGGGACAGTGTGGTCAACACCGCGGATGGGCTGGCGGGCGGTCCCCTCGCCACCGGCCGAATGCTCGAGGAGCGCCTGGGCAAGAACCGCACCGAGAAAAATGAAGCACAAGAACAGGCGCGCCAGGCGGCCGAAGCGGAGCTGGAGCAGCGTATGCGCGTGGAACTTCGGCAAAGCGGGCTCTCAAAGGCCGAAGTGGAGGCGATCATGGAGGCGCGCGCGCGCGGTGATGACCGGCCGCTGCGCGACGCCTACGAGAGGGCGGGCCGAACGCCACCGAAAGGTGAGTCGCCGGATCCTGGCTGGCGCGACTCCCTGAACAACTACGGTTCGGAAGTGGTCGCGAACACGAAGGAGGTCGCGCAGGGAATCGCGGACCGCGCGGAGAAGGCGAAAAACTTCGTCACTCAGACCGGCCGGGACCTCGCGGAGATCGGCGCGGGGCTGACCGAGAAAGGGGTCGCCCGCGAGCTGATCGAGAAACAGAAAGACAACCTGACGAAGGACAACCTGAAGGCCGGCGTGGAACACCTTGCGGAAAAGGGGAAGGAACTGATCGGGGTGAAAGAGACCGATCGCGAACGCGAGGGCCGCGCTGCACAGGATCTCGCCGAGAAGCTGATCGAAAAGGGTGTCGATCCGGAGACCGCCCGGCGGGTGGCCGGCGACTACATCACCCATGCGGGCGGCAAGGGGACACGGGGACAGCTGCGCGACGTGCTCGAGAGCGCGCGTTCCTCTTCCAAGGGTGGCATCTCCGCTGCCGGGACGGCGACCGAAGGAGGAAGTCGTGAAAAGGACGCGCGCACGACCTCCGCCCGGAGCGGCCCGCAGAAAGAACGCACCGAGTCAGCCCGCGAACGTCCCCCGGATCGTGAGGTCGCACCGTCCCCCTCGCCGCCGACGACCGCGGGCCGCGAACGCGGCCCTTCGAAGGAAGACAGGGAGGCACCGCGCAACGACGCCGGCGAGCGGGTGGATGCCGGACAGTACCGCGACGGTGACACGATCGTCGTGCGCGACGGCACTGAATACGTGAAGCAGGGCGACCGGTGGGAGAAAACAGGTCGCAACTATGGTTCCTACACCGCCGAACGCGGTGCGCGCGGCGGTCTGGCTGGCGCGGAGCCGGCGGCGGGCGCGACGGCCAGCCGCGGCGATGCGAGCTCACGGGCCGGCGGTCTCGGGGGCCTGATCGACGGCCGGAGCGAGAAAACTTCCGCCCAGACGCAGGGAGCGCTCGGTCTGATGGGCGGTCAACAGAATCTCGCGCACGCCTCCACCCGCGGTGACGCTGCTGCGCGGGATGCGCGGACGCTGGTGGATGCCGCCGGCCGGGAGGCGCATACGTCGAGCCAGAAGTCGGCCGCCGACGTCGCCAGCGCCAATCGGGAGGGCGGTTGGGGCAAAGCCGTTGCCGACGGAGTCCAGCAGGCGGTCGAAAAAGGTCTGACGGCAGCGGGCCAGTCGTTGGGCAAGGCCGCCGCGGACGCCGCCGCCAACTCGATATTCAAGGACGGCCAGAGCGCCGGTGGTGCTCCGGCCACCGGCGCCTCCGCCGGAAGCGCGCCGGTGACCGCATCGGCTGGCGGCGCGTCGGCAAGAGGCGCCACGCGGACCGTCTCATCTGCCAGTGGCGGCAGCAGCCGCGGAGCGCGGTCGCACGGCGGAGGTGGTCGCGGAGAGCACCGCGACAGCAGCCGTCGTGATGATTCCGCCTCCGGCGCGCATGATGGCACGACATTGTCCGGCGAGGGCACGGGCGGCGTCACCGTGACCTGTCCCGGTTGCGGAAAACCAGTGAAGGCGGCGCCGGGCGAAAGCGTCCAGTGCCCCTACTGCGTGACGATGAACTGCCCGCGATGTGGATACTCCAAGAACTATCCGCGCGGGCAGGAGCCCGAGAGCTGCCCGATGTGCTATACGACCACCTGCGGGATCTGTGGCCGCACGGGCTGGGCGCGGCGCGATCGCCCCGCCCCGCAGTGTCCGCACTGCATCCGTATCCGTTGCTCGCGCTGCGGTAGCCTCCTCTATCAGGGCGATCGCGCCTCCGCACCCGCATCGTTGCCCTGCGAGACCTGCACCGCACGCGCGAAGGCCGAGGCGGGAAAGGGGAACTAAACGGTGGCGCCGGGCCGATCAGTTGTTGCCCAGCATTGGGCGGCGCTGCTCGTCGGCGTGGCCGTTGCCGCGACGGCTGCGGAAGACCGCGAGGCGGTCGCGAACGTGTTCCGCTCGGGCGAAGTGGCCGGCACCGCCTCAAATGACAGCCGCCGAACCGAACACATTGAGCACGCGATCGAGATGCTCGAAAAGAACGTTCGCGCGCTGGAAGTTCGGTTGGGGCGCGCAACACAGGCCCCCTCGCCATCCCACAACATCGAACGGCGGCTGCAGGAACTGGAACGTAGAATGGAGAGCATCGAACGGGAAGTGAAACGTCTGGACGAACGCCTGCGCCGGCTCGAGGGGCGTCGACCGTCCGGAAGCGCGGGAGAGCGATGAGCACGAGACCAACGTCGGTGTGGTGGGCCTGGAGGGTAGCCGCAGTGATCGGCGCCGTGGCGGCGGGGGGGGACGGCACGCCCCGCGTGATGGTGCTGGTGGACGAGAAGAGTCTCGGGACGATCCCCACCTCGGAGGTCGAAGCGATCGGCGTACGAATGCTGAGCGAACGACGAGTTGAGTCGGTGGACCAGGACATGGTTCGCGCGAATCTTCAGCGCGTGCAGCAGGCGTTGCGCGGCGCCGGCGACGACCGTGGCGCCGCGGCGCTCGGGCGGGAATTCGGCGCCGACGTAATCATCGTGGGCGAGGCGGTTGCGAAGCCGTCGGCGCGCCGACTCGCGGACACGAATCTTCGCACGTATCAGGCCGTGGTCACGCTGCGCGCGGTGCGTACGGACAACTCGGTGAACCTGGCCTCCGCATCGGAGGACGTTTCCGTAGTGGGGCTGGACGACGTTGCAGGCAGCGCCAAGGCGCTGCGGGAGGCCGGCCGGCAGGCGTTCGAAGCGTTGATCCCGCAGATGCTGGAACAATGGAACGCCTCCGGCGCGCCCCCGCGGAGGTCACCCAACGTGGCGGCGGGACGACCGCTCGATGTGACGGTCGGCGGCGTGGACCAGGTGTGGAAGCTGAAGGCGATCCGCGATGTATTGCGCGGTCGTCCGCAGCACATCGAAGAGGTGACGCAGCGAAGTTACGCGCAGGGTCTTGCGGTGTTCAGAATCTCATGCCGCGTGCCGGTGGAGGAGCTGGCCGAAGCGCTGGTGCTGCAGCCGCCGGAGGGCCTGAAGCTGCAGGTGGTGGAAATGACACCCGCCGCGCTGACGTTGCGCGCGGTCGAGGCGAATCCGTGAGGTCCTCATGATCACAAGTGGACGCCAGATGAGATGGCTTGCGGCAGGGCTGCTCGCCGTTGGGTCCATAGCGGCAGACTCTGACCGGGCACTGCTGCTTCGGGCGCTGTTCCGCTACCGCATCGCCGCTCAGGCGGCCGCAGATGCGCGGCAGCTGGCCGCCTCGGCACCGTCGGACGTCGCGCGCGAGGTCGCCACGGGAGCAGAGGCATGGAGTGGCGCGGTGTACGACTCGATCCGAAGCGAGCTGGAAAACGCGCTCGGGGACAGAGCGAAGTCAGAATTTGGTGGGTTCGCCACCGCATATATCGCCGCCGAGGAGCGCGGCGACGCGACATGGCTGGCCACACTCGCACAGCAGCTGCGGGTCTCCCCGATTCCGCGCGACTACGCGGCCCTGCGGCGCGCGATGGTGGAGGAGTGCCTTTCCGCCGAGGTCGCGGAGGCGGCCAGCTTCGTCGGCGAGGTGCAGACCTGGCTCGAGTTGCGGCAGCGCTCCGAAGATGTGCCGCCGCTACGGTCATGGCTGTCCCGAACCGAACCCGTCGCCGTTCAGCCCGCCAGCGACGCGCCGCCCCGCCTGGTCCGGCAAACCGCGCGATCCGACAATCCGCTGCGCGAGGCCGAGGCGCCGGCCGGCGCATTCGTCGCGAGTGAGGAACCGGCTGCGGCCGGCTTGGAGGCGCTGAGTGGCGCCCGCGCCGCACGTCGCGAGAAGGCGCTGGAGGTCGCGCAGGCGGGCATGCAGCAGGTCGCAGAGGAGCGGCGTGCGGCGGAGGAAGAGCTTGCCGCGAAGAAAACCGCCGCTGCGCAGGCGGAAGCTGAGGCACTCAAGAAACAGGCGGAGAAGCTCGCGGCGTCCGAGCAAGAGGCGTTGGAACAGCGCAAAAACAGCTGGTCCGGACGCCTGAAGCAGGTCGTCTCGAGCGCGATCGGCGCGGCGGGCGGGGCTTTCCTGGGCGGCATCGGCACTCGGGCGGGCGAAGCCGCGGCCGAAGCGGTCTTTCGCTGAGCGGTGCCGCCGTCACCGCCCCGTGGGGAGTGGGGGAATGTCGTCGCGTTCGATTCCACCGGGGACACCGCCCGCGTTGGTCGGCTGGTCCGGTCGGGACCGGAGGTCAGGGCACATTCGATGCTCCAGGGCTGCGCTGGAGCCGAACCGCGAGGGGACCGCGAGTCAGGCGGTGCATTGCGCGGGCGCGGGCTCTCCGCTGCGGAGCGCCGCGCAAGTCGCCCGGTGGCCGTTCTCACCGCCGCATCAGCGGCGCGGTGCCAGGCGCTCCAGTTCCTCGCGGGCGCGTTGCATTACCTCCGCCAGTTCCACTTCGTCGCCGCCGCGCTGCCGGCTGAGCTCCGCCGCCTCCATGAAGGCGAGAATTTCGATCGTTTCCTCCTCCGGCACCGGCGGAACGCCGCTTCTGAAAAACTTCAGAACCTCGCGGAGCATCGGCACGTAGCCGGCCGATTCGCCAATCGGCTGCTCACCCCGCTCCCCTCTTGCGCGTCCGCCATATCCCCACTGTTCTTTCGACTGCCGGAACGTCCCTTTGCGACCGTCGGTCCACGTCCCGACGACTTCGACGCGGCCATCCTCGAGCGTTCGGCGCCGGACCGAGCGGCAGCCCGGCCCCATCACGGTGAAGAGCGACTCGACACCGTGGATGCCGTACCAGAAGAGCTCCGGGTGGGTCGGCTCAATCACCACGGGCGATTCGGTTTCGGCCTCGAGCACGCGCCCGACCGCACCCTTCCGCACGGCCTGGGTGTTGGTCCCATACCGCAACGAGGAACAACTGAACACCGGCACGCCCTTCTCCCGAGCAAGCTGGAAGATCGCCAGCCCGTCGCGCAACGAGGCGGCCATCGGCTTGTCAATGAACAGCCGCTTGCCGGCGGCAATCACCGGCCGCGCCTGCTCCAGATGCACGCGCCCGTCCACGCTGGTCAGGATCACCGCGTCGACCTGCCGGCATAGCTCCTCGATGGTCGGAACCAGCACGACGCCCCATCGGTTGGTGAGTTCTTCAGTGAACTTTTCGATCCGGTCGCGGCTGGCGGAGATGTCGGGGCTGCCGCCCTTGAAGGCCGCGACGATCCGCGCACCGGGCAGATGATTGGACGCGGTCGGGTCGTTCAGAATCTTCGCAAACGCGACAACGTGGGAAGTGTCGAGCCCGATCAGCCCCAGCCGCAGCGGCGCTTCCTCCGCCGCCTCCGCGCGAAGGGCAAAACTCGCCAACCCCATCGCCCCCAACGTGCTCTGCAGAATTCGTCTGGCTTTCATGTGTCACTCGATCGCGTTATCATTGCAGTTATGAGGACTGCAATCAATCGCCGCAGGTTTCTTCGTACGGGGCTTTCGTTCGGCACCACGGTGTGCACGGTGGGCCCCGCGTTGCTCTCCCGCGCGGCCCCCTCGAGGCTGCTCCGGGTGGCGATCATGGGCGTAAACGGCAGGGGGATGGACCACATCAAGGGCTGGGCCGGTCAGCCGGATGTGGAGATCGCCTGGGTTTGCGACGTGGACCGGCGCGCGCTCGAGCGGGCGGCGGCGCAGGTGGAAAAAACAACCGGCCGCGCGCCCAAAACGAGCGACGACGTCCGGCGGGTGCTCGAAGATCGAGAGCTTGATGTGCTCTCGATTGCGGCGCCGAACCACTGGCATGCACCGGCGACCATTCTTGCGTGTGCGGCTGGCAAGCACGTGTATGTGGAAAAGCCGGGCAGCCATAATCCGTGGGAGGCGGAGATGATGGTGAAGGCGGCCCGGCACCATCGGCGGCTCGTGCAGATGGGCAACCAACGGCGGAGCATGCGCAACATCATCGCCGCGATTGAGGCGGTGAAGTCTGGCGCGGTGGGCCGCGTGTTGACCGCCCGGTGTTATTACACGCGGTTTCGTCCGCCGATCGGGCGCGGCAAGGAAGCCCCCGTGCCCGAGTGGCTGAACTACGACCTCTGGCAGGGCCCTGCGCCGGAACGGCCGTACCGCGACAACGTGATTCATTACAACTGGCACTGGTTCTGGCACTGGGGGAACGGCGAGCTGGGCAACAACGGCGTGCACACGCTGGACCTCGCCCGCTGGGCGCTCGGTGTGGACCGCCCGCTCAAGGTCACCTACTGCGGCGGTCGCTATCTCGCCGACGACGATCAGGAAACCCCCGACACCGGGGTGGCGGCGTTCGACTTCGGGACTGCGCTGGTCACCTGGGAACAAAGCAGCAGCCATCCGCGAAAGGGAGAAACGCTTCCTCTCGTCGCCTTCTACGGCGAGCAGGGCCGCCTGGTGCTGAGCGACGCCGGTCACAGGATCTACGACAGTGACGGCAAGGAGGTGGCACAGACCGAAAGTGGCGTCGCCGGCGACGTCGTGCGCGGACCCGGCGGCGAACTCGAACATTTTGGCAATCTCTGCGCGGCGATTCGCGACGGCGCGAAGTTGAACTCGGAGATTGAAGAGGGGCAAAAAAGCACGATGCTCTGCCACTACGGCAACATGGCGATTCGGACGGGTTCAATGATTCACGTGGACCCGGTGACCGGCCGGGTGCGGGACAACCCGGCCGCGATGGCGCTCTGGAAACGCGACTACCGGCCGGGGTGGGAACCCAAGTTGTGAAGCTTCCCTCGGCGGGGGCGCGCAGGACGGCCGCACAGAGCGGAGCCCCATGCGAGTGCTGATCCTTGGTGCCCGAGGGCAGCTGGGTCGCGACTGCGAGGCGCTGCTGCGAGCCACGCACGAGGTGATCGCCACCGATCTGCCGGAAGCGGACGTGACCCGGCCGGAATCGGTCGGCGGCTGGGTGCAGCGCGTCCGACCGGACGTGATCCTGAACTGCGCCGCGTACACGCACGTGGACCGCGCAGAACAAGAGCGCCAGCTCGCCCATGCGGTCAACGCGGATGGCGCGCGGATCGTCGCGGAGATCGCCCGATTGCATCGCGCATTTCTGATTCACATCTCGACCGACTACGTCTTCGACGGCGCGCGTCCGCCGCCGCTCGCGTACACCGAGCGCGACGTCCCCGCGCCGATCAACTGGTACGGTCGCACGAAGTTGGCCGGTGAGCAGGCGATCCGTGAGGTCGCGCCGCGTCACGCAATCCTGCGAACCGCTTGGCTGTACGGTCGGCATGGCCGCAATTTTCTGAAGGCGATTCTTGCGCGCGCGCTCGCGGAGCCGGGCAAGCCGCTGTGGGTGGTGTCGGATCAGTATGGCTGCCCCACCTGGAGCCGTCGCCTCGCGGTGCAGATCGCCGCGATCATCGAACACCAGCCCGAGGGGCTGTTCCACGCCGCCGGCGAATGCCATGCGACGTGGTACGAGCTCGCAAAGCTGTTCCTCGGCAGAATGGGGGTCGAGGCGATCGTGGAGCACTGCCTGCTGCGGGACCGCCCCACCCCGGCCCGCCGCCCCGCCAACACCATTTTGCGGAACGTGCGGCTCGCGGAGATCGGCCTGAATCGGATGCGCCCGTGGGCGGAGGACCTCGAGGAGTTCATTGAACGCCACCGCGCCGATCTCCTTCGGGAAGCACGGGGAGAGGCCGCGTGACGACCCTGCTGGTCACCGGCGGCGCCGGATTTATCGGCTCAGATTTCGTCCACTACCTGCTGGAGGAGTCCGGCTTCCCGGGTCGGGTGGTCGTGTTCGACGCGTTCGCGCCGGGCGCGCACGCCGGCAGCCTCGCTGGCCTGAAGGCACAATGGGGCGGCCGTTTCGAACTGGTGAACGCGGACCTCCGCGACCGCGCCGCCGTAGAATGGGCGCTGGACAAGTTCGAGGTGGAGATCATCTGCCATTTCGCCGCGGAATCACACGTGGACCGTTCGATCGCAGAGCCGAAGGACTTCATCACCACGAACATTCTCGGCACGTTCCACCTCCTTGAGGCGAGCCGTGCCCGTCTCGGGCGAATTCGGCGTTTTCATCACGTCAGCACCGACGAAGTGTTCGGGGAACTCGGCCCGGAGGGTGCGTTTTCGGAAGCAACGCCCTATCGACCCAGCAGCCCCTACTCCGCCTCGAAGGCGGCTGCCGACCACCTCGTGCGTGCATGGCATCGCACATATGGACTTCCGATCACAATCTCCAATTGCTCAAACAACTACGGGCCGCGCCAGTTTCCAGAAAAACTGATCCCGCTGATGATCCTGAACGCTCTCGAGGGCCGTCCACTCCCAGTGTATGGCGACGGCCAGAACGTCCGCGACTGGCTGTTCGTGCGCGACCACTGCCGTGCGATCCACGCGATTCTGGAACGCGGCGCTGAGGGGGAGACCTACTGCATTGGCGGCCGCTGC
Organism: Kiritimatiellia bacterium; assembly: GCA_026417735.1. Lineage (NCBI taxonomy): Bacteria > Pseudomonadati > Kiritimatiellota > Kiritimatiellia > Kiritimatiellia bacterium. Next base: position 122,451 of record JAOACR010000014.1, read on the forward strand.
GAGATGACCAACCTCGAGGTGGTCGGGCGGATCTGTGAGCTGCTCGACCGGCTGGCGCCACCCCTGCCGGGGGGACGCCCGCGGCGGTCGCTGATCACGTTCGTTCCCGATCGGCCGGGCCATGACCGCCGCTACGCGATGGACTGCTCCAAGATCGAAGCGGAGCTCGGCTGGCGCGCGCAAACCCCCTTCTCCGCGGGGCTCGAACAGACGGTGCGCTGGTACCTCGAGCATCCCGAGTGGATCGCCGCGATTCGCGCTGGTCGCCACCGTGATCCGCCGCCCGAGGCGCTGCGCCCCCCGGCGGCCTGACGTCGCGCGCGAAGCGCAAAAGGTAACGCGTCGACCGCATCCCCTCGGTCCGACGATCGCCGTCGTCGGGAGCCGGCAACCACCGCGGCAATGATCCGCCTGGACTGCCGCGCACTACCCAGCGCCCGAGGGAGGTGACCCCTGCGAGGGCTGCCGCTCGCTGCTCGAGTAGGGGACCCGCCGGCTCCCTGCCTGCCCATTCGATGCACAGAAGCCGGTGTGTTCGAAGTGCTCTGTCCACTGTTCCGCGCGCCACCGTGAGGCGGTACTCCGGTCCGCGGATGCTGAACGGGCAGCCGTGGTTGGCGCCGATCACCTGTGGGGGCGGCGTCGGTCGCCGGCCGACGCGTCGCGGCTCTCCCCCACGGATGCTACACTGCACGCCGTCCGCATGAACACATGTCCGCGGACGAAGGACCGCCCGATGAGCACTTCCGACCCGTCTGACCGCGGCGTTGAAACTTCCGGCCGGCCATGGTTCGGCGTGGTGCTGCTCGGCATGTTCGCCTTGCTGGCCGCGATCGCGCTCTCGCCGGTGCTGCTGCGTCCGGACCGAGTGCTCGACTTCAACGACGGCAACATCGAGTCGGCGCTGAGTCCGGCCTATGCGCTGCCGGGTGCGCTGCTGCGGGTGTGGGACAACCAGTTCTTTTTCGGCCAGGGCGGCAAGCAGTTTGCGCTCTGCTCCGCCAGCCTCGGCGAGTGGCTGTTCGGCCCGCACCATTACCGACGCGAGGCGGTGCTGCTGATGCTCACGCTGGTGGCCGGCGCGGTGTACTGGACGCTGCGCCAGTTCGGGATTCGCCGCGCCGCCGCCGCGGTCACTGCCGGCGCGGTGATGTTGAGTGGCGCGGTGTTTAGCTTTGCGGTGCTGGGATTGACGGTCCGGGGGGGCGCGCTGGGCTTCGCGACGCTGGCGCTGGGATTCCTCGAACGTGGTCGCCGGCGGCGCGGATGGCTGTCGTACGCGCTCGGCGGGGGGTGCCTCGGACTGGCGATCGCGGAGACGCCGGACATCGGCGTTTTCTTTGCACTGGCGCTCGCCGCCGCGTTCCTGTGGCTGCACTGGCCGGCGACGCCGACCCTGCTGCGGGCGTGGGGGCCGCTGGCTGGACGGTTTGCAGTAGTTGTCGCCTCGAGTGCGGCGCTCGCATTGCAGACGCTGAGTGTGATGTTCGCAACGCAGATTGAGGGTGTGCAGCAGGGCGCGGCAGAATCGCCCGCGGCGCGTTATGACTGGGCGACACAGTGGAGCCTGCCGCCGAACGAAACGTGGGACCTTGTCGCGGGCACCTTTTACGGCGCGAGCGTGCGCTCCAGCGCAGCGCCGTACCGTGGGCGGATCGGCCGCACGCCCGGTTGGTCGCCCGATCAGCCGAATCGCGGCTTCCGCAACTTTGCGATGACCGGCTACCACCTGGGGGTGGTGCCGGCAGTGCTGCTGCTGGCCGGCTGGCTGGCGATCGGCGCGTTGGAACCCGCGCGCCGTCGTCTCGCTGTGCTCTCGCTCGGCGGCGCGATCGGCTGCCTTGTGCTGGCCTGGGGGCGGTACACGCCGGTGTACCGGCTGGTGTTCTCGCTGCCGTACCTCGACACCATCCGCAACCCGGAGAAATGGATGATGCCGTTCATGCTGTTTGCCGCGCTCGGTCTCGGCGTTGCGCTGGACGCGCTCCTGCAGGCGCTCCGCGCGGAACCCGCCGGCCGCACGAACGCGACGGCATGGCAGCGCGCACTGGCCCGCGCCGCCGGCACGATCACCGGACTGGCGCTGGTGTTGCTCGCCGGCACCCTCATCGGCCAGGACGCCTTCCGCAACCAGATGGCGCTCGAGGGCTACACACCGGAGCAGATCCGGGCTGCGTGGTCCACCGCCGTGGGCTCGTCGATCCGCGTGCTGCTGGTCGCCTCGCTGCTCAGCGTCGCGGCCCGACTCTGGCGACGTCACGGCGCGGGCGCCCGCCGTGCCGCGCCCGCGGTGCTTGCCACACTGGCGGTGGTTGGTACGGCGGATCTGCTCACCGTGAACCGCTATTTCGTCGCAGGCCGCCCGTGGCGGCACCTGCTGGAGCCCAACCCGCTCACCGACTTCGTTCGCCAGCAGCACAACACTGGCCGGTTCAAGCTTCTGCCGGAGAGCCATCCGGCGCTCAACCACCTGCGCATGACCTACTTGCAGGCGGCCGGCTGCGACCTGTTCGACCCAGTCAGTGTCTCCCGCATGCCCACCGACTACGCCGCGCTCTTCAGCGCGCTGCAGGCACAGCCACTGCGGCTGTGGACCCTGGGGGCGATTCGCTACGTGGTCACGCTTCCAGGCGGAACACAGCAGCTCAATCAGCTCGACGGCGACCGCGGACGTTTTCGCGAGATCTGGAGCTGCGGCATGGTGTCGACGCCAGAAGGAGCGCTTCGCCTTGTCACCGGGCTGCCGGTGGAGCAACAGGTCCTTCGCATCGCCGAGTTCGGCGGCGCGCGGCCGAAATGGTTTTTCCCAGTGCGCGTGCATGCGCTGGAGAACGGCGCGGATGCGGAGCGCCGAGCGCTCGCTGTGCTGAGATCCAACGAGTTTGATCCGCTCACCGAATCCGTACTGATCACGTCCGGTTCACCGCCCTCGATCGAAGGCACCGCCCGCGTCGTTCGAGTGCTTCGCGACGAGCCGGCGGCAGCGGAGATCGAGGTCGAGTGCGCCGCCGATACGCTGCTGGTTCGGGCGACCCGGTACGACCCGGACTGGCGCGTGAGCGTGGATGGAGCTGCCACCCCGCTGCTGCGGGTGGATTATCTGCTGCAGGGCGTGCGGATTCCCGCCGGCCGCCATCGGATCGTGTGGGAGTACCGCCCCGACCCCACGCCGCTGCATCTGGCGGTCGCCGGCCGAATGGCCTGGCTGCTAGGCTGGGTGATCTGGCTGGTGCAGGAGCGTCGGCGGCACATTCTGTCCGCCTAGACACCCGGATAGATGGTCGTACGACGAGCGCGCCGACCGGGCGGGACGGCAAAGGCACGAGCCGTCCGATCGCCGAGAGCCACCTGCCTCTGCACCACGTTGCTTCGCTCCCCTGCGCTGCGCATACTGAGCACAGGTCAGCTCCGATGCGGATGACCGGCCAAGTTCCCGCTCACGTCTCCCGCGGACCCGCACGCCGGTGGTCCGCGGTGTGGGTGCTGGTCAGCGCAGCGCTGCCCGCGGCGGGCGCATCCGGCGTCGCTCCGCTCACGCTGGATGAGGCGATTGCGACCGCGCTTGCGCATAACCGCACGCTCGCCGTCGGCCAGCTGCAGGTGATGCGCCGCGCGCTCGACGTGGAAGCTGCGCAGCGACAGTTCGATCCGACCGCCTCCCCGATGGCTCAGGGCCTGGGGCTGGGTTCGGACCGACAGTGGACGCTCGGGTTCCAGATCGTTCAGCCCACCCGGGTCGGTACGCGTCTGAACGCATCCGCAGCCGTCATCGAGCGCGAGGGAACGGGCGCCAGCGAGCGCACCGTCTCGATCGGTGTCGAACAACCGCTCTTCCGCCGATTCGGTCGGGAGGTGCACGAGGCGGCGCTGGCGGAGGGCCGTGAACAGTACGCGGCGGAGCGACGGCACTGGGAACAGCAGCGCGCAGATCTGGTGCTCCGACTGATCGAATGCATCGAGGTGCTCGTGCGGCTGGAGGCACAGATCGGTCTCGAGCGCGAACGTGCCGAGCGGTTGAGCGACCTGGTGCGGCTGGTCCGACTGCGCGAACGGCAGGGACGCTCGACGCTGGCGGACGTGATCCGGATGGAACAGTCGCTCGAGGAGGCCCGGGCGCGCATCGCCGAACTTGACGAGCGGCGGGAGGCGCGGCGCCGAGAGCTTTCCGATCTGCTCGGCGTACCGCTGTCCCCAGACCGGCCGTTGGAGCCGCCGCCGAGACTGGACGCACCCCTTCCGACGCCGGAGCTTGCCGTCGCGATCGCGATCTCCAACCGTCTTGACCTCGCCCAAGCCGAGGCCGACGCCGATGCCGCACGCCGTCGCGGCCGGCTCGCGCAGCGCCGGGTTTGGCCCGATGTTTCGCTGAGCGTTTCGCTGCGCCGCACGCTTTACGAGCTGGACGCGGGCGCGATCGGCGAGGACGAACGAACCGACTGGTTCGCCGGTTTTGCGGTGGACGGTTTTCCCTGGCGCGCCGCGGATCGTATCGCGCGCCGTCAGGCCGTGCTGGATGAGATCGCCGCGGACGAGGCGGTGGCAATGCGTCGCGATGCGATTGCGAGGCAGGTGCTGGACGCGCTCGCCTTCTGCCGACGCGCGGAGACGGAGGCGGCGATCGCCGCACGCAGTCGGGAACTGGCCGAGGCCCAGTTGAGGCTTGTGCGCCGGCTTTACGAACTTGGTCGGGGTGATGCGTTCGCACTGTCGGACGGCGAAACGCGCTATGCGGCCGCCACGCAGCGAGCGGTGGAAACGGCGTCCACCGCCCGACTGGCGGCCTACGCGCTGCGCCACACGCTGGGGACGCTCGTCGAGCACCCCGCCGAACTGAAACCGGAGCGCCGCTGAGCGATGGTGCGTCGCGTCATCTTTGGGGTGCTCGCGGCGGTGGCGGCCGTCAGCGGGCTGCGCCTGTGGTTGCGCCTGCCTGGCGCGGGCGCCTCCCGGCCGGCGCCCCTGGCGGACACCGCGACCGTCGCAGAGGAAAGGTTCGAACTCTGGGTGCCGTTGGAGGGGCGGCTGGCCGCCCGGCGCGTGGTTTCCATCGCATCACGTCTGCCCGGAGGTGCGACGATCGTCGAGCTGGTGCCGGACGGTGCGCGCGTGCGCGCCGGTGACCTGCTCGTAAAGTTCGACAGTTTTTCGGTCGAGGCCGACCTCGCACGGGCGGAGCGGGAATGTGCGGCCGCGGAGCGGGAACTGCGATTGTTGGAAACCGTCACGTTGCCGGCGGAGCTGCGCGAGACGGAGCTAGCGGTGGAACAGCTACGCGATGAGCTGGCGACGGCGACCCGCAACCGCGACGACACCGCCGAACTGGCGCGCGAACAGCTGGCGTCGGCCGGCGAGGTGGAGCGGGAAAACCGGCGGGTGGAGGCGCTTCGCCGTCAGCTTGTCCACGCGGAGTGGAAGCTGGCGCTGGCGCGCGACCACTCGCACCCACTGCGGCTGGCCGACGCACGCGACAAGCTCCGCGCACTGGAGTCCGAGCGAAACCGGCTTCGCGATCAGCTCGCGATGTGTACCGTCACCGCACCCTGCGACGGCGAGGTCGTTCACCTGCCGGTCACCGTCGGCACGGAGCTGCGCACCGTTCGCGTGGGCGACACCGTCTACCGCAACCAAGAATTTCTGTGCATCCCGGATCCCGCCGAATGGGTGGTGCGCTGCGAGGTGGCCGAGCCGGATCTTCCACGCGTGCGGCCGGGGCGCGCTGTGCGCGCAACGTTTCCCGCGTGGCCGGAGTTGACGCTGACCGGCGAGGTCGAGTCGGTGTCGGCGATGGCGCAGCCCGCGGCGGGCGCCGCGGGCCGCCGCGTGTTCCCGGCGATCATCCGGCTCGACGGCGGCCGGCCGGAGCTTCGCAGCGGGCTGAGCGTGCGCGTTGCAGTGCTGGCGGAGCTGCGCGAATGCGCCCGGGTCATCCCGCGCGCAGCGGTCCGCTGGGAACGCGGACAGCCCTACTGCCGGCTGGTCACCACGGGAGGGACGCGGCGGCAGCCGATCGTGCTGGGGCCGGCCGATGATGAACGCGCGGTGGTGCTGGACGGGCTCTCGCCGGGGGACCGCATCCTGTGGTGAGCGCCGCGGTGCTTCGCTGTGCGGGCGTCGCGAAATCGTTCGGTGCGGGCGAGCATCGCGTCACGGTGCTGCACGATCTCTCGTTTGAGGTGCACCGCGGCGAGATGGTCGCGATCGCGGGCCCGTCGGGCGCGGGTAAGACCACGCTGTTGCATCTGGCCGCGCTGCTCGACGTACCGGACCGTGGCGACATCGAGATTGAGGGGCGTCCCACGCGCCACTGCGCCGAGCGGGAGCGGGCAGCGCTGCGCGCCGGCCGCATCGGGATCATCTTTCAGCGATTTCATCTGCTCCCGCACCGCAGCGCCCTCGAGAACGTCGTGTTCCGATTCCGTTACACCGCGACGCCCTTGAGCGAGGCGCGCCGCCGGGCCGCCGAGCTGCTCGAACGCATCGGCCTAGCGCCGTCGGCGCGGACGCCCGCCCGGCTGCTGTCCGGAGGAGAAATGCAGCGCGTCGCGATCGCGCGCGCGCTGGTGCTGCGGCCCGCACTGCTGCTGGCCGACGAGCCGACCGGTAACCTCGACCCCGGCGCGGCCGCCCGCGTGATCGCGCTGCTGGACGAAGCGCGGCGCGACGGCGCCGCCGTGCTGCTGGCGACCCACAATCCCGGCTGGTTACCTCGTTGCGACCGCGTGATTCGGTTGCCGGAGAGCGCCGCACCGGACCGCGCACCGACATGAGCGCACTTGTTCGTTACCTCGTTGATCTCTTCGACGGGCTTCGAAGCCGGCCCGCGCGCGCGCTCGGCGAGGTTGTCGGGTTGGCCGTCGGCTGGATGTCGGTGACGGTGAGCCTTTCGATCGGCATGGAGCTGCGCACGCTGACCCGGCGGCTGGAACATGAATTTGGACTCGACGTTGCGGCGCTGCTGCTGGGTGGGGGCGCACAGGCGGATCGAGCCCTGCTGGAACAGTTTCGTGCCGCCTGTCGCGACGCGGTGTGGGCTGGCCTGGCGGTGCGGCCGGCCGAGGTGGACAGCAGCGCGTCCCCGGGCGCGCCGGCGATTGTGCTGGCGGACGAGGAGTTCTTCCGTCTCGGCGCCTGCGTGATGCGCGAGGGCCGCGCGTTCGACGCGGCGGATCTGGCGGCGCGGCAGCCCGTTGCGGTGCTGACCGAAGGGGCGAGCGCGGCGCTGGGGTGGCGTGTGCGCGAGGGCCGTCCGCTCCGAGACGGTCGCCTGTGGACCGCAGCGGGCATTGTGGCGGCGGATACGGGCCCGGCGGCGGCGGTCCTCCCGCCCGCGGCGGTGCTGCTGCCGTGGACGTCGTGGGCGGAGCCGGAGGAGGCGCAGCGGGTGGACCGGGTCGTGGTGCGCGCGCCCGATGCCGGACGGCTGGCTTGCGCCATCGCGCGGGCCACCCAGCTGCTCGACGAGCCCGATCGCGCCGGCTGGCCGCGCCTTTGGATCACCGCGGATCTCTTGCGGGAACGGGTCGCCCGCTGGCAGCGCGCCGCCGCGCTCGCCAGCGCCGCGCTGGGAGCATTGGCGCTGTTGTTGGGTGCGATCGCCATGGCCGGGCGGCTGGGCAGCGAGGTGCGGCATCGCACGCCGGAGATCGGAGTCCGGCGCGCGATCGGCGCCATGCCCGCTCACATCGCGGCGCTATTCATCGGGGAGGCGGTCGCACTGAACCTGCTCGCGGCGGTGGTCGGTGGGCTGCTTGCGATGGGGATCGCGGCGGCGGCCGGCGCGGCCGGCATCCGGTTGCCGCCCCCCGGCGCGGCCGCGATCGCGCTGGTCGGCGGCCTCAGCCTGCCGACCGCCGCGGTCGTGGCCTGGCTGCCGGCGCGGCGAGCCGCCCGCATCCCGCCTGCGGAAGCTCTCCGCGAGGAATAGCGCCGTGGGTTCGATGGTTCGGTCCGGCGCCAAGCGGCTTGACGCTCTGCGCCCCATCGCCCAAAGTCAGGTTCAACACCGGGCAACCGGAACCAGCGATCATGCTCAGTCGAATTTTAGGTTTGTTCTCATCGGATATCGGCATTGATTTGGGCACGGCCAACACCCTGGTCTTCGTGAAGGATCGGGGCATCGTGCTGCGGGAGCCCTCGGTGGTGGCCATCCAGGCGGGGACCAACCGGGTGTTGGCAGTGGGTGACGAAGCCAAGCGCATGTTGGGCCGCACGCCCGGCAGCATCGTCGCGATCCGGCCGTTGAAGGCGGGGGTGATCGCCGATTTTGAGATCACCGAGGCGATGCTCCGGTATTTCATCCGGAAGGTTCACGGGCGCCGCAAATGGGTGCGCCCGCGGGTGATCGTCGCGGTTCCTAGCGGAATTACGGAGGTGGAGAAGCGCGCCGTGAAAGACTCGGCCACCCATGCCGGCGCGCGCGAAGTCTACCTGATTGAAGAGCCGATGGCGGCGGCGATCGGAGTGGGGCTCCCGGTGCAGGAGCCCGCCGGGAACATGATCGTGGATATCGGCGGCGGCACGACTGAGGTCGCGCTGATCTCGCTGGCTGGGATCGTGTTCAGTCGCAGCGTCCGAGTCGGCGGAGACGAAATGGACGAGGCGATCGTCCAGTACATGAAGCGGGTCTACAACCTGATGATCGGCGAGCGCACCGCGGAGGAAATCAAGATCCGGATCGGCTCCGCCTACGCGCTGGAAGAGGAAATGACCATGGAGGTGAAGGGCCGCGACCTGATCGCGGGCCTCCCGAAGACGCTCACGATCACCTCGCAGGAAATCCGCGAGGCGCTGCAGGAACCGGTGACCACCATCGTGGAGGCGGTGCGCACCGCGCTGGAACGCTGCCCGCCCGAGCTGGCCGCGGACCTGGTGGATCGTGGCATCGTGCTGGCTGGTGGTGGGTCGCTGTTGCGCGGCATTGACAAGCTCATCGCCGAGCAAACCGGCCTGCCGGTTCACCGCGCGGACGATCCGATGAGCGCGGTCGCCGAGGGGACCGGTGTGGTACTGAACGAGCTGAACATCCTGCGCAAGGTCGCCCGCTCCGAGGCTGTCTGAGCCCGCCTCCTCTCCGCCGCCCGGCCGCCCGCACCGCCGCGCTGAAAAGCGGTGATGCTCCGCGGTACGAGGCGACATGGTGCGACGTGGCGGATTTCTGATTTGGATTGTGCTGCTGGCGGCGCTGCTGGCGATCGTGAACCTTCCGATGCCGGCCGCCCGCGCGGTGAAGGCGGGCGTCCGCGAGTTCCTTGCGCCGCTCCACGCGCTGATCGCCCGCACGTCGGTGCACCTGCGGGAATCGCTGAGCGCAATCCGCGGCATCGGCGGCCTTGCGGCGGAAAACCGGGCGCTGCAGGAGGAGATGCTGCGGCTGCGCCTCGAGATGCGCGCGCTGCAGGCGGCCGCCGCCGAGAACGCGGAGCTGCGCGAACTGGTGGGGTTCCGCCAGCGCGCCGGTCACCGCCTCGTCGCCGCGGAAGTGATCGCGCGGGAAAGCAGCGGCTGGTGGCAGTCGTTACGGCTCGATCGCGGCCGTCGCGACGGTCTGCGGCCGGATCTGCCGGTCGTCACGCCAGATGGCATCGTCGGCCGAATCCTGGATGTTTCCGACCACACCGCAGACGTGCTGCTGATCAGCGACCCGAGTTGCCGCGTTTCGGTGCGACTGCCGCGCACCGATTCCCACGGCGTTCTGCGCGGCACCGGCATGCGATGGGACGGCCAGATCGTCTGCCGCGTGGACTTCCTTCATCCCCGCCACACGATCCGCCCGGGCGACGAGGTGGTGACGTCCGGTCTGGGCGGCGTATTTCCTCCGAACCTGCCCGTGGGCACGGTGCTGTCCGCTCAGCGGGACGCCTCCGGCCTCTATCGCCAAGCGGAGGTGCTGCCCCGCGCGGACCTCGGGCGAATCCGGCGCGCATTCGTCCTGACCGACGGTTCCTCACCGCCGGCGAAGGAGGGACGACACCCGTGAGCACGGCCGGCGCCTTGCTCTTGCTGTTTGCGGGCGGTGTGCTGCAGGCGGTGATGCCCGCGCCGGCGATGGCCGGCCAAACGCCCATCCCGCTGCTCGTCGCGCTCGTCGTGCACTACGCGCTCACTCGACGCCGACCGTTCGCCTTGGCGGTCGCGGTCGCCGCCGGGCTGGTGCAGGACGCGCTCGGCCTCGTCCCGCTGGGCGTCTCCTCCGCCGCCTTCGCGGTGGTCGCGTTGCTGGCCGGACGCTACCGGGAAGAGGTGTTCGAGTTTCGCACCGCCACGCACGTCGCGATCGGCGCAATTGCAGCCCCCGCGGCGACGCTGCTGACTGCACTGCTGCTCGCCGCGCTGGGCCAGCTTTCCGTCGGGAGCCTCCAAGTGCTGTTGAAACTGGCCGGTGCGGCAGTGCTTGGCGCGTTCGTCACGCCGGTCGTCGCGGAATCGGCCGCGCGGTTCGAGCGTCACATCGGCGCATCACCGGAGGGTCGGCGATGACGCGTGCGCGGCGGCCGCTGGACTGGGAACTGGCGCGGATCCGCGCACTGCTGGTGCTCGCGCTGTTGGCACTCGGCACGATCGAGGTCGCGCTGTGGCGGCTGCAGGTCAGCCGCGGCCAGAACTATCGGCGCGACCTCGCCCGACAGAGCGTGCGACGAGTCCGCGTCCCCGGCCCCCGCGGCTGCATCTACGACCGTCACGGCCGACTGCTCGCCGACAACCGACCCTCCTATGGGTTGGTCTTGTACCTGGAGGAGCTGCGCCCCCGCCGACGCGGTGAGCCGCTCATTCCGCGGATCCTCGGAACACTGGACGAGGTCGCCGCGGTGATCGGCCTGCCGCCCCAGGTGGACACGAACGATCTGCGCGCCCACATCCGGCGCCGCCTCCCGCTGCCACTGCCGGCCTGGCGCGATTTACCCGAGGCCGCGATCGCGCGCTGGGCGGAGATGGGTGGCCGGATCGGCGGTGCGGACTTGAGTGTCGAGCCTGTCCGCGTCTACCCCGCCGGCACCAACGCCTGCCACGTGATCGGCTACGTCAGCCGCGCCGACCTCAGCACGCTTGAGGAAGAGCCGTACCACTACCACCTTTCTGACATGGCGGGTGCCGCCGGTATCGAAAAGGTATACGACTCGTTGCTGCGCGGCCGCGCAGGCGTTCGACTGGTCCGGGTGGACGCGGCCGGCTACCGCTATCAGGATCTCGGCGGCACCGAACCGGTGCCCGGCGCTGACCTCCGGCTGACGCTCGACCTCGATCTGCAAGCGGCCGCCGAGTCCGCGTTGGGCGAGCACCACGGCGCGCTCGTGGCACTCGATCCGTCCGATGGCGCGATCCTCGCGATGGCCAGCCGGCCGGCTTACGACCCCGGCTCGTTCGTGCCCGCGATTTCCGAGGCCGATTGGGAGCGGCTGCAACAGGATCCGGCGCGGCCGCTGTTCAACCGCGCGGTCGCCGCTGCCTACGCGCCCGGCAGCACGTTCAAACCCATCGTCGCGATCGCAGCACTGCAACACGGACGGATCTCCCCCGCCACCGTCTTCCGTTGTTCCGGTGCGCTCACGCTCGGCAATGCGCGGTTCCGTTGTTGGGACACGCTCGGCCATGGCGCGCTGGACCTCGCCGGAGCGATCCGCTACTCCTGCAACGTCTATTTCTTTCACGCGGGCCTCGCGACTGGGCCGGATGCGATCGCCACCACCGCCCGGGCTGTCGGTCTCGGTCGGCCCACGGAGGTGGACCTCGATCAGGAGGCGGCAGGCCTGGTTCCGGATCCAGCCTGGAAGCGCCGCGCCTGGCGTGACGCCTGGCGTGACGGCGATACCTGCAACCTTTCCATCGGACAGGGGCCGATCACCGCAACGCCGCTGCAGATGGCGGTCGTTGCGGCTGCGCTCGCGAACGGTGGTCATCGGGTGACGCCGCATCTGCTGCTCGCGGTGCGACCGGCCGGCACCGACGAGTTCCAGCCCTCGCCGGTGCGCCCGCGGCAATCGCTGGGCTGGCCGGCGGGCGCGCTGGAGGCGGTGCGGCGCGGCATGCGCGACGTGGTGATGGCGGAGGATGGAACCGGTCGCCGCATGCGCGTCGCGGGCATGGAGCTGGCGGGAAAAACGGGCACCGCGGAGTACGGTCCCAAACGCGAGGGTCGTAAGCGCGGGTGGATGATTGCGTTCGGGCCGCTGCCCCGGCCGTCCCTGGCGGTGGCGATGGTGGTGGAGGACGCCGTCAGTGGCGGCACGACGGTGGCCCCGCGTCTGCAGCAGTTCTTTGCCGCGGCGCTCGCGCGTTCGGCGCCCCCAAACCGGAACGGAGGGCCGCAGTGAGATCGCTGCCGCTCCAACGCGCCCTTCGCCGTTGCGATCCGCTGCTGGCCGGCGCCGCACTCGGCCTGGTCGTGATGGGGGTGCTGTTCATCTACAGCGCCGGTCGGCAAAGCCCCACGCTCGCGCTGCTGTGGCGACGCCAGCTAGGTTGGGCGGTGGCGGCGATGGCGGCGTTCGTCGCGGTGCTCTCCGCCGGCTACCGGCGGATCCTCGCCTCCGCAACGGCGCTCTACGCTATCGCGGTCGCCGTGCTGGTGCTGACGTTGCTGTTCGGCGTCAAAATCAACGGCGCCCGGTGCTGGCTCAACCTGTTCGGCGTGCAGCTGCAGCCCTCCGAGTTCGCGAAGATCGCAACGATTCTGCTCACCGCCCGGATGCTGGCGCGGCCCGACCTGCGCGCGGACCGCTGGTCTTCACTGCTGCAGGTCGGCGCGGTCGCCGGGCTGCCGTTCGCGCTGATCGTCCTGCAACCAGACCTCGGAACCGCCGCGGTGTTGCTGCCGGTCACGCTCGCGATGCTACTGGTCGCCGGCATGCGCGCCCGCCAGCTGGCCGTTCTCACCGCGCTGGGACTGCTGACACTGCCCGCCGCATGGTTCGTGCTCGACGAGTACCAGCGCGAGCGCATCCGCGTGTTCCTGGATCCCTGGCGCGACCCGCTCGGTTCCGGCTGGAACAAGATCCAGTCCGAGCTCGCGATCGGCTCCGGCGGTCTCTGGGGCAAGGGGTGGCTGGCGGGCACACAGAACACACTCGGCTACCTGCCACGGCCCGTCGCGCCGACAGATTTCATCTTCTCGGTGGTGGCGGAGGAGACCGGGTTCGTCGGCTCCTCGCTGCTGATCCTGCTGTTCGCAGTGCTGATCGTGCGCGGCTTTGCCGCCGCCGCGGAGGCGCCAGACCGCGAGGGCATGCTGCTGGCCACCGGCCTGACCGCGCTGGTGTTCACGCATGCGTTCATCAATCTCGCGATGACGATCGGCCTGTTGCCGATCACTGGCCTGCCGTTGCCGCTGGTCAGCTACGGGGGCTCGTTCCTGCTGGCGATCGGCATCGCGTTGGGCCTGATTCAGAGCGTGCGCGCACAGCGCGCCATCCGCGAATGATCCCGGAGGACCCATGATCCGCAAACTCCTACAGGCGATGTTCGGGCGAAAGCCCGTAAAGAATCAGATCATCATCAACGCCGAACGGCTCGAGACCCGCGTCGCGGTGCTGCAAAACGGCGAACTCACCGACTTCTTCGTCGAACGCCGCACCGACGAGCGCATCGTCGGCAGCGTGTTCAAGGGCCGCATCCAGAACCTCGAGGACAGCCTCCAGGCTGCGTTCATTGACATCGGTCTGAAAAAGAACGCGTTCATCCATTACTGGGACATGATCCCTGAAGACTCGCTGCGCCTGGAGGCCGCCGAGGGGAGCGACAGCGAGACATCCACCCCGCAACGGCGCAACCAGCAGCTGGCTGCCGAGATCCGGCAGCGGTTTCCGATCGGCTCGGAGATCGTCGTGCAGGTGACGAAAGGCCCGATCGGCACGAAAGGCCCGCGCGTATCCGCGAACCTGAGCATCGCCGGACGCTACCTCGTGATGCTGCCCGGATCCTCGCTGAAAGGGGTGTCGCGGCGCATCGAACAGCGGGAGGAACGAGAACGGCTGAAGAAGATCCTCGCCCGACTGCCGGTGCCAGAGGGGGTCGGCATCATCGTGCGCACCGCCGGGCTCGGCACTCGGCCGACCGCGTTCGCGAGGGATCTCCGCTCGCTGCTCGAGATCTGGCGGCAGATCGAGACCGGCATTCGCACTTGCCCGGCGCCCTGCCGGCTCTACCAGGAACCCGACCTCATCGAGCGCACCATCCGCGACGCGCTCACCGAGGACATTGACCGCATCGTGGTGGATTCCCGCGAGGAATACGAACGGATCAAATCTCTGATCGCCCGCATCTCACGGCGCGCGCGCGGCACGCTGAAACTGTACGAGGGGGAGGCACCGATTTTCGACTACTATGACATCGAACGAAAGATCGAGAACTCGCTGCGGCGCAAGGTGTGGCTGCCCAGCGGCGGTTACATCGTCATTGATGAAACCGAAGCGATGGTGGCGATTGATGTGAACACCGGCCGCTTCAAGGGCGGCAAGAGCCAGGACGAATCCATCCTCCAGGTGAACCTCGAGGCGGCAGAGGAGATCGCCCGCCAGCTGCGGATGCGCAACGTCGGCGGATTGGTCGTGATCGATTTCATCGACATGAAGTCCCGCAAGGACCAGCAGCAGGTCTACCGCCGCATGCGGGAGTGTCTGCGCAACGACCGCGCCCGCACCAACGTGCTGCCGATTTCGCCGCTGGGCCTGATGGAGATGACCCGGCAACGCAGCGACGAAAGTATCCGCGAGACCGCATCGGTGAACTGCCCGTACTGCGGCGGTCGTGGCCGGGTGAAATCCACGCTGACGATGAGTGTCGAGATCCAGCGGCGCGCCGCCGGTGTACTGCGACGGCTCCGGCAGCAGGGTCGGACCGCGGAGCTGCGCATCCGGGTCAATCCCGCGGTGCTGGAACGGTTGCGGCGCGAGGACGAGGCAGCCCTGGTGGAACTGGAGGAACGTCTTGGCGGTCGGCTCGGGTTCGTGGCGGATCCCGCGCTGCACGTCGAGGACTTCGTGATTCAGGACGCTGCGACGGGTGAAGAGCTGTTTACCACCCGAGAAACCTGAACTGGTCACACGACCGGCGGCCACGTATGCTGGAGGTTCTGATGGCCACTGACGATCTCACTTGCTGGATCCAGCTCTACCGGCACATGGTGTGCGCGCGGCGCATCGAAGCGCTCGCCGCGGACCTCGCCCGGCGGGGGGAAATTTCGTTTCACCTCGGCGGCGACGGCCACGAGGGCACCGCAGTGCTCGCGCCAATGCTCGGTCCGCAGGACTGGTTGCACCCTCACTACCGCGACCTCGCACTGTTGCT
The DNA here is from genome assembly GCA_026417735.1 of Kiritimatiellia bacterium. Taxonomy (NCBI): domain Bacteria; kingdom Pseudomonadati; phylum Kiritimatiellota; class Kiritimatiellia; species Kiritimatiellia bacterium. The sequence continues at coordinate 137,730 of JAOACR010000014.1, forward strand.
GGCCCGCGGTGTGCCGCCGGCGGAGTTCATTCATGCGTTGTTCGGCAGCTCGCAGGCGTCCAGCGCCGGCCGCGACATGCCCGCCTTCCATTCGGACCCCGCGCTCCACGTGCTGCCGATGCCGACATTCGTCGGCAATAACGCGCTGCCCGCGGTCGGCGTGGCCGCGGAAATTGTGGACCGTCCCGACCGTCCCATCGTCTACTGCGGCCTCGGGGATGGCGGCTCCCAGCAGGGGGAGGTGCTCGAAGCGATCGCGGAGGCGGTACGGCGCCGCTTGCCAGTGCTGTTTCTTGTCGAAGACAACGGGTATGCGCTCTCCACCCGCACCGCCGGCGCAACGTGGTACGATCGGCCGGATGGACCGGCATCCGAGTTTCACGGCATCCCGATCGTCCGCGCCGACGCGCGCGACCCGGTCGCGTTGGAGCGGACGCTGCGGCCTCTCATCGCGTCGCTCCGGCAAGACCGGCAACCGCAGATCGTCATCGCACGATGCGAACGGCTGATCAGTCACTCCAATTCCGATGATCAGACGGTCTACCGGGATGAGGAAGACATTCGCCGGGCGCGCGCCTCAGGCGATCCGATCGCGTCGCTGCGGGAACACCTCACCCGAGCGGGCGTTTCAGAAGCCCGTCTGGCCGCAGAAGAGCAAGCGGTGGCCGCGGAGCTCGCCGCTGCGGTTGACGAAGCGCGTGCGGCGCCGCCCCCCGCCCCGGCGCCCGCCCGCCATCCGCGAGCCGATCTGCCGCGTGTGCCGCCCATCGAAGTACGCGGCGAGGGTCCCCCGACGCAGTCGATGCTCGAGGCGTTGCGCGACACGCTCGCAGAGCTGCTCGCCGCGCATCCGGAAGTTTCGCTGTACGGCCAGGACATCGAGGATCCAAAAGGGGACGTCTTTGGAGTCACCCGCGGTTTGTCGACCCGATTCCCCGGCCGCGTGCGCAACTCGCCGCTGGCGGAAAGCACGATTGTCGGTACCGCGGTCGGGCGTGCGCTCGCCGGCGGCCGGCCCATCGTCTTCCTTCAGTTCGCGGACTTCTTTCCGGTCGCCTACAACCAGCTCGTCGCAGAACTGGCGGCGATCGAGTGGCGCACCGGTGGCCGTTACCGCGTGCCGGTAATCGTTCTGGCGGTTGCCGGAGGGTATCGGGCGGGGCTGGGGCCGTACCACGCACAGAGCCCGGAAGCACCGCTGGCCGCAATGCCCGGACTGGATGTGCTGATGCCCTCCACCGCCGCCGACGCGGCCGGTCTGCTGCGCGCCGCGTTCGATGAGGCGCGGCCGACCGTGCTGCTCTACCCCAAGGCATTGCTGAACGACCGCCAACGGGGTGCTCCCGCAGACGTTCGTGCCTACGTGCCGGTGGGCCGGGCACGAAGGGTCCGGGGGGGAAACGATCTCACACTCGTCGGCTGGGGCAACACCGTGCCGCTGTGCGAGGAGGCCGCCGCGGCGCTCGCCGACGCCGGCGTCCAGACCGAGGTGCTGGATTTGCGCTCACTGGTTCCGTGGGACCGCGAGATGGTCCTGGCCAGCGCCCGCCGCACCGGTCGGCTGATCGTCGTCCATGAGGCCCCCCCCGTCTGCGGTCTGGGTGCCGAAATCCTCGCGACGGTTGCCGAACACTCGGGGACCCCGGTGGCAATGGCGCGAATCACCGGCCCCGACTCACTGCCCCCCTTCCACGAGCAGCTCCACCGTTCCGTGTTGCCGTCTTTGCGACGGATTCTAGAAGTCGCCGCTCCGATGCTTGGCCTTGAACTTTCGTGGGAACGCCCGCACGCGGATCCGCCGGGCCGGCTGACTGTCGCGGCCACGGGATCGAGCCCTTCAGATGAAAACATCCGCATCGTTCGCCTGCACGTACGGCCGGGCGATCGCGTGAACGCGGGCCAGATTCTCGCGTCGGTGGAGGCGGACAAGGCCCCGCACGAGATCGCGGCGCCGGCGGAGGGCACGGTGGACGAGGTGCTCGCGTCGGAAGGAGACGTGCTCCGGGCCGGCCAACCGTTCCTACGGCTGCGGGATGTGCCCGCGACCGCCTCCACAGCTGCGCGCGGCGTCGTCGAAGTCCCGAGGCTGCGACGCCGAACCGGTCCCGCGGCCGCCGTGCACCCAGTGCGGCCGCCCGCGGGCGAGTCGCCCGTCATCCTTGCCGCGATCTGCCACGCGAACGGCTCGCGCGAGGTGACCAATGAGGAGCTCGTCGCGCGTCTGCCGGGCTGGAGCCCCGCCGACATTGTTCAGCGCACCGGCATCGCTCGGCGGTACTGGATCGGCCCCGGCGAAAACGCGCTGACGCTTGCGGTTGCCGCCTGCCGCCGTCTCTTCGAACAATTGAACATTTCCATCGCCGACGTGGATGCCATCATCTGCAGCACCGGCACGCCGCTCTCCACCACCCCCTCTCTCGCCTGCCGCATCCTGCGCGAGCTGAGCGCGAAGGGGACTTCCGCGGAGATTCAGGCTCACGACATCAACGCCGCCTGCACTGGCTACCTCTACGCGCTGCAACAGGTCTGGGACCTTCTGCAAATCCGGCCCGAGGCCCGCGTGTTGCTGGTCACCGCGGAGACGCTGTCGCCCATGCTCAATGCCGCCGATCCGAACACCCTGTTCCTGTTTGGCGATGCGGCCACCGCCTCACTGGTCTCCCGCCTCCCCTACCCCGGCCAAATGAATCTGCGTGTGCACCGCCCGGTGCTTTCCGCGATGGGCGAAGATGAGCGGGTGCTGTACGTGCCGGCAATGAATAGCGGCGAACACATCCAGATGGACGGCAAACGCGTCTTCCGCGTCGCGGTGCGCAAAATGATCGAAATGCTCGAGCGCGCGTGCGCGGAACAGGGCATCCGCGTGCAGGACCTGTCAATGATCGTGCCCCACCAGGCCAACGAACGCATCATCGAAGCGATCCAGAAGGCAATCGGCTTCCCCACCGAGAAGGTCTTCTTCTACATCCGCGACCACGGCAACACGTCTTCCAACACGATTCCGCTGGCGCTTGAGGCCCTGATCCCCGGCCGGCCAGCAGGCGAACGTATCGGATTGACCGCCTTCGGGGGCGGCTTCACGTTTGGCGCCGCTGTGCTCGAGCTGCTTGGCCCTTGAGAACTTCTTCCGCCCGCCAGCCCGCACGCCCTCCATCTGCAACAGCATTTCATCCCCCCAGCGATAACAGCTCTTACGATTGACCATTATGTAGTTGTAAAAGTCCGATGGACGGCGGACCGAAGTCGCCGACCGTTCTTGACTTGTCGCCATCTCAAGTTAGAATGAGCCCGTGGTCTCGCGGAGATGTGAGACCAGTAGATCCGATAACCGCAGGACGCGGCCAGCCGTAAGAGAAGGGATTTGTCATGACCACGAAGAAAGCGGCAACACCAAAGGTATCGAAGAAAAAGGCGGCAGCCGCCGCAACGGAAGCGACGAGCCCCACGCCACCGCCACGGCCCGCAGAGTCGTCCTCAGCGGCCCCTGCGAGTGCGGCGTTGACGCCCTCCGCTCCGGTCACAACCAAGGTCTCGAAAGAAGAGCGTCACCGCATGATCGCGGAGGCCGCCTATTACATCTCTCTGCGCCGCGGGCCTTCGAGCGACCCGATGAAGAACTGGCTCGAGGCTGAGGCGCAAATTGACGCGCAACTGAAGCGGGACGGCCGCCTCTGAAGACCAGCCCTAGGGCCAGCCAGTTGTTCTGATCACACTTGGGCTCCCCTCCCGGGAGCGCGGAGTGTTGTTTGCCACCCGGCTTGGCGGGCCGCCGCATCGCAATTAGACTGCCGGCGCCGGCTCCATGCCCTTGAATCGAGGCAGATCTGCGATGCGCCACTTCGACCTGACGCTCGGCACGCTGAGGGGTTGTCGACCACCGGCGGCGCGGGCGGCGATGACGGCATTGGTGCTGGCCTGCCGTCTGATGCCGGCGCAAGCGGCGGCTGTTGAGTCCCTCTCCGATCCCCGACACATCGCAAACGGCCGGCCGATCTTCAGTCTAGGCTATGCCGATCAGGCCTATGTGGTGCGGACTGACGACGGAGCCTGGCTGTGTGCGGTCACCACCGGCACGGGCCACGAGGGTGACCGGGGACAGACGATCATCGCAATGCGCAGCACCGACCGTGGTCGCACCTGGTCACCACCCGTTTTCCTTGAACCAACCAACGGACCTGAAGCCAGTTACGCGGTGCTTCTGAAAGTGCCCTCCGGGCGAATCTACTGCTTTTACAACCATAACACCGACAACGTACGCGAAGTGAAGCGGGAAGACGGCGGCGTGTTTCAACGCGTAGATTCGCTCGGCCACTACGTGTTCCGTTTCACCGATGATCACGGCCGGAGCTGGTCGCCACGTCGCTATGAAGTGCCGGTCCGAGAGTTCGAGTGCGATCGAAACAATGTGTACGGCGGCCGCATCCGTTTTTTCTGGAACGTCGGCCGCCCCCTCATCCTGCGCGACGAGGCGATTCTGGTACTGCACAAGGTGGGCGCGATGGGCGCCGGTTTCTTTGCGCAGTCGGAGGGAGCGTTTCTGGCCAGCCGCACCCTGTTGACTGAGCGCGATCCTGAGAACATCCGGTTCGAGACCCGCCCCGTTGGGGATGTCGGGCTGCGCGCACCTGGGGGTGGAGGACGGGTCGCCGAAGAACAGTCCATCGCCGCATTGAGCGACGGCTCCCTTGTGTGCGTGTACCGCACGATTGACGGCTGGCCCGCCTGCGCCTACAGCCGCGATGCCGGCCGAACCTGGACTCCGCCGGACTACCTCAGGTGGCGGCCCGGCGGTGCGCGGGTGAAGCACCCTCGCGCTGCGAACTTCATCTGGCGATGCTCGAATGGCATGTTCCTCTACTGGTTCCATAATCACGGGGGACGGTTCATCGGCGAGCTCGGGGCGGCCGGCCGGGCCGGCCGCAGTCCCTACGACGACCGAAACCCCGCCTGGTGCATGGCCGGACGGGAAGTGAGCACGCCGGACGGTCTGCGCCTCGAATGGTCGCAGCCTGAGATTCTCCTGTACGACGACGACCCTTTCATCCGCCTCAGCTATCCGGACCTCATCGAGGAGGAGGATGGCGCCATGTACATCACCGAGTCGCAAAAGACCCTTGCCCGCGTCCATGAAATTCCGCCCGGGCTGCTGCATGGCCTTTTCGCCCAGTTCACCAACAGCCTGATCGCCACCAACGGCCTCGCGCTCACGCTACCGCCGAATGGCGCGGCCATGCCCCCGGAGTTTAGGATGCCGCGCCTGCCAGAACTCATCCGGCGGTCCCCTCAGCCCCCCTACCCCGGGCTCCGCCAACGCACCGGGTTTTCTCTGGAAATCGCGGTGGAGCCGGCCGCCACATCTGCCGACATCCTCTTGTTCGACACTTGGACCCCCGACGGCCGCGGTCTGCAACTGCGAAGGACAGACGACAACGCACTCGAACTGCTCCTCGGTGATGGACGGCAAACGTGCAGCTGGCGCACCTGCCGCGGCGCGGCCGCGGCCGACCGACCCGTCCACGTCGTCGCCACTGTGGACGGTGGGCCCAACATTGTGATGTTCGTCGTCAATGGCGTCCTGGACGACGGCGGCGACGAGCGGCAATTCGGTTGGGGCCGTTTCAGCCCCACCCTTCGCGAGGCCAACGGAGCCGAGCAGGCCCGAATCGGTCCGTCAGTCCGCCTTGTCCGCGTCTATCGGCGGGCGCTGAGCACCAGCGAGGCGGTCGGCAACTGGCGGGCGTGGATGCTCACCCGCCGCCGCTGATCACTTGCCCGGCAGAGTGGAGCTTGCCGGCACCGCCCTCCGCCCCCGCCCGTGTGCGGGCTCGGAGGATTATTCGGTGAGGGTCTTTGGCGTCGGTGAGGCTCGCACCGCTTTCCGGCGTCAACGCGCTCCGCTATTCTGCCGCCGTCCATCCCAGGCGGATACCAATCATGCGACCGCATCACATTCAACGCGTGCTGTTCCCGGCCGAGGCGATCGCGCGCCGTGTCGCAGAACTCGCCGGTGAAATCGCCCAAACGACGCCCGGCCCCGAGCTGTGCGTAATCGGCATCCTGCGCGGTAGCTTCGTGTTTCTGGCCGATCTGATCCGCTGCTTTCATCATCACCGGCTCCGCCCGCGCCTCGACTTCACGCTGCTGCAGAGCTACGGCGGCCAAACCTGCTCCTCCGGTGAGATCCGCGTGTTGCGCGACTTTGACTTGGATGTTCGCGGGCGGGACACGCTTATCGTCGATGACATCCTGGACACCGGCCGCACGCTCGCGTTTGCGGCCGGGCGCGCACGGGAGCGCGGCGCCGCGCGCGTGCGCACTTGCGTGTTACTCGACAAGCCCGCGCGCCGCGTGGTGCCGATCCGCGCGGATTTCGTCGCGTTCACCTGTCCCGATGAGTTCGTTGTCGGCTACGGCCTCGACTACGACTCCCTCTATCGCGATCTGCCCTGGATCGCGGCGGTCACCTTCACCGACGACATGTCCCCCGCTGACCGGGCGCGCGTCGGCACACAACCGGAGTCGCAGAGATGAAACCACACCGCGGTCCGCTGCTCAGCGCGATGCTCGCGCTTACCGCCGCCGCGGCCGGCAATGACACGATTTGTATCTCCGGCATCCGGCCGCATCTGGCGGTCTTCAACCCCTATGGCGAATGCGGCATCGGAGCGGTCGTGCCTTGGGCCGGCCGCCTGTGGTGGATCACCTACCCGCCCCACTACCGCACCGGCAGCGAAGACGGCCTCTACTCGACCGACGAATCGTTCCGGCTTGTCCGCCACCCGGAAAGCGTCGGTGGCACTCATGCCGCCCGGCTGATCCACCGCGAATCCCGCCAGTTGTTCCTCGGCCCTTATGCGATCGATGCCACGGGCCGTGTGCGCGCAATCGATGTGAAAGCAGTCCCCGGCCGTTACACCGCGTGGGCGCGCCACCTGACCGATCCAGAAAACCGTCTGCTGCTGTTCGACATGGAAGGCCCGATCTGGGAGGTCAACGTCCATACCCTCGAAGCCCGCAAGCTCTTCGAGAAACCCGTGCCCGGCTGGCACGGCAAAGGAGCGTGGACCGGCCAGGGACGGTTCATCATTGCCAATAACGGCGAACACGCGGCGGGGCGGACACCGCGCAGCGACGAGTTCCTTTGCCCGCTGCCGCCGCCCAGCCCCGAAGACGCGGGCGCACTCGCCGAGTGGGACGGCACCAACTGGCGCCTCATTGCCCGCCGTCAGTTCTGCGAGGTCGCCGGCCCCGGCGGTCTGCATGGCGCCACCGGCGCCGGGGAACCCGTCTGGGCCACCGGTTGGGACCGCCGTTCGGTGCTGCTCTATCTACTGGACCAAGGCCGCTGGTCCTGTTTTCGGCTCCCCAAAGGCTCCTTCACCTATGACCCCCGACACGGCTGGTTTACGGAGTGGCCGCGCATCCGGGAAATCGGCCGCGGTCGGTGGATGATGACGATGCACGGTCAGATGTTTGACTTTCCCCCCACCTTCTGCAGCCGGCGCACCGCGGGCCTGCGACCGATCGCGACTCACCTGCGCTACATTCCCGACTTCTGTGAGTGGAATGGCCGCCTCGTGCTGGCGTCGGACGACTGCTCGGTAATGCAGAATCCGCTCGCCGGAAAGTCGCAATCCAACCTTTGGATCGGTTCGCCCGAAGATCTTCCCAGCTTTGGACCGCCGATAGGCTGGGGCGGCGTCTGGCTGGGCGACGCGGTGAAGGGCGGCGCTCCCTCCGACCCCTATCTCTTCGCGGGTTACCGCCGCCGTTGTGCTCACCTCGCCCACAACGCGGGCGTCGCGGTGGGCTTCCGTTTCGAAGTGGATGTGGACGGCGACGGCCGCTGGGTGCAGCTGACCAACGTGGTGGTCAGCGCCGGCGGCTACGCGTGGCTGACGTTTCCGGCGGACGCACCGGGCGAATGGATCCGCGTCATCGCCGACCGCGATCTGACGGCGGGCTCCGTGTATTTTCATTATTTGCCAGATCGTCCGCATGCGCCCGACGAGCGCCGCTTCGCCGCGCTCGCTCCCGCAACCACGGCCGGGCGGCAGACGCCATGGTGCCGTGCGATCCTTCGCCCCGGTGACGGCGTTTTACACGTTCTGGCGGAAACCATAGAGGCCGATGGGCGTATCGCTCGCACCGACACGCTGGAGGTCCACGCGGATCTGTCGGTCCGGCCCAGCAGCGATCCGGCGGCCCGACGGCTGCTGGAGACCACCAATGCGATTCGGCCCGACTTCGCGACCGACGCGGCATCGGTGATCGTGACCGACGCGGCCGGCCGCCGTTGGAGGCTTCCGCGCGGACCGGCAGCGCCGGACCGGTTCGCGCCAGACTCGCTCCGCGGTGTGCGCGAGTGCGTGTCCGAGCGTTATCTGGCCAATTTCGCAGGTATTCTCTACGAGATTCCCCGCACGGACACGAAAGCCACCCCCAACTACCGCGAAATGAAACCGATCGCCGCTCATGGGTATGCGATCAGTGACTTTTGCACCTGGCGCGGCCTGATGGTGCTGGCCGGCTGTCGCACCGACCCTCCCCCGGACGGCCACGTGCTCCATGACGCACGGACCGGATTGGTTCTCTGGCTCGGTCAGATCGACGAGCTCTGGAAACTCGGCAAGCCCGTCGGGCGCGGAGGACCCTGGCACGAAACCGCCGTGCAGGCAGGTGTCGCCTCCGACCCGTATCTGATGACGGGCTTCGACCGCAAGACACTGACGATCCGCCACGCGGCCGGCGCACCGGTGCGCGTCCGGATCGAGGTGGATTATTCCAACCGCGACTTCTGGAAACTCTACCGAGAGCTCATCGTGCCGCCGGGGTCGGCTCACACGCACGAATTTCCGGCGGACTTCAGTGCCCACTGGGTTCGCCTCGTTTCGGACACGGACTGCACGATGACCGCGACGTTCGAGTACCGATGATTGAGCGACGCGGCGGCCGCGCAGGTGGCAAACCGCTCACGGCAAGAGTTCGCGCGGCCTCGTTGACTGGATGACGTGGGACTGTCGCCGGCGGTGGTTGCGCGTGGCCGCGCCGGCCCGGAAATCACCGCTGCACGCGGCCGGTGCCACTGCCCTTCATCAGCGCCTCCACCTCCGCGCGGCTGACGAGGTTGTAATCGCCCGGAATGGAATGCGCCAGACAAGAGGCGGCGACCGCAAATTCTGCTGCTGTGGTGGCGTCGGACAGCTCCGGCGTTCGCAATGCGAAAATGAGTGCCGCGCCAAACGCATCCCCACCGCCGATGCGGTCCACGATGTCACGGATCTCGTAGGGCGCATATCGGCCCGCGCGCATCGGGGCGAACACCGCTGCATCCCTCTCGGCCGAATAGAGCATTGCGCCCCAGTTGTTGTGATCCGCCGAGATGCTTTCCCGCAGCGTGATCGCCACCCATCGGAGGTTTGGAAACTGCCGGACGATCTCACGGGCAACCTCTGGATACCGCTCCACCGCGAGCCGACCGGCCTCCGCATCGGTCCCTGCGGCGCGGACGCGAAGCACATCCGCGGCGTCCTCCTCGTTTGCGATGAGCAGGTCCACCATCGGCAACAGCTCGCGCATCGTGCGCTCCGCCAGATCGCGCGGGGCGATACCCGGCTCCCACCGCCACAGCTTCTTGCGAAAGTTGAGATCGCAGGAAACGGTCAGACCGCGTCGTTTCGCCTCCCGCATCGCGCCGCCAGCGGCTTCCGCCGCCGCCCGCGAAATCGCAGCAGTAATGCCGGTGGTGTGCAGCCAGTCCGCCTCCGCAAAGGCGCCCGCCCAGTCGTAGGCGTCGGCCGGTGTGACCGCCAGCGCCGAGTGGTCCCGGTCGTAGATGACGACGCTCGGCCGCTGGTTGGCGCCGGTTTCTGCAAAATACAGTCCGAGCCGTCCGCGATCCGTGCGCACGATCCAGCGCGTTTCCACCCCGAGCCCTCGCAGCTGTCGCACGCACGCCTCCGCGATGGGGTGGGTTGGCAGCGCGGTCACGAATGCGGCCCGCGCGCCCAGACAGGCCAGACCCGCGGCGACGTTGGCCTCGGCCCCGCCGAACGACCACTGCACCGGACCCGGAAGCGCCTGAGCCCAGCGTGTGACGCCGGGGGGAGAGAGGCGCCCCATCACCTCGCCGAATGTAACGACATATTTCACCCTTGCGATCCCCCGCGATCAGCGCTGCGGCGCCGGCCCGCGACCCGTGCCGTTCGCCTGGGCCTGCCGCGTTTGCACCACCGCGGTGCGCGCCGCTTCCGCCAGCGCGCGAATTGCGGCCCAGTCGCCGTTGCGGATCGCATCCCGCGGCGCGAGCCAGGATCCGCCCACCGCCAGCACCAACGGCTCGGCCAGCCATTGGGCCACATTTCCCTGTGTCAGCCCGCCAAGCGGCACAAACCTCACCCCCAGATGCTGATAGGGTGCGGCAATCGCCCGGAGGTATGCGATGCCGCCCAGCGGCTCCGCCGGAAACAGCTTCAACACCTGGCAGCCATGTTCCAGCGCGCGCTCGATGTCGGAGGGCGTCGCGACACCTGGCGCAAATGGGAGACCCGAGCGCGCGGCCGCTTCCAACACACGCGGATTCGTGCCGGGCGAGACGCCGAACGCCGCGCCCGCCGAACGCGCCGCCTCGACCTGGTCAGGCGTCAGGATCGTGCCGACTCCCGCGAGCATTTCGGGCACTTCGGCGCGAATGCGCCGCAACGCATCGAGCGCCGCAGGTGTCCGCAGTGTGAGTTCCATCGCCCCCACACCGCCCTCCATCAGTGCGCGCGCGAGCGGCGGGCCGTGTCTGTCTCTTATACACATCT